>CAZZIZ010000001.1:0-11541 GCA_964654535.1 uncultured Chitinophagales bacterium
GTCTTATAGCGATCTTCCGAGCGCGCGACGAAATTACACGCTTCTTTATGATTTAACAATTTTATTTGATGTTTTACATCGGATTGCCCTGGGAATATTTGGATTTATATTCCTTGAGCCCGTCTTGTAACCAATCGTGATAGGTTTTCACATCTGGGGTATAACCAACTGGCGATGCTAGCAACTCTCCCTTAGGCGTAACTAGGGCATAGTAGGGCTGCGTATTGGTCAGAAAGCACTTGTTTTGGAAGTAGCTCCACTTGTTTCCAACGGTGCGCAATTGGCGCTTTTTACCATTTACAGCTACTGTAATTCCTTGTTCTTTACCCTCGATATCGGTGTCTTGATCCACATAAAGAGAAACCAGTGTATAGTCACTTATCACATCAGAAACTTCTGGCCACACATTTTCTTCCATCTTCCGGCAGTTGACACAAGCCCAGCCGGTAAAATCCACAAGGATGGGTTTATCGGCGGCTACGGCTTGAACGATACCCTCTTCTAGGTCTTCAATGCCGTGTAGCTCGGTATCGCTATGACAGCCATAACTATAAAATAGTGGTGGCGGAAAGCCGGAGGCAAGTGGTAAGTTTTGGCAGAAAATTCCAGGCACTAAGTACAGGGCCATCAAAATACTTGTCAAACCTAAACCTATGCGAGGAAGTCCTAGTTTCTTGATTGGGCTATCGTGCGGAAATTTGATTAATCCGAACAGGTAGGCTGCAAGGCCTAATAAAAGTGCTATCCAAATAACTAAGAAGACTTCTCTTTTCAGTAGTCCCCATTGTGGTACCAAATCTGCATTTGATAAAAACTTAAGTGCAAATATTAACTCGATAAAACCGAGAACAACTTTTACTGTATTCAACCAGCCACCAGATTTTGGCAAACTCGTCAACCAACTTGGGAACAGGGCGAACAAGAAAAAAGGCAAGGCCAAGGCTAATGAAAAACCGAACATTCCGGCCACAGGACCTATGGTTTCTCCATTCAAGGCAGCATCAACGAGTAGCGAACCGATGATTGGTCCAGTACAACTAAATGAAACCAGAGCCAAAGTAAAGGCCATAAAAAATATTCCAATCAGTCCGCCTTTTTCGGAGGCGCTATCAGACTTGTTTATTATCCAACTCGGAAGTGTTATTTCGAAATAGCCAAAAAAGCTAATGGCGAATACCACGAATAAAACGAAGAAGGCCAAGTTGAAAATAGGTTTCGTTGACATGGCATTCAAAGCATCAGGGCCAAATGCGACGGTTACAAAATATCCTAGTGAAACGTAGATTACAATTATTGACAAACCATAAATCAATGCGTTGGTTAAGCCCTTTGCTTTGGAACCACTTTGCTTTGTAAAAAAGCTAACGGTAAGCGGTATCATTGGAAATACGCAAGGCGTAAGTAGCGCGGCCATTCCTCCTAAAAATCCTAAAAGCAATATGGCCCAGAGTGACTTGCCTTTGGTTGAATCAGCTGGCTCTTCGACACCGCAATCAGTAAAAGCTTTTACGAGATCGATCTCTACAACCTCGCCATCTATTGGTTCGGGCGGAACCCATCCTTCTGCCGAAAACTCGAAGTATTGCGGTTCAGGGAAAAGGCACTTTCCATCATCACAAGTCATATATTCAAAGAAGCCAGCAATTTTGGCTTTATCACTTTTTATCTTGACCTTTCTTTTGAAGGTTAGTTTGTGCGCAAACTTATTTACTAGAACATCAAATACCGGATCTATCTCTGATTTCAGTTTTCCTTCTTCAAAAACTACGTCGTCAATCCATTCTACATCCTCTACAGTTTCGAACTCGAAAACAGTTGGCTTCGGTCCATCGCCTGAGTTTATTTGAGAATACACGCTCCAACCTTCTTCTATAGTTGCAATTACGCGCAATTCGAAAGTGCTATCTGCCACCTCAACCCAGTCATAATTCCATTGAACAGGATCTTCAATCCCTTGTGGTGCGCTTAAATCTATTATTGGGTTGCCACCTACGCTAAGTTCATCAGTAGCATGTTCTGTATCAGTGCTCGCGGTTTCTTTTATGACATCATCGCGTCCTACTACAAAACGAAACTTCTCAATTGCCGGAGGCAAACACTTAGAATCGTCGCAAGTCATAAACTCTAACTCACCACGAATACGATCTACAGCCTTAGTTGTTTTTATTTTAGTTTGAAAAACTACTTGGTCTTTGTACTTTTTAACCTGCATATCAAAGACAGGATCGTGACTATCATATACTTTTCCTACTTCTTCGAGCATGCCATCTCCATCCATACGCTCCCAAGTCTTTCCAGGTTTAAAAGTAAAACTAGTGGGTACTGGGCCATCGCCTGAGTTGTCTTGACTGTATATATACCAGCCTGACTCCATCGTAGCCACGAACTTTAAAAGATACTCGCCATCGGCTAGTTTCTCGTGTTCAAACTTCCACGATACTGGATCTTCTATTTGAGCGAATGAATTTGTAAAGGCTCCAAACAAAAGTAGGAGCGCCGCGAAGAGTCTCGTTTTCATAGAGTAATTATTCGCTGAAGTTGAATGTAAATTCAACCTCAGAAGGTGGTAAGCATTTATTATCGTCGCAAGTCATAAATTCTAGGTAGCCTTTTATCGCTGCCCCTTCCTTCAGGTCCTTAACCATAACCTTGAACATAGCAAGTTCTTTATACTTGCGAATCTTCATATCGAACATATCATCAAAGCCTTCCACGAAAGCACCATCTTCCGATACTTCGTCGGCCACTTTATAATCTGCAGATTCAGTAAAGTGAAAGGTTGTAGGTATTGGTCCACCTTCATCAAGGTGCTGACTATATAAATACCAGCCTTTTTGAATTTCAGCTTTAAATTGTAACTCCGTTTGACCATCCTCTTGGGGAACGGCCTTAAATGTCCAGGTTACCGGATCTAAATCTTGCGCAGTGGCAAAGACAGAAAATCCGAGAAATAACACTATTGCAAAAAACTTGTTCATATTACTTAATTGTTGGGGTCTTGAGCGTATATAAAGCTATCCCAAAGAAATGCCAAATATGGCAGCCCTGCGGGTTAATTTGTGTTAAGCAAAGTGGATATGTCAGTGAACCACCACTGAATTAGCCTTCAAAAGGCTCTCAAAGAGGATTTTACCGTCGGTATTACCTAAGGCCCCTTCAGCCGCTCTTTCTGGGTGCGGCATCATACCGAACACATTACGTTCAGCATTGCAAATTCCAGCTATATTCTCGATAGATCCATTGACATTCGTTGACTCGTCAACATTGCCTAACACGTCGCTGTATTTGAATAAGATTTGGTCGTTTTGTTTAATGGCCTCCAACGTATCTTTATCGGCAAAATAGTTGCCTTCTGCGTGGGCTATCGGAATTTTTAGCGCCTTGCTAGCGTCAATTTGCCCAGTGAGCATAGTATTGGTCGTTTCGCACTTCAAATAGACGTTCTTGCAGATAAAACGACCTTGTACATTTCGGGTCAAGGCTCCAGGTAAAAGTCCAGCTTCACAAAGAATTTGGAATCCATTGCAAATCCCGAAGACCTTACCACCCTTCTGAGCAAAAGAAATAACCGATTGCATTATCGGCGAGAAACGAGCAATGGCTCCAGAGCGCAAATAGTCTCCATAAGAAAAGCCACCAGGCAGCACAATACAATCATCCGTTGTAAAGCCATCTAGCTCCTTTTCTTTGTGCCATAAAACTTGGGTCTCTTGACCCATAACTTCCTTCAGTACATGTATGACGTCGCGGTCACAATTTGATCCAGGAAAAACAACTACTCCAAATTTCATAATAGCGGGCCGAATTGAAATGCCAATAAAATAAGCACTAAAGTTACGTGAATAATCTCAGCCTTTATAACGTTGAAATAGGCTCCAAAACTATAGGCCAGTAAAGCAGATAGTGGTATTACCACCAGGGCGAAGCCAGACTTCTCATAGGTCTCAAAGCCAACGAGCAATATGATTATTAAGCCCAGCAAGACCAGAATCATAGAGAGGTGGTCCTTCATAAAAATATTACTCCGCGCAAAACGATAAGGAAACAAAATACTCAGGTTGTAGCCCAAAATACTCAACACAGCGAAAAAGCCCAGCGCCCTCCACATTTCAATAGCTTGCCAAATAGCAAGGCCACTTTTCGTTGAAGAAAAATCACTCAATTGGCCAAAGCTGAACTGCCCGGTCAAATACAAATAAGTCACAAGAAAGTAAACAGGCAAACACAAGCCCACGAAGCTCAAGGCCCATTCTCGCCAACTTGTAGAACGTATAAACAGCAAGTAATAAATGAAAAAGAAAACCAAACAAACACAAGGCGAGTAAATAAGTGTTGCTAGGCCAAACAAGAATGCCGCGTCAAAAATGGGGGCAACACCCCGCCGGTGATAGGCTGTAAACACGCGACGCAAAGCAAGAACCAAAGCAAAGGCGGCGAAGAAACTGGGAGCGTAATAGAAAAAGCTATTAAACATACCCATCAACAAAAATGAGCAGAGCGGAATCAGCAAACTCGGCGTCTCCGTAATTTCTAAATCCTGAAAGAGCAAATGAATCAAGTAAACCAAAACAAAGCTCATTACAATAAAAAGCAAAGCCTGCAGAAATGGAATATCGAAGCTGATAAGATCGACAAATCCCATTAAGGCATTGTAAAACCAAGTACCGTCCAAATCAGGAAGTTCGGGGCGAAGAATCAGCAAATTCAAATTCACAAATAAACCGTAAGCAGCCAAAGCCACCAGTTCCTGGAGGTTATTTTTTAAGAAAAAGCGAATCATTTTACGACGTCAAAGTAACGCAATGCAATTGGTTAGACCTATTCAAAAAATTTGGGCGTGCCCCATTTCATTTTTGGCTGCCAACTAGCAATTCGCTTCTTCCTGCGGAAAGCGACATTGCTAGGGCGCCAAATGAAATGGGTCGGGCTTTTCCAAGACTCCGCTTCGCTTCGGTCCCCTTCTTAGCCTTGTAAAGCACATAGTCTCTACCGCAAGCGGTAAACTATGTACTACAAGTCTAAAGGCGACTGCTCCCATTCGGTCGCATCTTTCCAATCCCTCACGCGCAATTCTGAAAACAAAAAAGGGAGCAAAATTAATTTTACTCCCTTTAGTATTAGAACAAGAAGGTGTGAAGAATAGACTAGTTAACTCGATTCCCTCGTACATACTGAACAATGTATGCATCTCGGAACCCTCGGGTCTTAACCGTATTCAAAATACTCTCAGCGCCAACTTTGTCAGAGAATGTGCCCAGCACTATTCTTTTCACATCGTTAGCCGCGAACTCAACATCAACAAAACCCAAATCGCTTAAACTAGAATAACGATCCAAATCAGGATTTCGAAAAGCACCGATTTGAATTTTAAACTCAACTCCCTCATCGTCCGATCTAGTAGAAGGCGGAGGCGTTTTCACAAGTTCAGGTTTCGGCTTTGGTTTTACTGGTGGTTTGTAGGTAGGACGAGTTGCTGGTCTTGGTTTAGTAACCGGTTTCGTTGCAGGCTTAGTTGCCGTCTCATTGCCGTCCCAGGTTATTGTACCCGTGTTGATTCTTGGTGCATCCTTTGGCGGAGCATATGTTTTCACATTATTGCTTCCAGTGCTACCCGTTTTATTTGTTGAACTACTTCCAGTGTACGTCGGCCCAGACGGTCTCGGTTTTGCAACATCAACCATTTCGCCAGTGCTTGGCTTACTCGTCGTGCTTGGTCTTGAGCTTGTAGTTGGTTTAGGTTTAGCAACGTCAACCAGTTCGCCCTTGCTCGTTCCGTAATAACGAGGCTCACTATAAACAGCAGCACCTTGATTGTAGCCAGTTATTTTAAACTCAGTTCGTCTGTTTCGTTGGTGTTCTTCATTACTGCAGTTTATACCATTCTTACAACGGTTCAGCAATTCTGTTTCTCCATAACCCCTTGCACTAATACGGTTCTTACCAATTCCCTTACTGATAATGTAAGCCACCGCAGACTCAGCACGAGATTGAGACAAACTCAAATTATAGGAATCAGTTCCACGGCTGTCCGTGTGTGAACCCAACTCCAATATAATTCCAGGATTCTCGTAAAGCACTTTCACAACTTTATCCAATTCAAGAGCTGCATCTGGACGAATATTAGACTTGTCCGTGTCGTAGTAAATGTTTACCAGGTTCAAAACCTCTTTGGCAATTTTTTCTGGCGCATCTTTATTTACCTTGATCTCGTTCATCGAAATATCTAAAGACAACTTGTTGTCAATCGGTGAATTACAATCTCTTCCATCCGTAGATACTTCTTTGGTAGAAGTAAAGTATAAGTTGTTGGTTGTAAAAATCGTGTAGCCAGTGCCACCTTCTAGCGGGAATGTATAAGTTCCATCTGAGTTAGTGGTAGCTATTTTTTCGGTTCTATCTTTTCGGTTAATCAACTTTATGGTTGCTCCCGAAACAGGATCATTTGAAACTCTGTTAAACACCACGCCACTCAAAGTACAAGGCGAGCTTTCAATAATTGGGCTCAAGGGGACTTTCATTTCAATCAAACTGCCCGCTATGTCATGCGTATCAGCAGGTTGTCGACCGTCTTTGTAATTGTTTTTAGAAGCGACCACTTGATAAGACTTATTGGCGTTTACTGGGAAGTTAAAAGTTCCATCATCGGCAGTTCGCACTTCTTGGAGTGACTGATCGTCTTCAAATAATGAGACCAAAACCCCTGATAAAGGCTCTTGAGTTTTACTGTTAACCACAACTCCATTTATGCGATACGCAGTTCGGGTGAATCCATAAATATCGTCATCACCCATACCACCGGGGCGGTTAGAAGTGAAGTAGCCAGTTTCTTTTTCTTCATTGATTATAAAACCCAAATCGTCGAAGTTACTGTTGATGAAAGCGCGAAGGTTTTCAGGACGCGACCAAACGTTCCTGTCTTTCTTACTTGAGAAAACATCCAAACCGCCTAAACCAGGCAAGGCATCTGAAGAGAAGTAAAGAGTCCCATCACTATGAATGAAGGGGAACATTTCTTTTCCTTCTGTATTTATTTCCGGTCCTAAGTTTTCTGGTGCTGACCATTTGTTGCCTTCACGAAAACTCACATAAATATCGGTCTCACCATATCCACCTGGCATATCTGAAGTAAAATATAATGTCTTGGCGTCTTCACTTAGGGTCGGGTGGCCAACTGAGTAGAAATCACTATTGAAGGGCAAAGGCACTACATCAACCCACTTTTCACCTTCTTTCCTGGCCTGAAAAATTTTTAGGTTTACTTGATTGTTATTATCAAAGCCTTGTTTTCCTTTTATGTAATTGTTTCTCGTAAAAAACATAAGGTTGCCATCTTGCGAAAAAGCCGCAGTTCCCTCGTGCATCCAAGAGTTGTGCTTGCCCTTGAATACTTTAGGATCAGTTAAGGCCTTGGGGTCATCAGGATTATTAGCCTTGGTATAAAACAAATCCAAAAAGTTCTCACCCGTCCAGTTGTATTCCTTAAACTGATTTTTTCCTCCACGTGAGGAAGAGAAGACTAAACCCTCGTCATAGTAAGCTGGTGCAAAATCAGAAGATGATGAGTTGATAGGCAAGTTTACTATTTGATAAATTCCCGGATCTTGTCGGAAGTATTCTTCTTTGTCACAAGACTCAACCAAGCGAAGTCCTCGAGAATCTGCAGGTACCAATTGCGCATACTCTAGGAACACGTCTCTCGCCAATTCACATTTTCCATTTGATTTTAAAGCCAGTCCATACCAAAGTTTATTGATGTCATCACTTATTGGCAAGTCAATTACTTGCTCGTACCAATACTCGGCCTCAACCGGTAAGTTCATTTTACGATAACATTCGGCTAACTTTAACTTAGCTTCATCAACATCTCGATTGGCCAAAATCTTCTTGTAGGCTTCGGCAGCCTCTGGGTAAGAAAATTTCTCAAAGAGCTTGTTTGCTTTTTTTAGCTTAGAACTTTGGCTATAAGATGGGGACCAAAGCAGCACGAGCGCAAGGAGAATTAAAAATTTATAGACTCTCATTGTGTAGATTAGGGTAATTTATAATCAAATTCAGACGAAACCTAATTTAAGTGACTGACTATCAACTAGATAACGCTAGAACTTAGTTTTGTCCGGAATTTTGGCGATTTTCCGAGTAAAACACAAGCAATTCTAAACCTTAGAGCAAAAGGTCAGGAGTTTATTTATCAAGAAAAATTGGATAACGAGGGTATATGTGGTGGGACGCCTTAGGATATTATTGGAAAAACGGCTACAGCGATAAAATCAGTGTAAAATCTGCCCTTAATTACCGTAAATCAAGCAGAAAATTCACGCTGTTGAGGGATAAACCCATTCTCATCGGTGGCTGCGGCAGGTCCGGGACCACCCTTCTACTTGCAATATTAGGTGCTCACCCCAGTATCAGTGCTTTAGATTTTGAAACTGGGCTTTTTACCAAGTCCAGGTTCAGTCAGGACCTGCAAAGTAATCACCTTAAAAACATAGCCTCGATTCGCTCCTTTTTCGCCATTCGTGGTATTTCGGAAGAGGCTACTCGCTGGTGCGAAAAGACACCCAAAAATGTTCGCAATATTGAATCTATTCTAGAAGCATTTGGTTCAAATGTGCAAATTGTTTTGCTCTGTCGAGACGGGAGGGATACAGTGACCAGCATACATCCTGACCACAAGGGGTATTTCATTTCGCCTCAAGAATGGATTGACGATACCAAACGAACTTTGGAATGGAAGGGCCACCCACAAGTAATGGTTTTGAAATACGAAGATCTCGTCCGTGACTTCGATAGAACTATCGATGGACTGTTAATATTTCTTGGCTTGCCACAAAGTGAATTGCTGAAAAATTACAGCGTCAACACTGATGTAAAAAAGAATCGCGCATGGGAAAATGGCGTTCAACCCCTTAAGTCAAACAGCATTGGAAAATGGAAGCAAGAGAAACATCAAGAAATCGTTCAATCGCTTCTAGATATGCCCGGAGCGCAGGTCTTACTTGAGGAACTCGGCTATAGCTAACTATCAAAGCTATACCCGAAGGTCTCGATATCCCTAGCAAACCAAGCCGCTACAATCTCTTTCGATTCCTTTGAATAATGCTCGTGATATTGGACACTTGTACTTTTATTCAAGTGAGGCAGCTTCTTTTCTACTCCAATTACTTCCGCTATCGAAGCAAAATCTTCATCAAGTTTTTCAAAACGTCCGACAAAGTCTATTGTGTTTTTTCCATTTGAGTCGACTAACCAATCAATCTGTGGAGCAAACATTTTTGGCTGGTCGTAGAAGCGTTTATTCTTAGGCTCACCGTAGGTTATGGCTACCCATTCATTGAAAGACAAGCCAGCGTCTCTTAGTCCAGTTTCATTAATGCGCACCCGGTAGTTATAGTGACTCCAAACTTTATCCCAAGGGTTTCGGACTACGCTAAACTTATAGGCTCGATCCCACTTTTCTTGACCAATGATTTCAATGGTTTCCTTCGCGGTATAGTGCTGCTTTCGAGGCATACCGACCGCTTTTGAAATACTTGTACCGCCAGTTTTGTTGATGTGGATGTAGACGAAGTCGTTTTTACCATTACGATAAGGGTAATAGTCATTGGGTAAGCCCAAGGCTTTTTTCGAATGATTAAGAATTTTACGAAAAATGTTCATTCCCAAAAAATGGCTAAGACAAATAGTATTTACTTTGACCTGATAAAAGTAAGCTTTGGCAAACAAAAAGCGCATACTCGTCATTTTCAATAGCTCAGATGTAACTGGTGCCTTCAAGTCCATCTTTGTCTATATGCAACACCTGAAAGGTGACTTCGACTTCCATGCAGCAATACCGGTTGACAGCAAAGTAAAATCTCAACTCGAAGCTGAGAACTTCAAGGTAGTTGAGATTCCCTTTATCGATCGGAGTAAAAAAGACATACTCAAATATTTCCCAATGCTCTTTGTCAATGCGCGTAGACTAAAGTCTTACTGTTTTGAAAATGAAATAGACTTATTGCACCTGAACAACTTCTATAATCTCGTTCCATTTTCAATGTGTCTATTGGGATTTCGCAAGCCTATGGTTGCGCACGTGCGTACCTTGGCTTCGTCCTTTCGACCTATCATCTACAACACTTGGGTAAACGCGAATCTCTGGGCGGGAGAAAAGGTGCTGGCCGTTTCTAATGCAGTAAAAGTAGGACTTCCGAAAAATGATAAAGTGGAATTGCTGTATGACTCGATTCCATTTGACGAGAAACATCCATTGGAATTAAATGGAAAGGAGTCTGGTCACACCAAACTGCTTTACCCTGCGAACTACTTTCCAGGCAAGGGACAGCAATACGCCATACAAGCAATGCCCCAAGTTTTGAAAGAAAGACCAAACGTGCAGTTAAAGTTTGTCGGCTCGCACTTTGACCATCCGAAAGCGGTGGCTTTTAAAAATGAACTCATTGCTTATCGCAGTGAAAACAAACTCGAAGCGAATACCGAAATTAGTGACTTCTGTAGTGACATAGAAAAGGAAATGAAGTCGAGTGATATCATTTTAAACTTTGCGGACAAGGAATCTTTTTCTATCGTTAACGCTGAGGCGCTTTACTTCGGGCGCGCCCTAATTAGTGCCGATTCAGGCGGACCACGGGAGCTTTTAGAAAACGGCAAGTCCGGCATTTTGGTGGAACCGGGCAACGTAGAAAAAATGGCTCAGGCCATAATTGATTTGGTGGACGATAAGGAGAAACGCAAAAGCCTAGGAAAGGAAGCCCGTGCTTACGTCAGAAAAAAGTTCGACCCATCCTTACGAGCGGGACAACTAAAAGAGATCTACAATAGTCTGATTGTTGAATAAAGTGTTTTGAGCAATTCAGCAAAAAGGGTTTATGTTTTATGCCACTCTCCTCGCGGGGTACACGCCTCACAACGATTTAGACTAGAGCAATATTTATCCTCGCTTGAAGAAGCTGAGATCGAAGTAAAACTGTCACCATTTTTTACAAAAAAGGCTACTACTTTTCTTTACAAGAAAGGAGGAACGCGAAGAAAAGTCGGAGCAACCCTAGTAGGTTTTGCAAATCGCTTTTTTGATTTATTCAAAATGGGTTCTTACGACTATGTACATGTAATACGTGAAGCGATGCCCATTGGCCCGCCGGTAGTGGAATGGTTCGCAGCCAAAGTCTTGGGAAAAAAATTGATCTATGAATTTGACGATGCCATTTGGATAAAGTCCGCCTCAGTGAACAACTCCGCTCCGCGTAACAAATCAAAAACGGCTTCGATTTGCAAGTGGGCGCATAAGGTTATTGGCGGCAATCAATATCTCATAGATTACGCAAAACAACACAACGTTAATACGGTGTTTATTCCAACCACAATTGACACAAATTCACATCACAAAATCGTAAAAGAACATATCGATCAGTCGCCCTTAACTGTAGGCTGGACAGGTACATTTAGCAATCTTCCCTTTTTAGATATAGTTATGCCTGCTCTTAGAAGAATCAACGAGTCGATTCCGATAAAGTTCTTGGTGATTTGCAATCAAGCGCCAGA
>CAZZIZ010000001.1:11641-66607 GCA_964654535.1 uncultured Chitinophagales bacterium
TTGCGCAACAAATTGGGTCAAGCAGGTCGAAAGAAAGTAGAAAGTCAATTTTCTGTCGACGCTTGGAAAAACAGCTACCTGGATTTGTATCGAGATTAAGAAATTTCTTGCGTGAGGGATAGAGGCCTATGTTTGAGCTCCTTTTGTTTTTGAACCGTAGACCTTAGCTCGATAGAGCTAGAGGGTCTAAGCGTGAAAAAACAGATAAGAGCGAGGGCCGAAAGCCCGACGGCACTGTGCTTACCGACTTGTCGGTAGATGCACCTGGGCCGGCACGCCCAAACCATTTGCATAGTACCTCAACAAAAATAGAATTAGCAAAAACGCGGGCATACATGGAATGCGATAACGCACCATCGCGCCGAAATTGTAACTCGTAAAGCCTGTGATGAAACCAAAGAGCATTACAAAAACGAAGAGCGCAAAAATTATGTGATTGCTAAACAAAAGTTTAATGCTCCGAAAAAGACCAGTACGGAAAACAATAAACAACGTGAACAAAAGCAGCAGAGTGTTTTCAATAGAACTCAATAAGGAAATAGCGCTGGTTGTTTCGTGAATGAGCGGACGGAAATAACAAGTGAAAATGGCCAGTGGCATTTTGGAAATGATACCCCAAGCAGAAAATTCAATATCGCCAAGACTATACCCTGAAGCGCCTTGTGAGTTTATTAATCCGTGCCAGCTCTGGAAGTCGATTGATTTATTAATGAAAAGTTCGAGGCCTCTGCTCAGCCCTGATTGCAATTGAGGTGCAAAAGCAACAGCCCCCACAATAATAACACCCAAGGTCATTGCTGTGGTAAAGACTTTGAAGGTTCGTCCTCGCAAATAATTTAGGTGATGGAAGAAGAACCATATCGCTAGAGCAGGTATCATACAAACGGCGATATAAAACTTAATGCGCCAGATAAAATAGAAGGATAGGATTAACAGTATACCTCCGAGTAGTGGCCTGTCCTTTTTTATAAAGAGGTGATAGAAGCCGTAAATCATAAAGCCAGTGCAACCTAGGGTTATGGAATCTTTCAAAATTCCAGCGCTCCAAAAAGCTACGGATGGTATTAATAAAGTGGCCGCAAAAATTTGCGTTTTGATCTCAGGAAACATATCGGCAAACACACGGTAGTAGGCCCACATACCCGCAAATGAAAAGAAGCCAAATAACAATGAGGTGCAGTAAAAATTATTGAAAGTAGCCAGACCGATGATGCCCGCTATTTGGACAATGGTTCCTGTAGAAATACTGGCGTATAAGTTCATACTATTGACCAGGTCGCTCATCCAAAATGAGATGTCTCCTTTCTGCCAGAAAAACAAGGTCCACGCTTTACGCGGTTCATTTAAAATGGCTTCGTAAAAAACGGTGCCGTTTTTATAATAGCCAAAAGTGTCACCGCCTTGAAAAACGACCTTGTACACGATAACAAAACCAAGGGTGCACAAAACCTTAAGTGTAAGACCAGTCCAGAAGAACTGCTTTTCTTTTCCAGCCAATCCTCTAAATCCAGCATAGACAAATGCGACTGCGTAAATAAGCAGCACGTACAATGGCATTAGTATGAATGAAAGGTCTTCCAATAGGGTAATAATATTAGCTCGAATTCTTCAGAAGGGTTTCAGCTTTAAGCTGCAAAAAACAGACCGATGGTTAAGTCAGCTAACATTAGACCACTTTGATTCAAATGGGTTGCACAAAAGGGAATTATTTGTATCAAATTGACAATCAGGCGATTCGTCACTGTTGAGATTGTGCATTTAATCTTAATAGACAAAGAAAGAAAACGAATACTTTTAAAGTACAAAAGCCCTCAATTTGGAATCATCTTCAATATTTAGTCCTCTTTTCTATACGGTAGTCTGTGCCATTTCTATAGTAGCAGCGATAGTCATAAACCGTATTTTTATACGTTTAGGTAGTAGTCGATTTACCAATGCTCACGCTGGAAAAGACTTGGTTCGCTGGGCGAAGCAAACTAAACCGACAGCTGGTGGGGTCTCCTTTTACTTTATTTTCTTGATGGGCATTGTACTGGCGACCATATTGCCAACCGATGGCCCCGCTCTCATTACGGACTACAAACCTTTTGGTTTAGTGGCAGCCTGTTCGCTGGGTTTTATTTTAGGTTTTGTTGACGATGCTTTTCACATAGGCCCCTTGTTCAAAATAATGGGGCAAATTGCTTGCGCCTACGTCTTATACTTTAGCGGATTTTCAATTGATGTAAGTGGCTCTACTTTCTTCAATTTTATTTTCACTTTGGTTTGGGTAGTAGCCATAATGAACTCTATAAACATGATTGACAATATGGACGGTATCTCTACGATACTTTCCATTTCCATCTGTATTATTTGCTTGATGGTTGCATTTTTTATGGGACAGCAAGTCAACATCTATACCTTGCTCATTATTATGGTAGTGGGTGCTTTACTCGGATTTTTGAGTTTGAACTGGAACCCCTCCGAAATTATTATGGGCGATACCGGCAGTCAGTTTCTAGGCGTATTTCTTTCCGGTATAAGTATGCTCTTCCTTTGGCAGTTCAAACCAAATCCGCCGACACAGTTTATTCACTTCAAGCAATTTTTGCTACCGCTGTTGGCCTTTATGCTACCCTTCATAGACACCATAACAGTTTTTGTTAGAAGGATTGCAATTAAAAAATCTCCTTTTCAAGGAGGACGTGACCACACTACGCACCACTTGGCTTTCTACGGTTTGAATGATAGACAGGTTGCTTTAACCTTCGCTAGCTTTTCTCTAGTCTCTATTGCCTTAGCAGGAATTTGCATTGAAAATTTTGCGAACTGGAAAGCAATATACACGGTAGGTATTTTCATTTATTTCCTCGGAGTACTGGGAAGTATTCAGGTGATTTACTATTTAAACTGGCAACGTAAAAAGTCTGCGGCCAAAACAAAGACGGGCGTAATAAAGTCAATCAACGACGGCCAAAAAACGGCTAAGTGAAATTCCTACTGGTTTTCCTAGGAGGTGGAATAGGTAGTCTTGCGCGTTTTTATGTTGCTACGCTCACTGAAAATTTTACCAGCGCTTTTCCCTACGGAACTTTAATCTCAAACATTACAGCTAGCTTAATCTTAGGTGTTGTTGCGGGCTATCTGCTCGGAGTTCAAAATAATAATCTTCGCTTCCTTATTATCGTTGGTTTTTGCGGTGGCTTCAGCACATTCAGCAGCTTTAGTTTTGAGACCTTCGAACTTTTTAGAACTGCGCAAATGGGGCAGGCCTTCCTCAATATATTTGTCAATACCGTCCTTTGCCTATTAGCAATTTTCTGCGGGCTTTTTCTTGGTAAGAATTTATAATTTAGATAGCGCCTAAAAAGGCTTGCTATGGACGAAGCTATTCAGGAAAGACTCAAAAGGCTAGAAGAAAAATACTCGGCAATGGGTCAAGATATGGTCTCCTATTTGGACGGCCTCATTTACGCCGATTACCTTACTTACTGGGATTACATAAACTTAGACATACTGCTGAGTCTACAACAGCCCAAAACCCCTATAGAGGACGAGGAGATTTTTGTGATTTATCACCAAATTACAGAACTTTATTTCAAGCTAATATTAAAAGCCATTTCTGGCATATCTGACTCGAAGGCTTGCACCGCAGAAATAATGAAGAAGTACTTGAAACGATGCAATATGTACTTCAAACAACTTATCGATTCATTTGATGTGGTAATCGACGGAATGGATCACGACCAATTTTTAAAGTTCCGCATGTCCTTATTGCCCGCTAGTGGTTTTCAATCTGGGCAATATCGAAAAATTGAAATCTGCTCAACAGACATTAATAACCTTGTTCACTATACTCAGCGCCAAGCCTTGGCCAAGAACGAAGATGTAAATGAGCTCTACAAATACCTGTACTGGAAAACAGGAGCTACCGAATTGGCGACTGGAAAGAAAACCCTTACGCTAAAACAGTTTGAAGAGAAATACAGCAACGAGTTCATTCATTTGATTAGAGACTTTTACCACAAAAATATTTGGGAACGTTACAAGCAACTTAGTGAAGCCGAACAAAAGGACGAAGAGCTTGTTCACGAAATGCGCCTCTACGATTTTCAAGCGAATGTGATGTGGCCGCTTTCTCACTACCGATCGGCGGTACGTCATTTGGATAGAGATCCAGATCAAATTGCGGCAACAGGAGGAACAAATTGGCAAAAGTATCTGCCTCCAAAAAACCAACGCGTTATTTTTTATCCCGAGCTATGGAGCGATGAGGAGCTCGAAGAATGGGGCAAGAGAATTTCTTTTAGCAAGAACTAAAAACAGAAGCTCCAATTAACTTACAGCTGCAATACATTTCAACTCGATGGCAATTGGCGTCGGCAGGGCGTTTATAGCGACCGTGGTACGACAAGGTTGGTTGTCAGCAAAGTACTCCGCATAAACTCGATTGTAAATTTGAAAGTCGCGTTTCATATCGACGAGAAAGACGGTTACATCCACTAAGTCTTTCCACTCGGCACCTGCACCTTCCAAAATAATTTTAACATTGTCGAAGACAGAGCGGCACTGCGCTTCAAAGTCAAAGCTCTTGAAATTGCCGTTTTTATCTAGTTCTAAGCCAGGAATTTCATCAGTTCCCGGGCGCCTTGGGCCAACACCGCTTAAGAAAAGCAAATTGCCCACCTTACGTGCGTGCGGGTAGAGCCCTACTGGTTTAGGAGCTTGATCTAAATTAAAATTATCTGTTGCCATATTATTCAAAGATAAAACTACCTCAGGTATGCTTGACGGAATCATTGAATTAACTTTAGACGGTGAATTATTTGTTTTCAGAGGGGCTGACGAAATATTATGGTGAGAAGACCCTCTTCCAGAATATTGCCATCCACCTAAACCGCAGCCAGAAGGTTGCGCTTATCGCAAAAAACGGCACAGGCAAAACATCACTTCTAAACATACTTGCTGGCGAGGAAACACCCGATGAAGGCAAAATTGTTATCCACCCAGACATACGCATAGGCTACTTAAAACAAGACGTTGTTCTCGACCCCGAACTAACGGTAAAAGAAATTCTCTTTCAATCCGATAGCCCTGATATGGATTTGATACGTCGATACGAAAGCTGCCTGAGAGAGAACCAGCTTCAGCCCGATGCCAAAAAAGAAGCCGAACTCTCTTCTTTGATGGAACAAATGGACAAGCGAGGATTGTGGGATTACGAATCGCGGGTAAATGAAATATTATCCAGACTTAAAATAGACAAGCCAGATCAAAAGGTGGGCTCGCTTTCTGGAGGTGAAAAGAAAAGAGTAAATCTCGCGGAAGTTTTAATACGCGAACCCGACCTCTACATTTTCGATGAGCCGACCAATCACCTCGACATAGAAATGATCGAGTGGTTGGAGCAATACCTCAACAAGCCTAGTATAACGCTATTGGTAGTAACCCACGACAGATACTTCCTCGAAAAGATTACCGACGAAATAATAGAACTTGAACAAGGGCAAAGCTTTAAGTACAAAGGCAACTACAACTACTACTTAGAAAAGCGCGCCGAGCGATTGTATCAAGATGAACGAGAAGTAGAAAGCGCAAGATCAAAGTTGCGTAAAGAAAAAGAGTGGATGCGTCGCCAACCAAAAGCTCGTGGTACAAAATCCAAAGCTAGGATTGATAGCTTTTATGAAATAGAAGAGCAAGCCAGCAAGAACTTAGACGAAGCAAAGGTTAGCATGAACATCCGCGAAAACAGAATAGGCGGAAAAATCATTTTGATGAAGAGCGTCTGCAAAGCTTACGATGATAACGTGCTCTTAGATAAATTCACCTACACTTTTAACAAAGGCGATAGGATTGGAATTGTAGGAAAAAATGGCGCAGGCAAATCCACCTTCCTTAACCTGATAACCGAAGTAGAAAAACCAGATGCAGGAAGTGTGCGTGTTGGCGACACGGTTATTTTTGGTCACTTCAAACAAGAAGGACTACAACTAAAAGCTGACCAAAGGGTTATAGAAGTCATCCGCGATGTAGCCGATTTTATTCAAATGGAAAAAGGCGTAAAACTCACTGCCTTTCAACTACTTGAGCACTTTTTGTTTCCCAAGAAGATGCACGGCAACTATGTCTCGACTCTAAGTGGTGGTGAGAAGCGTCGTCTCTACCTGCTCACCGTTTTAATGAAGAATCCCAACTTCCTCATACTCGATGAGCCGACCAACGACCTCGACTTAATGACGCTAAACGTACTGGAAGATTTTCTAGAAAAGTTTAAAGGCGTTTTACTCATTGTGTCTCACGACCGCTACTTTATGGATAAACTGGTCGACCACTTGTTTGTTTTCGAAGGTGACGGTTACATCAGAGATTTTCCGGGACACTATTCTCACTATCGCGAATTCTTAATGAAAAAACAAAAGCAAGAAGCCGCAGTAGAAAAAGAAACGAAGCCCAAGCCCACTAAAAGCAAAAGCCCGCAGGTCAAAACCAAGTTGTCCTACAACGAAAAACGCGAGTTCGAATCTTTGGAAAAAGAAATCGCGCAACTCGAAATTGACAAAGTGAAGTACGAGGAACTGCTCGCTTCTGGCGAAGAGAATCATCAAAAGATTATGGAGTGGTCGACAGCACTAGGAAAAATTGTTGGCGACCTAGATACCAAGTCCGATCGTTGGTTGGAGTTGAGTGAGTTTGTTTCTTAGTTTTTTTATTTGGGCGTGCCCCTCTCTCTTCTTGTGCTGCGCACAAAGTTCGGGGTCGGGCTGTCGGCGGTCGCTCTGTTCTGTGTTCTCCAGCTATAGTACTTCTAGCTCTTAGGAGCTAAGTACTATGCGTCGCCCACAACAGGAGCTCCACAAACGCCTCTATCCCTCACGCTTACCCACCCTGCCCTGCGGGCGCCCCGCCCAAAAGGGGATTGCGACTTGGCCTCGATCCATACTCAATCGAAAACCGTGACGACCGATTTGTAATCGCTTACGGTCTCTAGCAAAAGGGTACTCTAAACAAACGAAGCAAATTCAATGTTGGAGCAGCAAGCGATTAGCTTGCGTTAGAATGGGGAAAGTAATGAGCCGATAAATTTTATACAAAGTGCTAAGATTAGAAATAACATCGGCGTACTCAGCACAGTACTAATCGCAAGAATGAACTTCTCTTTGATATTCATTGGTGGGCCTAACATCAAAAGTGATAACACGCAGAAAAGGTTTACAAACATGACTAAAGCAGCGAACAATAAGAAGAAATAATTATCGTCAAACTCACCTTGATTTCCGGGCAATTGGGTGTGAATGAAAACGCTACCCCAAACTAGAAACGGTGCAAGCAAAACAAATTTCCGAACCAATTTTAAAATCTTAGAATCTGATGTCATTCTTTACAAATTACATTTTCGAACTAGCTCGCGTGAGGGATAGTAGTGATGCGACCGCAAGGAGTAGTCTCCTTTGTAGAGGCAGTAAATCTTTACCGCTTGCGGTAGAAAGATTTACTTTGCCGAACCAAGAAGGAGACCGAAGCGAACGCGTAGTCCTTTCTCCACTACGGTCGAAACAGGCTCCTAGCCCGACCCAACAAAAAAAGCCTCGTTCTAAGAACGAGGCTTTTTTTGTTGGGGCACGCCCAAATAAGATTGTTAAGACTACTTAACCTTTCCGTTAATGTTGCTCTTGTAACTAGACGAGAACTGGCTCAAGGATTTCTTCTTGTAGTGATTGCCATCTATGAATACCAACATGGGTTCCATTTGATGTGGCTGCTTGAAACCTGGGAACGAATCTATGCGATTTAGCTTTTCATCCAGGAAGGCAATGGTTGGATAGCTCATACGGCCATTCAAAAACTTATAGGCCAAGGCGTTCGCTCCTCTTCTTCCACTCGGTAGAAATTTGTGCTTCTCACCGGCAAAGTTTATTTCGGACTTTTGCTCGGCGTTGAACTTTACTGCGTGGAAATTTTCATTTACGTAATCAGCGATTTCAGCGTTCTGAAATGTTGCCTTATCCATTTTCTTACACCAGCCACACCAATCGGTATAGAGATCAACTAATACTTTACGTTTTTCCTTTTTATTGGCACTTTCTAAGTCTTCAATTTTTAGCCAGTTGATACGGCCATTGCCACTGGTTGTAATTGCCTTAGCGGAATTATCATTTCGCTGTGCAGCCTTCTTAGGCATTTTTGCCGACTTAAGGACTTCTTTTTTTCTTGGAGCGGTTTCTTCTGCCGTTTGCTGGCTATCTGAAGCGCAAGCCGAAAACCCAATTACTAGAAGGGCGATTATAAGTTGCTTTAGGTACATTTTTTCGATTTTCGCCAAATTTACTCGAAAATGATAGGTCTTGGCAACCTGAGTTATTTAAAATAGCTTAATAGCTATCTTTAATGAAAGATTTTGAATGATTCAGTCAATGACGGGTTTTGGTAGATCCGAGAAAGTATTTTCTAACAAGCACGTAATAGTAGATATCCGCTCATTAAACAGTCGTCACTTTGACTTAAGTCTGCGCTCACCTCATTACCTAAAAAGCAAAGAATCCAAGGTTCGTAAAATGCTTACAGAGGCGATTGGCCGAGGTAAAGTGGACGCTCATTTCAATATTGACTTCACTGGGGCTGAAAATACCAGCGTCATTAACAACAAGGTCTTCAACGCTTATTCAGCAGAATTGAGTAAAGCCTGTAGCGAAAACGATCTTTCACAAGATGGAGTTCTAAGTGCAGTTATGCGTCTGCCAGGAGTAATGAACTCTGTTACAGAAATAGACGATGATGATTGGAAAGATATATTAAGTAGTCTCAAAGAGGCACTAGAGAACTTTAAGACCTACAGAATTGACGAAGGCAAGGTAATGGCCGATGTCCTTAAATCTTATACCGACAACATTATAGCCAATACTTCTAAAGTAGTAAGTCTTGCACCGAATAGACTAGAGCGTATTAAAGGCCGAATTGAAAAAAGCCTTGAAAGCATAAAAGCTAAAGTCGATCTAGATAAAAACAGATTCGAACAGGAGTTAATTTACTTCATCGAGAAGCTGGATTTAGAAGAAGAAGTGGTAAGACTGACCAGTCATTGCAATTTGTTTAATGAAGAACTGACACGAAATGACGGTAGCTTTATTGGAAAAAAGCTCGGCTTCATAGGTCAAGAAATGGGGCGAGAAATTAATACTATTGGCTCCAAAGCCAACGACGTAGGCATTCAGCAGGTGGTGGTTGAAATGAAAGACGACCTCGAAAAACTGAAGGAGCAATTGCATAACGTATTATAGCTTCAGGTGATATTATCAGTAAAAGGGAAGATGATTATCGTAACCGCACCAAGCGGTTCGGGTAAAACGACACTTGTTCGTCACTTGTTGAGCAAGATTGACGACCTCTGTTTTTCGGTTTCGGCAACGACTCGCAAAAGACGCCACTACGAGGTTGATGGGAAGGACTATTACTTTTTGAGCAAAGCAGATTTTGAGGAAAAGATGGAATCTAAAGCGCTATTAGAGTATGAAGAGGTCTATCCTGGCCAGTTTTACGGGACTTTGGTCACTGAGCTGGAGCGCATTTGGAAAGTAAACAAGAGCATCATTTTCGATATCGACGTTCACGGCGCTGTGCGCCTAAAGCGCAAGTTTCCTGAAGGATCACTGGCGGTTTTTGTCCGACCTCCATCTATGGAGGAGCTTCGTCATCGCCTGGTCTCACGCAACACAGAAGATGACGAAAGTCTAAACAAACGTTTGGAAAGGGCCGAGCATGAGATGACTTTTGAAGATCGATTCGACTCGACAATCGTCAATGACGACCTAGATGTAGCTAAGAAACAGGTTGTCGAATTAGTCACAACATTTCTCAATAATAGTGAGGCATTAACGTAGATTTACTTAGCGTTTCCCATCTATCGTGGAACACTTATAAAAAACTATGGTAACAGAAACAACTCAGGGAGTTAAGGTCAGCGTAGAAGTATTCTTCCAGGACGAATATTCAAACCCGCTGAAATCGGAATTTGCCTTTGCATATAAAGTAACGATTGAAAACAGCAGTGATAACACTGTGCGTCTAGTTGAAAGACACTGGCACATTTTTGACAGCAACGGAAAACGAATGGAAGTAAAGGGTAAAGGTGTTGTTGGAAAACAACCAGTTTTAGAACCTGGGGTTGTTCATCAATATGTGTCTGGCTGCCAACTCAATTCTGATATGGGAAAAATGCACGGACTTTATACGATGGAACGTCTGTCTGATGGAAGTCGTTTCGACGTGAATATTCCAACTTTTGAATTAATTGCTCCTTTCAAACTTTCTTAATTCTTCCGAGGTTTATACTTCGATCTTCTTAAAATTTCTTCTCCCCCTTCTAAGCTTAGAATGTCGCCTAAGTCAAGGTCTGAATTTGCTTTAGCATAGCTTCTTACAATTTGCCAGCCTACCCAACTACCTATATTACCAGGCGACTCCGGAGGCATACCATTACTCGTAGGCCCATCACTTACATACTTGAAAAATTGCTGGCGATTAGAACTAAACAGTAAATCGTTTTCAATAAAGAAAGACCACACTTGACTTTCATTATTCTCACACCAATCGAGCTGCTCTTTGGTATAACCCATTTTAAGGTGGTCGCTTTCGTGCGGTAAGACTTTATCCAAAAAGTAAAGCACCTTCCCTTGTCGAATCATATGATCAATTAGCTTTCGTTGACGATTGGTTTCGGGAACTAATTGATTGCCATAAACTTTAAGCATATTCACTGCCATATACTCTGGCTCAAATTTTCTCGACTGATATTTTGGAAAACGCAAATAGTCGTACTGCTTCAAACCAGCACCTAAATGCATATCAAGATTGACTCCTACTATAACGGAGTCTAGGGTTATGGCCGCCGGGCCAAACCCACCCAAATAACTAACAAATTTCGGCGTCTTTCTATCTGGAAAATAGTAATGATAGTATCTAAAGGCATCATTGAGTTCTCCTTCTAGCTGGTTCAATTCCGGAAAGCTGCTTTTGGTTAAATCCAGCAATTCCACTATGCTCGTATCGGCGATGAAGGTTTTAATCCGCTCTAGTTTCATCTCCTCGCTAGCTTCAGGCTTATAAAGGCTCATTAAGGATTCGGCATAAAAATCAAAGAAATAAGGATAGCTTTCCTTTATCGCCTCGAGCTCCTCAGGAATCTTATCCGCTGGCAAATCGCTTAAACTAAACAGCGCTGCCTCAAAACGAGATATTTCGCTATATACCTCAATGTCTGAAACATCTGGGGCAACTGAATTATCGTGTGTTCTGCATTGTACGATAAGCAACAAGAGTATGAGGCCTAAGATTAAGTGGATAGTTTTGTTCACCGTTCTAAAGAAATTATTCGAAGATTGCACAAAGAAAATTGAAATTAGCCTTAACTAGAACAAAAGAGCTCCACAGTGCTTATTTTTTTAAGCCTCATAAGTTTCTATAAGAAGAACGTTTAATGACTAAGGCCAGTATGTATAAAAAGGCAATTCACAATGCCCTAAACACCAAAGATTGATTCCGGCCCACTACTTTTGCAAAAAATAACATTCTATAATGCGCATAGCAACAGCTCAACTTAATTATCGAATCGGCGATTTCAACTACAACTTTCAATTACACAAATCCCATTGCGAAAAAGCAATCGCTGAAAAAGCCGATTTAATAATCTTCAGCGAGCTTTCTGTTTGCGGCTACCCTCCTCGAGACTTCTTGGAATTCAACGACTTTATACAACGCTGTCGCGAAGTAATTGCCAAACTGCTTCCTATAAGTAATGACATTGCTATCATTCTAGGCTCGCCGGCTATTAACCCAGTTGCCGATGGAAAAGACTTGTACAATGCGGCATTTTTTCTCTGGCAAGGGAAAATACATGGTCAGGCTAACAAAGCCTTACTCCCGACCTATGACATTTTCGATGAGTATCGCTACTTCGAACCCGCTAAAGAATTTAAAGTAATAGATTTCAAAGGGAAGAAAATAGCCCTCAACGTGTGTGAAGACATTTGGGACGTCGACAACGAAAATCCATTGTATGCAATGTGTCCAATGGACGAATTGATAAAGCAAGGGCCGGATTTTATGATCAATATTTCTGCAAGTCCTTTTACCTATAGCCACGCACAAGAGCGCTTAGATATAGTCAAGGCCAATTGCAAACGTTACAACATCCCGATGTTTTATGTGAATCAGGTCGGAGGCCAAACGGAAGTAATCTTCGACGGTGGCTCCGTGGTAATGGACGCTGGCGGCGAACTCATTCGCGAAATGCCCTACTTCGAAGAAAGCCTGGACTTCTTCGACCTGGAGGATTTAAAGAAAAGCAAAACAGCTCCGAAAAAGAAGGAAAAAATTCAACTGATTCACGACGCCATAGTCGTAGGAATTCGCGATTACTTCTACAAACTCGGTTTTAAAAAAGCGATCCTCGGTTTATCCGGAGGAGTCGACTCGGCGTTAACACTTGCTCTTGCGGTTGAGGCATTGGGTAACGAAAACGTACTCTCCGTTTTAATGCCCAGTCAATATTCTTCCGACCACTCTGTAAACGATTCAGTTGCACTATGCGAAAACCTCAACTCGCCCTATAAAACGATTCCAATAAAAACTGTTTACGACAGTCTTTATGGTGAGCTGGAAGAGCATTTTGAAAACAAACCCGCGGACGTAACCGAAGAAAACTTGCAAGCAAGAATTCGTGGGAACATGCTTATGGCGCTTTCGAATAAGTTTGGATACATTTTATTAAACACAACCAACAAGAGTGAAGCAGCCGTTGGTTACGGAACCTTGTACGGTGACCTTTGTGGCGGCTTGTCCGTTCTTGGAGACGTTTACAAAATGGAAGTTTATGCGGTTTGCGAGTACATTAATCGCGACAAAGAAATTATACCAAAACACATTCTAACTAAGCCGCCTTCGGCAGAACTGAGACCAGACCAAAAGGACATTGATTCGCTTCCGCCCTATGAAATCTTAGACCAAATTCTATTTAACTACATCGAACTTCGAAAAGGCCCGAGAGAAATTTTGGCGATGGGTTTTGAAGAGAATGTCATCAAGCGGTCATTAATGCTGGTTAACAGAAGCGAGTACAAACGTTACCAAACAGCACCAATGTTACGCGTGTCGTCTAAAGCATTCGGTATGGGGAGAAGAATGCCTATTGTTGCAAAATATTTATCCTAAATTGGATTTACAAGCTCCTAACATGTCAAGAATTCTTCTGCTCACTTTTCTAGTGACGGCATCATCAGTATTACAAGCTCAAATAGAATGGACAAGTTCTTTTGAAAACTGCTTCTCATTTTCATCACCTCGAACATCAGACTTGAACGGTGATGGCGTACTAGACATCGTCATAGGCGCAGGAATAGATGGAACACCAGTCGACAATGGTTTCTTGGCCATTAACGGAGTGAACGGTGAGACACTATGGTCAATCCCTTCGGATGATCAAGTTTTTGGCAGTGCCACTTTTCTTGCCATCAACAACGATGGCATAGACGATGTAATACTTGCTGGAAGAAATGCCATATTGAAAGCAATAGACGGAAGTACTGGTGCAACCATTTGGGATTTTTATACCGATACTGTCGTACCACCTGGCGACTTGGGTTACTGGAACTTTTACAATTCTCAAGTAATCCCCGATCAAGATGGAGATGGAAACTTGGATATTCTAGTTTCTAACGGTGGCAATCACGAATTGCCAAACTTTGAAACCGACCGTCCACCCGGACACATTATGGTTATCAGCGGTGCAAGTGGTGCTGAGCTTGCCTTTGCCCAAGTTCCCGATGGACGCGAAACCTATATGTCACCTTTGGTATTAGATTTTGACGAGGACGGAGAACTAGATGTTATTTACGGAACTGGTGGAGAATTCATACAAGGCAGTTTGTATCGCACCACATTAAGTGCGGTATTGTCTAATGATATTTCTGGCTCAACGGTATTACTTACTAGCGAAACAAACGGATTCATCGCTCCACCGAGTTTGGTCGATATAAATCTCGATGGAGTTTCAGACATTATAGTCAATGCCTACGATGGCAGAGTGGTAGCTCTAAATGGAGCAGATAATAGTATCATTTGGACCGTTCCAGTTTCAGGCGCACAAACCAACTCTTCGCCGGCAATCGGATTTTTCAATGACGACAGTATTCCAGATGTGTTTTCAACTTACGCTGTGGGGCAAGCACCAACTTTTACATCATACATTCAAATGATGATTGATGGTGCAACAGGCACTATAGCTTGGGAAGATGCATTAGGCATATTTCACTTTACCTCTCCATTGGTTTACGATCTTGATGAAGATGGCATTGATGAAGTCATCCAAACTATAAACCAAATGGATGGAGCTAACTTTAGCAATTCGGTTTTAGCCATCGATTTCAATGATTCAAGTGTAAACACTTTGGTCGGTCCAAATCCTGGGGTAAACATAAATGCAACTCCTTGGATTGGTAACCTTGACCAAGATGGCATTCTGGATTTAGTAACCCTTAGTAGTATTGGTACCACCTTCGTAAGCTTTGAAGATGGTATTAATGTAGTCAAAGAGTCTCTCGACGGAATTAGCGATGCATCAATTGTACCCTGGGGCGCTTACTTGGGAACCAATTACGACGGACAGTACACCAGCCCACAGGTTGACTGCTTCTTTTCTCTGGATATAAGTAGCAATAACAACGTTTGCTTCGATGGCAATAGTGGTCTCGCGGCAGTGGTATCAACTGGCTGCCCAAACCCTGAAGACTGCAGCTATCTTTGGAGTAACGGAAGTACAGAACAATTGGTAAGCAACCTACCAGCGGGAACCTTCACAGTAGATGTAACGCACCCAAATGGATGTGTCTTATCGGGCCTAGTGACAATAACTGCACCAAGCAGCTCTCCATTTTCCCTAAGCACAACTGATGCTACTTGCGCCAATCAAAGCGACGGTAGTATTAGTATTGAGAACTTAGACCCAAGTTTCAATTATGAATTTAATTGGAGCAACGGCGCGACTACAGCTACACAAGATGAGTTGCCCGTAGGTAATTACTCCGTTTTCTTCACCGACCAGTTTGGTTGCTTCATACAACTAGCCACCGAAGTCAGCAGCACACCTTCTGTAGATTTTGTTTTAGACTTTCAGAACATTTCTTGTTTTGGCGATAGTGATGCTAGCATTAGTATCGATTCGCTTACGGGACTAGATCCTATTACGATTTCATGGACGGGGGACTTCATAGGCAGCGATATGGTTTTAGAAAACCTTGACGCGGGAAGCTATAACCTCGAAATTGTAGATGGCTCGGGTTGCAATTTCACGCAAACCTTCGAAGTAATAGAACCGGATGACCTTGTATTGGACATTGAGATTATTGACGAGAGTTGTGAAGGCATGAGCGATGGAAGTGTCACTGCTGAAATACTAGGCGGCACTCCACCTTTCACAATTATCTGGGAGGGAAATTTTATTGGGCCAACTTTTTCCGAATTGTTTGTTAGAGGAAACTTACCTGCTGGCACTTACAACTTAGAAGTAAGAGACTGGAGCGATTGTAACGTCAATTTAAATATTCCAGTTGCATCCTCTATAAATATCGAAACGGAATTTACAGCTGCTAGTGGTTTTGGTGTCAGTGACGGAGCAATAACTATTGATGCTGAAAACGGTACAGCTCCATTTGTGATTTCTATAAACGGAAACGAAGAAACCTTTAACAGCCTACCCCAAGTTTTTGACAACCTTACTGGAGGTGACGAAATAGTCATTTCCATCTCTGATGACAGTGGTTGTGATTTCGCTGAGACGATTATTGTTCCATTTGGTGCAGGCATCATTAATGCTTCGATAGGCCTCCTCGGTGTCTATCCGAATCCAGTTAGGAACGAGGCTTTTTTGACCATTCCGGAGGACATTTCTTGTCTGAATTATCAGGTCTATGATAACAGCGGTCAGTTAGCCAAAGGCGGCTCTTTTAGCCGCGGTACCACGCTAAATATGTCAGATTTACCCAAAGGTCTCTATTACATTGAGGTTTTTTGTCAAAAAACAAGGCTGGGTGCCAGATTGGTAAAGTTATAGCTGCTTTAGAATTGCCCCCCGAGAACGCTCAGATATTCAAGCTTTTAGCTTGAATTTAATGCCGTCTTGGGCTAACTTTAACCTTCAACTAAATTGTATGAAAAGACTTCTTACTCTTTCAAGTTTTCTTTGCTTTTTCTTGGTTTGTACTTTTCAATTACAAGCGCAGGACGATCCATGTGCAGTAGGTGGCTACGAACTGTCATTTGCCACAGTAGATGTTGATTGTAAAAACGGTAGCAATGGAGCAATAACGGTTAACAGTACTGGTTGCGATTGTTTTTTCAGCGGTTGCATTTTTGAATGGAGCGATGGTCAAACTTTTCATACGGCCGACAACCTTCCAGCTGGAACCTATTCAGTAGTAGTTACCCACCCCGACGGATGTGTATTAGAAGGAACAGTTGATGTTCTCGAAAATGACAATTTCATCGAAGATGTTATCGTAACGCCAATCCAATGTAACGGTGAAAGCAATGCGAGTCTAGAAATAATCCAGGCAGACTTGACTGGTAGTCTCGATATTGCTTGGAGTACAGGTCAGGTTAATGAGTACGTATTAGAAAATCTTGGACCAGGTGAATATGAATTCACAGCTGAGAACTTTTTAGGTTGTGTAGAAACCTATACTTACGTAATTGAAGATCCCAGCCCGCTATCTTTTGAAACAGAGGTTAAGCAAAGCTGCGACGGATTGAACAATGGTGAAGTAACCATTATCCCTGGCGGGGGAGTAGAACCATATGTTGTTTTCTTAAACAGCGAATTACCGACTGCCGAATTGAATTTATACGATTTAAATCCGGGGATACACAACTTACTCATTATCGATGCAAATAATTGTCAAGCAACCAAAAGTATCGATATAGAAGAAAATCCTCTTGGCTGTACAACAACAGGAATAGAAGACGCATTCCAAAATTTGTCTGTCTTCCCAAACCCTTCAATTGGCATTTTCAATCTTCAGTACGAAGAACCACTACAAGAGATTTCTGTTTTTGATGTTGTTGGAAGACAGATTCAACGCTTCCAACCCTGGGTAAATCAAGAGCAGATAGATCATATTGATATTACAGATCAAATGGAAGGTATCTATTTCCTAGTATTAACTACTACGGAAGGAGCACAGCGTACGGTCAAATTAACCAAGGAGTAAAACCTCCTAGTTGATTTAAGCGATTAACAAAACCTATCATATTGTCCCAGCTTCCAAGGCGTAGGTATGTCAAAACATATCTAAGCAAATCTTCGTAATTATTTTCTAGACTGTTATTCATTACCTTATCTTAGATAGCGATGAAACGCTATGTCCCATTTCTACTATTCTTTGTAGCCCTTACCCAAATACAAGGACAGGACCTCCACTTCACACAGTTCTATTCCAACCCCATGTTTTTGAACTCTGCAAACGCAGGTAACTTCAATGGAGATTATAGAGTTGGACTCAATGCAAAGAGTCAGTGGGCTTCAGTGGCAGACGCCTACCGTACCGTAGCCTTGCACGGAGATTTCAGCATCGTACCAGACGGAGCAAGTAGTAAAAACTGGATAGGTATTGGTGCCACCCTCTTCGTAGACAGCGAAGGTGGTGGCGTATTACAAACCATAGAAGCAAAGGGTCACATAGCTTTTCACAAACACATTTCCAACAACTTTTACTTGTCGCTTGGTGGTGGATTCGGATACACCAATAAATCTCTCGACTTTGCTAAAATCACTTTTGGTTCACAGTGGAATGGCACTGAGTTCAACGGAGCCATACCGAGTATGGAAAACTTCGAAACCAACCAAATAGGATATCTAGATGTAAGCTCAGGAGTTAGCTTTAGTTACTTTTTAGACAAGACCTTGCGTGTAAACTGGGGTTTCGCCGTTCACCATATCAACGAACCTACCGAGTCTTTCTTCTTTATAGACAACACTAGAGAAAGCAACCGACGAGAGGTGCGTCCAGTAGCGCACGTCGACGCTGAAATATTCCTAGACTATATTTCCATAATGCCCGCAGCATATTATACTCGCACGAAGGGCGCACAAGAACTCATCTTAGGAAGCAATGTAAGTTACGACCTAGACAACGCAGCCGTCATTGGCGGGCTTTGGTATCGCCAAACCGGCACTGCTGCATTGTTGGCAGGTGTTCAGATAAATAGCAATCGCGTTTTGGTTTCTTACGACTTCGACATCGGCGCCGTTCGCGACCTCTCCGATTTTCGTAACGGATTCGAGGTTTCGTTTATTCGCGTTGGAGGTATCAGAAAATCCAAGTCCCGACTATACTGTCCGAGATTTTAACTAGTTAAGCAAAATATTTTTTGGGCGTGCCCCACTCACTTCTGCTGCCTCGCAGCAAGTTCGGGGTCGGGCTTTCGGGAGTCGCTCTGTTCTGCTGTCTGCACGCATCGCCCATCCAGCACTAGGTGCTGAGGGCTCGGCGTTTGTCAGCAACAGGAGCTTCAACAATCCCTCTATCCCTCACGCGAATTCTCTTCTCATTTTGAAAATGAAAGTCACTTCGAGCGCAGCCGAGAAATCTGTGTGTTCGTTAGCGCTAAACATAGCAAAAGCGCCTGCACATTATCCCCTTCTGAAAGGGGCGGATTGGGTAAGCGTGAAGGATAGAGGCCTATGCTTGAGCTCCTGTTGCTGAATAGCCATAACACTTAGCTCGTAAGAGCTAGAAGTGTTTTGCGCGTATGAAGCAGAACAGAGCGAGGGCCGAAAGCCTGACCCTGAGTGACCGAGGCTTGTTGGTCAGCGCAGCGACCAACAAGACGAAGGGCGCGAAGGGGCACGCCCAAACAAAAATGATCTATTAAAACCTAATGAATTTAGAAACACACGAACGCGCTAAGAAATCAATTCTAAAAACGCAGTCTCATCAATAATTTCTACCGTACCCAGCTTTTCCGCCTTCGCCAATTTGCTCCCCGCTTTTTCTCCGGCAACTAAAACGTTCAGCTTAGCGCTAACGCCGCTCAAAACTTTGCCTCCATTTTCCTCAACCATTTCTTTCGCTTCGTCTCGGGTAAATTGGGTCAACTTGCCCGTGAACAAAAAAGTCTGACCTTCCAACACCGAACTTTTGGCTTCTTTTTTTTCTTGGATAATATTCACGCCACGCTCTGCAAGTGTTTCAATCAGGCTAATGTTTTGCGGGTCTTTAAAGTAATCAACCAAAGTAACCGCAACCTTCGGTCCAACATCTTCAAGATCGAGTAGTGCTTCTTCTTTCCAATCGCGGAAATCTAAAAGACTATTCACTTGTTCGGCCAACATCTTGGCAGTGGTACCGCCAACGTGACGAATACCTAGACCCACAATGAGTCGCCACAAAGGTTGCGAGCGAGAGGCCTCTACGCCATTTCGCAATTTATCGACCGACTTATCTTTCCAACCATCGAGTTTTAAAATGCGATTATAATCGAGTGCGTAAATATCCTCTACGCCTTTAATAATACCCTCATCCATAAATCGCTTTACGATATCTTTTCCGAGCCCTTCGATATCTAAAGCACCCTTCGAAACAAAGTGAATTATTTTTTCACTAGACTGCGCAGGGCACGTTGGGCTATCGCAACGCCAGATACTTTCCGCCTCGGGTTTCACAAGCGCCGTTTTACAGGAAGGGCATTTCTTCGGAAACTTAATTTTCGTTTCGCTGCCATCGCGCTTCGCTTCGATGATTCCTTTTACATATGGAATAACATCTCCCCTGCGCTCCACGACAACCGTATCACCAATGCGCAAATTCTTTTCGCTTATAAACTCTTCGTTGTGCAGGGAAATATTGCTTACCGTAACGCCGGCAACGAACACAGGCTCAAGCTTAGCAACTGGAGTAACTGCTCCCGTTCGCCCTACCTGATAGTCGATACCTATCAGTTTTGTCTCCGCACTTTGTGCTTTAAACTTGTATGCAATAGCCCAGCGTGGATGATGTGAGGTCGCCCCAATGGCTTGTTGCATAGCCAACTCATTGACCTTAACCACCATCCCGTCTATGTCGTAGTTGTACGCGTCACGCTCTGCTTCCCACTTCTGACAGAATTTCAACACCTGATTGATATTCTTGCAGAGCTTCTTTTCCTTAACCGGAATTTTGAAACCCAGGCTCGCTAAGAGCTCTATTATGTCGTGTTGCGAAACTAACTTTTGACCAAGCATATCTTTTCCCTTGGCATCTACCGCATATCCAACTTGGTATATAAATGCTTCCAAACCTCGTTTCGCAACTTCAGCACTGTTCTTCATGCGTAGGCCACCCGACGCAGTGTTACGCGAATTCTTAAACAAGTCCAATTCCTTTTTGCCTTCTTTTTTCCGCAGCAAATTGTCTTTTGCTCTGCGCTCATTCATTGCATCAAAAACACCTTTCTCTATGACCACCTCGCCACGCAACTCTACTTTAGCCAAACCGTGTTTTGAAAAAGGGGCAGACAAAGGAATAGATCGGATAACCCGAGCGTTGTTGGTTATATCATCACCCAGAACTCCATTGCCTCTGGTTGCCGCACGCACCAGTTTATCGTTTTCATAAAGTAGTGCAATAGATGCTCCATCGAACTTGGGTTCCACGCAATACTCTAGTTTTGTTTGATCGCTCAGCTCCAAAGCCTTCCTATCAAAATCAATAAGATCTTCGCCGTTGTAAGAGTTGTCCAGCGATAACATAGGAACACTATGAGCCACGTTTTCAAAAGACTTTGACAAGCCATAGGCCACTCGCTGGGTTGGCGAATCGTCGGTCAGCAGCTCGGGATTGTCCAACTCTAAGTTGCGCAGTCGCTTAAATAGTCCGTCGTAGTCTTGATCCTTAAAGTCAGCATCGGACTGAACGTAGTAACGCCAATCGAGGTAATTCAAGACTGTTCTCAAGTCTTGCACTTCTTCCTCGAGCAAGATATAGGACTTACCCTTAGCGAGTTGAGTGCTTAGTTTATCTAATTTTTTCTTATCAGCCGAGCTATACATCTTCGAAAAATGTCTCCACAAGTTAGTGATTTGACGGTGACGAAATTAAAAAAGAGGATGCATAGAATTACATTTGCAACAATGTCATCTTACCTAAATGAACTTAATGAATCGCAGCTAGAAGCCGTTGAATTTTTCAAAGGCCCGATGATGATTATCGCGGGGCCTGGTTCTGGTAAGACTCGCGTATTGACTTATCGTATTGCCCACTTGATGGACAAGCACCGAGTTGACCCTTTTAACATACTGGCGCTGACCTTTACAAATAAGGCGGCCAAAAATATGCGCCACCGCATTGAGACCGTCTTTGGTGGTGAAGCGCGAAACCTATGGATGGGAACCTTCCATTCTGTCTTTGCGCGAATACTGCGCTTTGAGGCAGACAAAATAGGTTATCCAACCAACTTCAGCATTTACGATACGACTGACTCTAAGAGTCTCATAAAAACTATTGTAAAGGAGCGTATGCTCAATGCCGATTATTATAAACCCAACGTGGTTTTCAATCGCATTTCGGCCGCAAAGAACAAGCTCGTTTCCGCTTATCAATATTTGCAGACTCCCCAGTACGCTGCAGAAGATGAGGCCAGTGGTAAGCCAAAATTGGGTGAGATATACCGCATTTATGCAGAGCGTTGTTTCCGAGCAGGCGCTATGGATTTCGATGATCTCTTAATGAAGATGCACGAGCTCCTGGTAAAGAACCCAGAGGTTCTATACAAATACCAAAACCGTTTTCAGTATTTAATGGTTGATGAGTTTCAGGATACTAATATGGCTCAGTATCAGATTGTGAAATTACTATCTGCCATTAATGAAAATATTGGCGTCGTTGGAGACGATGCTCAGAGTATTTATGCTTTCCGTGGTGCAAGTATCAGCAACATCCTCAATTTCCAAAAAGACTATCCAGACTTGGCCACTTTTAAGTTGGAACAAAACTACCGCTCAACGAAAAGCATTGTCACTGCTGCCAACACCATTATCAGCAATAACAAATCGCAGCTAGAAAAAACCATCTGGACAGACAATGGAAAGGGTGATCCTCTGAAACTATTTGTAGCTGCCTCTGACAACGAAGAAGGCCGATTGATTGCTGACAATATACAAGAGGAACGTTTACGCAATCACTTTATGAATAGCGATTTCGCTATTCTTTATAGAACCAATGCGCAGTCGCGTGCTTTTGAAGAAAGCCTCCGCAAAAGAAATATTCCCTATCGCGTATTTGGAGGACTTTCCTTCTACCAAAGAAAAGAAGTAAAAGACCTAATCGCCTACTTGCGCCTAACCGTCAATCACTATGACGAAGAAGCCTTGCGACGTATCATAAATTATCCAACCAGGGGAATAGGCAAAACTACTATCGAGAAAATAAGTTTGATTGCTGCCGAAACACAACGCCCTTTCTGGGATATCATAGAGCACATTCAACTTCACGGTTTTAACAAAAGAGTCATTACTGCCGTAAGTCGATTTGTGGTAATGATCAAGAGCTTTGCCATAATGCTCGATAAAAAAGATGCTTACGATATAGCAAATCATATTGGACAGTCGACCAACATTATAAAAGAGTTGTACAAAGACAAGTCCGTAGAAGGACTTAGTCGCTACGAAAATATTCAGGAGCTACTTAACAGTATCAAAGAATACGTCGACACCAGAAATCGTGATTCCCAAGACAGCAGTGATTCTTCCCTAGGTACGTACTTGCAAGAAATCACTTTGCTAACCGATGCCGACAACGAAGACGAGGATAAGGACAGAGTTTCCTTAATGACCGTTCACGCGGCAAAGGGACTGGAGTTTCCCGTAGTTTATGTGGTAGGCATGGAAGAAGAACTCTTTCCTTCTCGCTTATCGGTTAGCTCCAGAGACGAGCTCGAGGAAGAGCGTCGATTGTTTTATGTGGCTGTAACTCGAGCGGAAAAGAAAGTGGTGATGTCTCATGCCCAATGTCGCTATCGATTTGGCAATCTCTATTACCCAGAGCCAAGCAGATTCCTAGACGAGATTTCCGAACTAGATATTAAAGTCATTGGTCATACCGGCTTCCGAACTACTCCGAGAGCAACTTCTCCTTGGGGAAATGGCGGCGCTTCCCAGTCTACGGCTACGAGCACCAAGCGACATCTTGCTCCTATCAAAAAGAAGTTACCAAAAGTGGTCATCAACCCTAATTTCAAAGCAGAGGACACAAGTGGATTGAAGGAGGGCAATAAAGTTGAGCATCAGAAGTTTGGTAAAGGGATGGTGCATAGTGTTGAGGGAACTGGAAAGAACAGAATTGCCACAATAGAGTTTCACGGCTTTGGTCGAAAGCGAATTTTGTTACAATTCGCTATGCTTCAGATACTTGAGTAGAAATTAAAAGGCTTATTTAATTGGCTAAGCTTTAAATAAGTCTTACTTTTATTGAGTCTGCGCAAGCCCCCTAGCATCTTAATTAGGCAGACCATTCACAAAAATTTTATGGATTATAATACTAGTAGACCTAAGCTTCTATTTCGTGAATACGGACGAAATATTCAAAAGCTCATAGATAAAGCCGTCGTTGTTGAAGACGACAAGCTGCGCAACAGTGTAGTAAAGACCATTATTGATATGATGGGCGTTATCAATCCGCACCTTAAAAATGTCGATGACTACAAGCACAAGCTATGGGATCACATTTTTGCTATGTCGGAGTTTAAGTTAAAAGCTGAATCGCCATACCCTATCCCAACCGAGGAAAGCCTGGCCAAGAAACACGACAAACTTCCATATCCAAAATCTACCTTGAAGTTCAAGCACTACGGCAAGAATGTAGAAACGATGATTGCGAAAGCAATCGAAATGGAAGACGAAGAAAAGAAGAAGGAATTTTCGCGCGTTATCGCCAACTACATGAAAATGGTTTATGTAAACTGGAATAGCGAAGACGTAACCGACGAACACATAAAGAGTGATCTAAGCGTACTTTCTCAAGGAGCCCTAGTTCTTGGAGAAGAGTCTAGCCTTACACATATGAAGCGCCCTACTCGACCAAGAGGTAAACAAAAAACGGGTGGTAGAAATCAGAAGGGTCGCCGAGGTGGTACACGTAATTCTGGAGGAAGAAATTCTCGCGGAAGAAACAGTGGCGGTCGATCAGGCGGCAGAAGCGGAGGACGTAGAAACTTTTCTCGTTAATGAAGGGAGAAGCCTTTGAAATCACAGGAGGCAAACGCCTTCAAGGAGAAGTAACTCCACAAGGAGCCAAGAACGAAGCGCTGCAAGTTATCTGCGCATCATTAATGACCGCGGACAGAGTTGTACTAAACAATCTTCCCGATATTATCGATGTCAACAATCTTATTGACCTACTCCAGTTTATGGGCGTCGAAGTTGAGCGTATTGACAGACACAGCTGCGCTTTCCAGGCAAAAGCAATAGATACCGACTTCTTAAAATCAAAAGAATACATCCAGCGCGCTGGAAAGCTAAGAGGATCGGTAATGGTTCTAGGACCATTACTTGCTCGCTACGGCGTTGCACACTTACCGAAGCCAGGAGGCGACCAAATAGGACGTCGAAGAATGGACACCCACTTATTGGGTTTTGAAAAGCTGGGGGCGAAATTCAATTTTGATGCCGACGAACAAACTTTTGCAATTGATGCAAGAGCGCTGAAAGGTTGCTATATGCTCATGGATGAACCATCAGTAACTGGAACTGCCAACATAGTAATGGCGGCGGTTCTGGCTGAAGGCGAGACTACGATTTACAATGCCGCTTGCGAGCCTTACTTACAGCAACTTTGTAGTATGCTGGTTCGAATGGGTGCAAAAATTGAAGGCATAGGCACCAACAAATTGGTAATACAAGGCGTCGATAAGTTGGGTGGTACGGAACACCGTTGTCTTCCTGACATGATTGAAATAGGCAGCTTTATCGGTTTAGCTGCAATTACACAATCAGAAATTACCATAAAAGATGTACAGCTACAGCACTTGGGTCAAATTCCCGCCGTGTTCAGACGCTTAGGCATTGAGTTAGAAATTCGCGGAGACGATATTCATGTTCCCGCGCAGGATTTGTACACCATTCAAAACTTTATCGACGGCTCGGTACTGACCATTTCTGATGGGCCTTGGCCTAAGTTCACGCCAGATTTACTGAGTATCGTTTTGGTAGTGGCCACCCAAGCTGAAGGCTCGGTGCTAATACATCAGAAAATGTTCGAGAGTCGTTTGTTCTTCGTGGACAAGCTCATCGATATGGGCGCGAAAATTATTCTCTGCGATCCGCATCGCGCAGTCGTAATCGGTTCTGGCCGACGCCAGAAGCTACGCGGCATTCGCATGAGTTCACCAGATATACGCGCTGGAATCTCTCTCCTTATGGCCGCACTTTCGGCTAAGGGCACAAGTGTTATCAGCAACATACACCAGATAGATCGGGGATACGAGCGCATCGAGCATCGCCTCAAAGCACTGGGGGCCGACATTCGTAGAATTAGAGAATAAGATAATTTTGGCGTGCCCCATTTTATATCTGGCTTCGCCAAATAAAATGGGTCGGGCTTTCGGGGCTCGCTCTGTTCTGCTCCAGGCAAAAACCGCTTCTAGCTCTTGGGGAGCTAAGCGATTTTCTTGCCTGTACCAACAGGAGCTCAGACAACCCCTCTATCCCTCACGCAAGTTCTTGCCATTAATCAATAAAGCGACATGCACCAAAATGTAGTTTTTGTAACTTGGCCTTATGTTTAGAAGTCTATCCTTAGTATCTCTTATTCTCGTTCTAGCTTTTACTTCGTCTTGTTTTCAAAGAGGAACCGTTAGCTCTAATTCTCAACCAATAAGTTTCGACGATTGGAATGAGCTCTTGCAAAAGCACGTCAGCGCTCAGGGCAATGTTGATTATCAAGGCTTCAAAGACGATAGCCCTCAACTCAACTCTTTTTTGACTAAGCTTAAAGCCCATCACCCCAACGATAAAAACTGGTCGGAGGCCGAACAAATAGCGTATTGGATTAATGCCTACAACGCCTTTACGGTTAAACTGATAGTAGACAATTATCCCTTAAAGAGTATTAAAGAAATCGGCGGTAGCATTCCGTTTGTAAACACCTCATGGGATATTAAGTTTTTTGAGATTGAGAAGAATCTTTATGACTTAAACGATATAGAGCACGGAATCCTAAGAAAGAAGTATGTGGAACCTCGCATTCACTTTGCGGTCAACTGCGCTTCTGTGTCTTGTCCAAGGCTCTTAAACGAAGCTTTTGTACCGGAACGATTAGAAGAGCAGCTAACTCAGGTAGCGACTTCTTTCATTAATAACGAAACCAAGAATCTTATTACTCCACAAAAGGCGTCCCTTTCAAAAATCTTCTCTTGGTTCAGTGGAGACTTTGAGAAAACGCACGATAACATCACCGCTTTCATCAATCAGTACAGTAAGGTGAAAATTACCGATCAGACGAAGATCGAATACATGGACTACGACTGGAACTTAAACGAGTAATTAGATAAACTGTCCGATACCGAGTAGTACTTGCGGCTGACGATTATCCCGATACATATCAAACCCTACATCTAAACGCAAAATTGCCTGGAACAAAAAGTTGAGGTGAAAACGAAAGCCACCGCCTGCGTAGAACTGGAAGTTTTCTGCTAAGCTATCGAAGGATAGCTCTCTACCTGCAAATCGCATAGCGTTGAAGTCGGCGAAGTTTACAAACTCTAATACAAATGCTGGTCGATTCAGAACGGTTTGCCTGAGCTCAATATTGGCACCCAGTTCAAAGCTACCGCGCTGTACTCGATTACCGATTCCTCTTACGTTGACATAGCTATCCTGAACAAAAGCAGGAAAGGGGGTTTCACTATTCTCAGATAATCCGACGACGAACCTAACAGCAGAATAGGCATTAGGACTCAGCTTATTATAGAACCTAAAATCTTCGACGAGCTTCCAAAAGAAATCGGGCAGATCGGAATTGTTGCCTATCGTAGTCGTCGTTTCGAACGCTAAGAAGCTTCTATAACCACTTACACGATGGTAGTTATAATTGACGCTGTTGTTTTCATAGAAGACTTTGGTCAGCACTTTATCGAATTCCAATAAATCTGGCCCTAGTGATTCGGAGCTTTGTTTGATATACTTTTCATCTAAAAAGACCGCACCCCAAAACAAACGATGCTTGTTGTTCCATTCTCGATTTAAGATCAAGCCACTTACCCACTTTTCAAATCGGTAAACTCCAGCGTCATTTCCATCGTTAAAGTAAACTGGCTCGAGGGTGTTATAATTGGACAGCTCAAACTGTGCACCCCATTTGTTACGGATAAAATGCGGGTTGCTGAAAAACAATTCGAACGAAGTGAAGTCGTACCTATGGACTACACCTTTTAATACCGATGCATTTCCCAAAAAGTTGTAGTCTGCAAAACCGAGGGAAAATCTACTTTGATCGCTTCCAAAGTCAAAATTGAAAACCGGCAGTAAAGTCCATTTCTCCTTGACTACAATCTTGGCGAACTTTTGGCCTAAGGAATCGACATGCTCAAGTTTAACATCGCTGAACAGAAGTAGATTACGCATCCATTGCATGCCCTGCTCAACTTCTTTCTCAGAAATACCGTCTATGCCCATTGGAAAGAACTTGTCTAAATAGTTGGCCTTTGTGCGCTTGTTACCTTTGAACTCTACTCCATCAAATTGAGTCAACTCTTCCTGAGCGAAAAGAGAGGCCGAAAAGAAGAACAATAAATAGATGCCAATAATCCTAAACACGTCGCGATTTACACCATTTTTTTCTGTCTATGAAATGAGATGAGCATTAGTCTCATGAAAAGACAAAATTCATGCCCTTCTTAGTTAAGATTAGTCTTTATATCCGAAAATAAGTTTCTTGCGTAAGGGATAGAGGCATTGTCGAAGCTCCTGTTGCTGACTAACACCGAGCCCTCAGCACCTAAGTGCTGGAAGGGCGATGCGTGAAGGTAGCAGAACAGAGCGACTGCCGAAAGCCCGACCTCGAACCCACCCTTTTGGTTTGTGGGGACACAAATCAAAAGGGTGGGTTCGAGGGCACGCCCAATTTATTTAATCCTAAATCTTAGTGATTATAAGCGGAACCGCCACTGATTAATTTATCCAACTGACTCAGTAGCTTAGTCTTGTCACCGGACAAACGCAGGAAGCCTCCGTTTTCGTCAATATAAAATCCGATTGGTAACGTTTCAAAGTTGTACATGTCTTTCAAAAAGGCGATGTCATTTGCTTTGATATTGACGCCGTCCAAGTGGGTTTTTTCCATTGCGTCTCGCCACATTGCTTCCGACTTGTCGACTGAAACATTCATAAGCACCACTCCTTTTTCTTGGAGTTTTTTTCTAAACGCTCTTTCTTTTGCGAACTCCTTCATGCAGGGTCCGCACCAAGTCGCCCAGAACTTCATGTAAACAATTTGACCTCTGTAATTGCTCAAAGCGACTTGCTCTCCTGCTTCACTAATAGCCGCAAAATCTGGTGCTTTGGCACCTGGTAAAAATCGAAGCATATGACCGTATTCGTTTTCGATCATAGCAGTGTAACTACTTGTTGTGTTTTCTTCTACGAACTTCACATATCGCTGTTTCGCCAAATCGCGATTGTTTGCGCGAAGCGAATTCATAAACATCTTGGTTTGTATAGCAAACTTCACTTTTCCGTTCAAGAGCTCATCCGATTTATTAAAGTACTCTTTCGAGTTAGAACCAACGTGCATATTTTGCTTGAGCATTTCATAATCCAGATAGTAAGAGAGAAATGATAAAAATGATTCTGCGTATAAGTTGCGCTTATTGTTGAGATCCACATTTTCCAGCAGGCTATCCATAATTGCATAATCATCAGCAGACACTTTACTGTTATAGCGGTTTTCGGAAAAATAAATCAATTTGTTCTTGAGAGATCCAAATTGTATCTCTTTTGCCAATTGATTGTTCAAGGCATTTGATATGTTCTGATTGTTTTCTAAGACATCTAGTAATGCCGACTCTTCGCGATCAAGCATTTCAAAGTATTGAGACATAGTTGAGTCCTTTGCTGCGGCAACAAGGTTTTTGCTTGATGAGAATTCGAGAAATCCGCGCAATACCGTCCTGTCATTGGTTCTAGAAACCAAATAGCGATTGAGTGTTTGGAAAATTGTGTTGTCAAAGGCAGCATTTCCCCCGAGGGTCATTGCAGTTCTATCTTTCTCACAATCCCAGGTCAGACTAAGGTTATCGCTCGGCGCCAAGTAGTAGCTAAATTCTACTCCACCAACAGTAGTCTCAATGATTCGCCCTTCTGTCAAAGGAATCTCCATGGAAAATTGGTTCTTCTCATCGAGAAAAACGAACTTGGTTATTTCTCGCTTGCTAATATTGTCCTCGAAGAACTTAATAGAAACGAAACTGGTCGGACTATTGGTAATAGTACCAGACAACATGGCGCTCGCAGCTACATTGTCTCCAGCGTGTACATTTATTCCGAAGAATAAAATCGAGGTCAATAAGGTTACTAATGTTCTCATTTGTGCTTTTGTTTGGGGCTACTTCAGCTTAATGCATACATTTTTCTGTTCTGTAAAAAATTGCAGGGCATTCAATCCGCCCTCGCGACCTAATCCAGAATTTTTCACCCCTCCAAAAGGGGTTCTTAAATCTCTATTCATCCAACAGTTAATCCAGACTATTCCAGATTCTATGTTGTTGGCTACGCGCATAGCGCGATTAATATTTGTTGTCCAAATACTCGTGGCCAAACCGTACTCTGTACTGTTCGCCATTTCTAAAGCTTGTGTTTCTGTTTCAAATGGGGCGATGGTTACAACGGGGCCGAAAATTTCTTCTTGGTTTGTTCTACTATCCGTAGCCAAACCCTCTACTACAGTTGGTTCAACGAACCAACCTGTTTCGCAGCGACCAGAAACAGTTACTTGACTTCCGCCTATAAGTACGGTTCCGCCTTCCTCTTTTGCCAGATCAATATGGTAAAGCACCTTTTCCATGTGTTGTTTGGAAACCAAGGCACCCACGTCGGTATTTGGCTTGGCCGGATCGCCAATCTTTAGTTTATAAACTCGAGCCAGAAACTCCGATTTGAATTTTTCATAAATACCTGTCTGAACCAAAATGCGACTTCCACAAAGACAAATTTGTCCTTGATTACTGAATGACGATTTTATTGTAGTCGCAATCATCTCATCGAAGTCACAGTCATCGAAAATGATGATCGGATTTTTACCTCCAAGTTCAAGGGATACTTTTTTGAAACTTGGAGCGGCTAGTTCAGCGATAGCTCTACCCGTTCCAGTACCTCCGGTAAACGAAACGGCTTTTACTTGAGGATGTTCTACGATTGCCTTACCTGCCTTGTTTCCTAATCCATGTACAATGTTAAGAACACCGTTGGGCAAACCTGCTTCATCACAAATTTTTGAGAGCAAGAAGGCCGTTTTAGGGGTTACTTCAGAGGGTTTACCTACCACGCAGTTTCCTGCAGCTAGAGCCGGCGCCACCTTCCAAGTAAAAAGGTATAAAGGTAGGTTCCAGGGAGATATACAGCCCACTACTCCCAGCGGAGTTCTAAGCGTATAGTTTATGGAGTCCGTGCCCTGATGTGATTCTGAGGAGAATTGCGTCATGGCATCGGCAAAAAATCTGAAATTGGCCGCAGCTCGGGGTATATCCACTTTAGTTGCGAGGCTAACTGGCTTGCCATTGTCTTCGCTTTCGGCTTTGGCTAAGAGCTCTATGTTCTGTTCTATTATATCTGCGATTCTTTTTAGAACTGCCGATCGATTTTCCACGCTGGTTTTTGACCAAGAAGGAAAAGCAAGTTCAGCAGCTCGCACTGCTTGTTGAACATCGTCGCCATCGGAATCAGGAATAGTTCCATACACTTCTCCAAGGGCTGGATTGTAGTTATCTAAGAACGCACCGCTTTGCGATTCGTAAAACGTGCCGTTGATATAATTTTTTATGTCCTTAGAGTCTTTAATCGTAGCCATTCCTTTTTGATTAAATACTTACGGTTCTACCACCATCTACACGAAGGCTCACGCCATTGATGTACGATGCGGCTGGAGAAGCTAAAAAGCAAACTGCATTTGCAACTTCTTCTGGCTTTCCAATACGATTAAGAGGCACGGTGTTTTCCATTTTTTCCGTAAAGGCCTCCAAAGATAGGCCCTGTTTCTCCGACCATGTTCTGAATAAACTCTGTAATCTCCCCGTGTTAGTAAAACCCGGTAATATGTTGTTTACTGTTATTCCTTTGGAACCCAACTCGTTAGACAAGGTTTTGCCCCAAGATGCAACAGCAGCCCTTGTCGTGTTAGAGACTCCAAGGTTTTTTAGTGGGGTTTTAACGGATGTCGAAAGAACATTTATAATTCGTCCGTATTGCTTAGAAGTCATGTTTGGAACACATAGTTGTGCCAATCTGTGATTACAAATTAGATGTTGGTTCATGGCACTTGCAATTTTCGTTGACTCCTCATTGAGCAAATCACCGGCCGCTGGTCCGCCCGAATTATTTATAAGTATTTCTATTGTAAGTCCCTTGTCACCGATGAGCTGTTCCAAGTTTTTTATTAAGTCTTCAACATTTGTATGATCAGCAACTAAGTGAAAGTGCTTTTGTTCTTGACTTGTATCTAAGTCTTGAAGCACTGCTTTCAATTTTTCTTCATTTCTGGCAATGACAATTACACTCGAACCGAGTTCAGCCAGACCGATAGCAATAGCCCTACCAATACCACCGCTACTGCCATTGACGACAGCCACTTTATTAGACAAAGAAATTTGCATTATTTTTTATGGGTTAGTTCCTGAATTTGTGTTTTAGGCGGTTAGTGTTTAGTTTTTGGGGAAGGAACCGTATGCGAAAATAAGCCAGATTAGAGCTTCATGCTAGATATCACCTGTCCGTAAAGGCGCTTATTTCCTGTGTAAATGTCGATTATTATGTACATTCAAATAGAGTAAAACGACGAAAAATGCCTGTAAATAGACCCTTTAACCTTCAGAAATGGATAGACGAGAACCGCGATGAGCTTAAACCGCCAGTAGGTAATCGAAACCTATACCGAGAAGCCGGAGATTATATAGTAATGATAGTGGCCGGACCAAACGCTCGAAAAGACTACCACTATAATGAGACCGAGGAGCTTTATTACCAATTGGAAGGAAATATTGTTGTTCGAATTCAAGAGGATGGCAAGGCAGTCGACATTCCTATAAACGAGGGCGAAATGTTTTTACTTCCAGCCAAGGTGCCTCATTCGCCTATGCGATCCGAAGGATCGATTGGCCTAGTTATAGAACTGAAAAGAAAAGATAAAGAGAAAGACGGCTTGATTTGGTTTTGCGATTCTTGCAATACGAAATTGTACGAAGATTACTTTAAGCTGGAGAACATTGAAAAAGATTTCTTACCGCGCTTTAAAGCTTACTACGGCTCCGATGATAAAAGAACCTGTTCTAATTGCGCCACAGTGATGGCCGTCGACGAACGATTTGTAGAACAAGACTAGCCCGAAGCCTACAAGAAAATTATGTCATTTACCAAAGGACTTTCCCTTGCCGCTGAATTAGATCAGGCAGATCCCTTACGCAGTTTTCGTGATAAGTTTCACCTTCCCGAAAAGGACGGCAAGTCTTTAATTTATCTCACTGGTAACTCACTTGGTTTACAACCAAAAACGGTGCGCGAGCACATTGAGCAAGAACTGTTGGACTGGGAAAACTTAGGTGTAGAGGGTCACTTTCACGGAAAGAATCCCTGGTACTACTATCATCATTTTGTAAAAGAAGTTTCAGAAGAAATAGTTGGAGCAAAAAGCGGTGAGGTGGTTATTATGAATAGCCTGACGGCGAACTTACATTTTATGCTCGCTTCTTTTTACCAACCGAAAGGAAAGCGCAGTAAAATATTGATTGAGTCTCACGCTTTTCCTTCTGACCAATACGCGGCAGACAGTCACGCAAACTGGCATGGTCTCGAGGCTGAAGCAGAAGTGGTCGAGCTACAGGCACGAGAAGGAGAAGTCACACTTCGCACTGAAGACATTCTTGAAAAAATAAAAGAGCTCGGCGATAGCTTAGCATTGGTAATGATGGGTGGCGTGAACTACTACACCGGTCAATATTTCGAACTAGAAAAAATAACTGCAGCAGCACACAAGGTGGGGGCGTTTGTTGGTTTCGATCTAGCCCACGCCGCTGGCAATGTTGACTTACAACTACACGATTGGAATGTCGACTTTGCGGTTTGGTGTACTTACAAGTACTTGAACTCTGGTCCGGGTGGCACGAGCGGCACATTCGTACACGAAAAGCATGCGAACAACAGCGAGCTACCCAGACTAGCAGGTTGGTGGGGCAACGATGAAAAAACAAGATTTGAAATGCCTCGAAAGTTTGTGCCTCAAAGCGGTGCGGCTGGCTGGCAAGTGAGCAACGCGCAAGTCTTACCGATGGCTGCGCATAAAGCATCATTGGAAATATTTAAAGAAGCGGGCATTAAAAATCTAATAGAAAAGTCTAAGAAAATGACAAGCTATTTGGATGGACTGCTTGAAGAGATTAACGCAGAAAACAATGACCAGCTAAACATTATTACTCCAAAGGCGATGAACGAAAGGGGCTGTCAATTTTCTATACTTACAGGGGCAAAGGGAAAAGCCCTTTACGAACGCTTAACAGAAAACAACGTAATCGCAGATTGGCGCGAACCCAATGTAATTCGCATAGCTCCGGTTCCTTTATACAACACCTTCGAAGAACTATATCAGTTTGCAACACTAATTAAAGACAACATTCAATGAAAAAAAGAGGACTAATTATATTTATCAAAAACCCAGAATTAGGAAAAGCGAAAACCCGCTTGGCTGCCACCGTTGGCAAAGAAAAAGCGCTAGAGGTGTATCACGACCTTTTGAGTCATACCCGTAAAGTTGCCTTGGAAGTAAACGCGGATCGCTTACTTTTTTACAGCCAAACGATTGACAACAATGATGAATGGTCTTTGGATAGTTTTAAAAAGTACTTGCAAAGCGAAGGAGACTTAGGTGAAAAATTGAAGCACGCCTTCGCCGCTGGTTTTGATAGCGACTATGATCAGCTAGTAGTTATTGGTAGCGACTGTCCGGTCTTGAGTGCTGCGCATATTGAAAAGGCATTCGAAGATATGTCTAAGACTGAAGACTCATCCGCGAGCAAAGTGGTCATTGGCCCCAGTAATGATGGTGGATATTACTTGCTGGGTATGCGCAAATATTACTACCATTTGTTTGAAAACAAGCCTTGGAGTACTGACAAACTTTTAGAATCCACAGTCGCGGAACTTGAAGAAAGGAAAGTTCGCTTTTCACTTTTGGAAGAATTATATGATATTGACACGGAGGAGGACTTAAAAAGATGGACCGCCTCAGCATAAATCAGTTTTATGAAAAAAATATTCCCCCTGACAATTATTGTTCTATTGATATTTTCTAGTCTTAAGCTAGACGCACAAACGCCTTTTATAGGCTTTGAACACAATCATCAATTTTTCTGGACGCAGACTATTTACAATCCTGCATACGCAGGCCACGAAAGCCAGCCTACTTTTTATGCAGTTTCTCAATTGGGCAGAGCCAACTTCGATACCGCTCCTCAGTTATACAACGTAGCGTGGCAAACAAGCGTGGACAATCTTGGTTTTGCCTTAATAGCAAATTACTCTAACCTCGACCCCAATAATTCTACACGGATGGGCTTAATCGCTGGTCAATTTAGTTTGGAGTTTGATGCCTTCGACAGTTTCAATGCGAAGGCCGGGCTGGGATTTGGGGCTTTACATTACAACAATGAAGTGGTTGATCCTACTAATCCAAACGCCAGCACAACAATGCAAGTAGAAAACAACGTACCCTTTGCGAGGTATAATGCTGACATTGGCATATTACTCTACAACGACAATTTTAGATTAGGGATATCCTTGATACACAACAATGAGCCCGAGTTTAATTTTTTCAATACGGAATATATTTATCAAAATTTCAACGGCGGGATAAGCTCCTTTGACCCTACCACCGTTTTCAGAAATCGCAACTACATTACATTTGCATACGACATTTACAGTGGTGACCTAAAATTTACTCCAAGCATATTCACCAGGGTTTATGCGTTGACATTTGATTCAACAAACCGCCGAAGAACAAACAGTAACGACAACTTTAGACTAGATGCGAATCTAACTGCTTCACTTCGTGAGGAATTTTTCCTTGGCGCATCCTATATCAAAGATGTCAACTACATTGGTAGTGTAAACGCAGCTTACCGTACGATAGGAGGTTTTCAAGTATCTGCTTCCTTTAGCATTCCCAAAGCCGAAACCCCTGAGGGCTTTTTACAGTTTGAACTTGGCTTGGGCTGGTTTCCGCAGTGGGAAGATGATGATGACGAAGAATACGATGACACCTACTAGTTGGAAAACCAAAACAAAGTTTTTATTGGCTGTAGCCTAGATGGCTTTATAGCAGAGAAAGATGGAGGCCTTGCATTCCTCGATATTGTTCCAAACCCAGATAAATTAGACCTAGGCTACTATTCCTTTATGAATGGAATCGACGCCTTGTTAATGGGTCGCAACACCTTCGACACTGTTCTTGGCTTTGGTATTCCCTGGCCTTATAAGAAACCCGTTTATGTATTAAGTAACAGCCTAAGCGAAATCCCCGAAGAGTATGCTGACAAAGCCATACTGGTAAAAGGAAAAATCCATGAGGCCCTCGAGCATATTCACCAAAACGGACACCACCGTTTATACATCGATGGCGGCAAAATTATTCAGAGTTTTTTGAAAGAAGATCTAATCGATGAAATGGTCATCACCAACATTCCTATTCTATTAGGTTCGGGTATCCCTTTATTTGGAGAATTAAATCAACACTTAGAATTCGAATTGCTAGAATCTACTACCCTGCTCGATCATATCGTGCAAAGGAAGTACAGGCGAAAAAGAGAAAGCTAGTCTACCAAGTAAACAAAGGCAGTCCGCTCATCTTATCCTTAACCGCAGCCGCAACCTCATTTTTCAAACCAGCGTTTTCGTGATCGGTAACAACTTGATCAATCCACTCTACGATTTGAACCATATCACTTTCTTTCAAACCACGAGAAGTAACCGCAGAAGTTCCCACTCTTAAACCAGAAGTTACAAACGGAGAACGCGTATCGAAAGGCACCATGTTTTTATTGACTGTAATTTCGGCTTCGCCCAGTGCATTTTCTACATCTCTACCAGAGACCTTTTTATTAGTCAAGTCAATCAACATTAAGTGATTGTCCGTTCCACCAGAAATTAGGTGGTAACCGCGCTTAACAAACTCAGCAGCCATTACATCAGCGTTTTTAATCACCTGCTCTGCGTAGCCTTTAAAATCATCAGTCAATGCTTCGCCGTAAGCAACAGCCTTAGCCGCGATTACGTGCTCTAGCGGTCCACCCTGCATTCCTGGAAATACACCAGAGTCCAACAGAGAACTCAACTTACGTACGACACCCTTCTTCGTTTTCAAACCCCAAGGGTTTTCCATGTCCTTCCCTATCATTATCATCCCTCCACGTGGGCCGCGCAAGGTTTTGTGCGTAGTAGTGGTTACGATATGGCATTGCTTTAAAGGATCATTAAGCAAACCCTTGGCAATTAAACCCGCTGGGTGAGCAATATCAGCGAGCAACAATGCACCCACCTCATCGGCTATAGCACGAAAACGTGCATAGTCCCAATCACGAGAATAAGCAGAAGCTCCGCAGATAATCAACTTTGGTTTTACCTCCAAGGCCTTAGCGTGTACCTTGTCCATATCAATCAAACCCGAATCCCTTTCCACGCCGTAAAAATGAGGGCTGTAAACTTTACCCGAGTAGTTTACCAATGAACCGTGCGATAAGTGACCACCGTGAGACAAATCAAAACCCAGAGTTGCATCGCCAGGTTTTAAGCAAGCCAAAAACACCGCAGCGTTCGCTTGAGCACCGGAGTGCGGTTGCACGTTGGCCCAAACGGCACCAAACAATTCCTTGGCTCGATCAATAGCCAATTGTTCAACCTGATCAACAATATGACAACCGCCGTAGTAGCGTTTGTTGGGTAAGCCCTCGGCATACTTATTAGTAAGCACAGAACCCATAGCTTCCATTACTTGGTCACTTACAAAGTTCTCAGAAGCTATCAGCTCTATGCCGTGTAGCTGTCTTTCGCGCTCCTTACCTATTAGTTCAAATATTTTCGCGTCTTTCATTGATTTAATTTGAGGCACAAATGTACGACCCAACCAGCGATTTAAAGAACCAGCACCAAGACATACCAAATCCTGACCCAAGGATTTCTTACATTAGAATGTGCAAAACAGAATAACAGAACTATTCCAAATCGAGCATCCGCTCATACAGGCAGGTATGGTCTGGTGCTCAGGTTGGGAACTGGCCTCAGCTGTCAGCAATACTGGAGGCTTGGGTATTATTGGATCGGGATCTATGTATCCCGATATCCTTGTAGAACATATAGAGAAATGCCAAGCTGCTACTAATAAACCGTTCGCGGTCAATGTACCGCTGCTTTACCCCAATATCGAAGAACATATCTCCAATATTATACGGCTAAAAGTTCCCATTGTTTTTAGCTCTGCGGGTAATCCCAAAACCTATACCAGCAGACTAAAAGAAGCAGGCATAAAAGTGGTGCACGTCGTTAGCAGCGCCAAGTTTGCACTTAAAGCCGAAGCAGCAGGAGTCGATGCTATTGTTGCCGAAGGATTTGAAGCAGGTGGACACAATGGTCAAGAAGAAACCACAACTATGGTGCTGATACCATTAGTTTGCGACGCGGTCAAGATACCTGTCATTGCTGCAGGTGGAATTGGAACCGGCCGAGGAATGCTCGCAGCAATGGCGCTCGGAGCAGAAGCCGTACAAATTGGAAGCAGATTCGTTTGCAGCGAAGAATCTTCTGCACATATAAATTTCAAAAACGAAGTCGTAGCTGCCAAAGAAGGAGACACCAAACTCTCACTCAAAAAAGTAGTCGCGGTACGCTTGCTAAAAAACAATTTTTACGAAGAAGTACAAGCAGCCGAAGCGAGAGGAGCAAGCGCAGAAGAACTAAAAGAATTACTGGGAAGAGGCCGCGCAAAAAAAGGCATGTTCGAAGGCGAGTTAGAAAACGGAGAACTGGAAATCGGACAAATATCTGCCGGTATCAACGAGATAAAACCTGCAGCAAAAATCGTGGAAGAAATACTCGAAGAATACGAAGCAGCAAAACGACTACTTCTGAACGCTTAAAGTGGCAATGATTGTTTGGGCGTGCCCCACTCTCATCTGCTTCACTCGCAATTTGCCTCTGCCGCAAAGCGGCAAGCAACATTGCAGCGTGAGCAAGTTCGGGGTCGGGCTGTCGGCAGTCGCTCTGTTCTTTAAAAAGCAAAAAGCCTATCTAGCTCTCAAGGAGCTAAAGGCTTTTCTTGCTTTTTAAAACAGGAGCTTCAACAATGCCTCTATCCCTCACGCGTCGAGCCCTATTACTCTCCGATCTATTGACGCAGTTCACAACTTGATTTAGCAAGCAAAGTGTAACTTAGTTCTATGCGTAGTTCACTTTTAATCCTGTTAATCTTTTTATCCGCGTGCACCGCTTTCGGTTCGAAACAAAGTACCGTAGAGGCGACCGGCACTCATACCGTCGAGTTAAAACCAAACCGCTACAACGTAGCCTTTCTAATTATGGACGGAGTTTACAATACCGAACTAACCGCACCCTTCGACATTTTTCAGCACACCATTTTTAGAGAAGGCATAAAAGCGATGAATGTTTTTACCGTGGCAAATACCCTAGAACCCATCACGACATTCGAAGGAATGCGCATTTTACCCGATTTTAACTATCTCGAAGACGAACTTCCAAAAATTGACATTTTAGTAGTGCCAAGTGCAGAGCATCATTTAGACACTGACCTTGAAGATGAGGCGATGATAAACTTTGTAAAAAAAGTAGATCGCGAAGCAAGCTATATGACTTCTCACTGCGACGGTGCATTTGTTTTAGCGAAAGCGGGAGTGTTAGATGGTGTGGTTAGTACTACTTTCCCAAGCGACCGTGAAGCAATGCGCAAAATGTTTCCACACTTAGACGTAAGAGACGATGTGCTTTTCGTTCACGACGGCAAATACATAACCTCCGCAGGAGGAGCAAAGTCTTTTGAGGCTTCGCTTTATTTAGCCGAATTACTTTACGGTAAAGAAATCGCACAGCGATTGGCGGGCGGCTTGGTCATAGATTGGGATTTGGAAACGGTGCCACATTTTATCCAAGAAAAGTAAAGCTCTTCGCGTGAGGGATAGAGGGGTTAGACCAGCAGAGACATCAAGTAGCGCAGATTCTTCAAGCAAAAATTCCATATTTCTTCGTTAAAAATGCTCGCCATAGCTACTGCTATGTCTGCGCTTTTTGCCTTGAACTATGAAATTTTTGCTTCTGAATAATCAGCACGACTTAATATCTCTGCTGGTCTTGTTGAAGCTCCTGTTTAAAAAAACAAGAAAGCCTCTTAGCTCCCTAGAGCTAGATGAGGCTTTTGCTTTTTTAAGAACAGAGCGACTCCCGAAAGCCCGACCCTTGCTGCTTTGCAGCAGAAGGGACACGCCCAAATTCTTAATACTTAATCAGCATTGAAGCCCCAGATAATTCGCATCTTTAAAGCCAAGATTCTAGTATGAAAAATTTTGTTCTTCTTTTGATTTTGTTGGTTTGTGGTGGCGAGCTGTTTGCTCAAAACAATAAACGCAAACCGCGTCTAGAACGCGCCACTCCGAACGTTGTAGCAGAAAAAACCATCGACCGCCCGAAACTCGTCGTGGGGCTTGTTGTAGACCAAATGCGTCCCGACTACCTGAGTCGTTTTTACAATAAGTATTCTGAACGCGGATTGAAGCGATTGATGAACGACGGCTTTCAGGTAAAAAACATGCACTACGATTACATCCCCACTTTTACTGGGCCAGGGCACGCGTCTATCTACACGGGCACAACACCTGCTATGCATGGAGTTATTGCAAACTACTGGTTTGACAAAACCAACAACGATGGCATGTACTGCGTTCAAGATTTGGATCAGGTTTCAGTCGGGGCAGAACCGACATCCAAAGGACAAATGTCTCCTAAGAACATGATCTCTACTACAATTACCGATGAGCTGCGTGCTTACTTTAACTATGAATCGAAGGTAGTGGCTATGTCCATAAAAGATCGTGGAGCAATTTTACCCGCAGGACACACCGGCAACGCTGCCTATTGGTTTGACTATAATGCAGGTAAGTTTATTTCGAGCACCTACTACATGGAATCGATGCCTAACTGGGTAGAGGAGTTTAGCAAGGAACACACTATAGACAGTTACATCAAAGACGGTTGGAGCACTATGAAGGCTTGTCATCATTACGATGCCTGCGGGATGGACGAATCACCCTTTGAAAACCCAACTGGCGCCGATGGCGACAGTTCGTTTCCGCATACATTAGACCTTGCCAATAGCGACATACCTACTAAGAGTTATTTCTTTACGCGTACGCCTTATGGCGATCGAATATTGGGAGATCTGGCTATTGCCGCAATCGATAATGAGCAAATGGGCCAGGACGATGTTTGCGATTTTCTCGCAGTGAGTTTTTCAAGTCCGGACATTATTGGACACGCTTATGGCCCAAGTTCTGTAGAAATAGAAGACACTTACTTGCGTCTAGACGAAACGATTGCCGATATTTTGGATAAGTTGGATGCCAGCGTGGGTAAAGGAGAGTATTTGGTATTTCTTACTGCTGACCATGCAGTTGCCGAGATACCTAATAAATTAATCGAGCAAAAAATTCCTGTAGGCTATTTCAGCACAGAAGAATTAAGCGATGGCCTAAACGCGTCATTGGCAAAACAGTTTAATGCTGACACTTTGGTGCTCAATGTTTCGAACGAACAAATTTTCTTGGACCACGCTCTCATACGCAGCAAGCGCTTAAATAAATCCGAAGTAGTCGATTTTATTATTGAGGAGTTGATGCAAGTATCGGGTATGGCACGCGCTTTTAGTGGTTCTGATTTACTTAGTAATCAGAGTAGCCTTCGCCAAGTAAGCTTGCTCCAAAAAGGCTTCAATCAAAAACGCTCCGGCGATATACTTTATCAACTTGATCCGGGCTGGATAAACTATATGGAGTTTGGTACTACGCACGGTTCTGGTTACAACTACGATACCCATGTACCGATGCTCTGGTATGGAAAAGGAATACGTCGTGGCATGACAGTAGCACCGTATGAAATAGCAGATATTGCAGTTACTCTAGCATTTTTACTTGATATTACACTTCCAAATGCGGCTTCTGGAAATCCGATATTGGAGCTGTTTAAAAGCAGCCCATAGCAACTACTTTAGGCTGCATTTCGTTAATAACTAGGGAGCAGCTAGATGCTTTTTTCTAGCAAATTGATAGTTCAAACATTCCGCTCATGCGCAACCTTCTTAGTACTGTTCTACTTCTCTGTTTTTGCTTTCTTTCTATTACGGGGCAGGAAAAATATACTATAAGTGGTTACCTCAAAGATGCCAGTAGTAAAGAAGGGCTTATCGGTGCAACGGTTTACGTAAACGAATTAGCAACTGGTACTGCTTCTAACGCTTATGGGTTTTACTCCCTTACGCTACAAGAAGGGGTTTATAATTTAAGTTTTAACTACTTGGGTTATGACACCCAAGAAAAAGAAATAACGCTCAATAAAGATTTTGACCTCAACGTTTTTCTAGAGGAGTTCAGCAGCGAACTAGGCGAAGTAGTTGTAACCGACACGAAGTTAAAAGCCATAGAAAATGTAGAACGTGCGCAGGTTGGAATTGTTGACTTGCAGGCTAAAGAGCTTAAAGAACTGCCTGCACTTGGCGGAGAGAAAGATATTTTAAAAGCTCTGGTGCTACTTCCTGGTGTACAATCGGGAAGTGAAGGAACGGCTGGCTTTTATGTGCGCGGTGGCGGCCCAGATCAGAACTTAATTTTACTTGACGAAGCAGTAGTATACAACCCATATCACCTTTTTGGTTTTCTGTCGGTCTTTAATGTTGATGCGATTAAAAACGTTAGCCTCATTAAGGGTGGCTATCCTGCTAAGTTTGGTGGCAGGCTTTCATCAATCTTGGATATTAGCATGAAGGATGGCGATATGTCCTCTTTTCACGGTGAGGGTGGCATCGGCACTGTATTCTCAAGACTGACCTTAGAAGGGCCAATCTTAAAAGACAAGGCATCATTACTCGTTTCTGGTCGACGGACTTATTTAGATCAATTGATAAAAGCCGTTGTTCCCGCGGATTTAGAAGAAGAAATACCGCAGTTGTTTTTTTACGACCTGAATGCTAAATTCAACTACAAGTTTTCGGACAAGGATCGTATTTTTTTAAGTGCGTATAATGGTCGAGACCAATTCCAAGTAGACGTACCGTCTGACTCCGTAGCTTTTAGAGTGCCTTGGGGAAACACTACTGCTACCATTCGCTGGAACCACTTATTTAGCAACAAGCTCTTTGCAAATACCTCATTGATTTTTAATGATTACGAATTCAAGTTTGAGTTTACTGATGACATAGAAAACATAGAAGTTGGAATAAAAACGGGGATTCGAGACTATAATGCCAAACTAGACTTTGATTATTTCCCCAACATCGATCATCTTGTAAAGTTCGGCGGGCAGTTTACCCAGCACCAGTTTACGCCTTCTATAAGTCAAGCACTTTTGGAGGTGGAAGAAATAGAGGGCATAGAACAGGACACAACAATTCAATTTAACAACCAAGTTATTGATGTTCAGGAAGGGGCGATTTACGTAAGTGACGAATGGCGCATTAATAACACAGTTTCCGTTCAGGGCGGATTGCGGATGCCTTTCTTTATTGCGGACTCGGTCAACTATGTTCGTCTTGAACCCAGATTGATCGCTAAGGTCTCGCTTTCAGAAGGCTCTTCGCTTAAAGGCAGCTTTACCGTAATGAATCAGTTTGTGCATCTGGTCACCAATTCTGGAGTTAGCTTTCCTTGGGATGTATGGATACCAAGCTCGAATATCATTAAGCCCAAACGGGCCACTCAAGTATCGGCTGGCTATTTCAGAAATTTCTTTGACAACACTTACGAGTTTAGTGCTGAGGGCTATTATAAAAAAATGGAAAATCTAATTGAGTACCAAGAAGGGGCCAGCATCTTATCTCAACAAAACATAGAGGATCAAGTAACTTTTGGCGATGGTTGGTCTTATGGTGCAGAGCTTTTTATTCGAAAAAGAACGGGGCGTGTAAATGGATGGATTGGTTATACCTGGAGTAAGTCTGACAGGAAGTTTGACGATTTAAACGGGGGTAGAACATTCGCGGCGAAGTATGATCGGCGTCACGACTTAAGTGTGGTTGCTTTTTACGACCTCAACGAAAACTGGTCCTTTACCGGCGTACTTGTTTATGGCTCTGGGCACTCGCTCACCTTGGCTACTGGAGATTTTTTGGACAACCAACAGTTTACGGAGCGCAACGGGTTTAAACTCAAAGCTTATAATCGTTTTGATCTTGGGCTCAAATACGTTGCTAAACCCGACGCGAAGTTTCAGTCAATATTCCGATTTGACATTTATAATGTATTCAACCGAAGGAACCCGTACTTTCTTACACTGACTGAAAGAGACGATCCGTTCTCTCAGGGAGATAAAAATGTAATCACTCAAATTTCTCTCTTACCAATGATTCCTGCCTTTAGCTGGAACTTTAAATTCTAATTATGAAAGCAGATAAATCTTTATGGGTTTTACTTTTGGCACTGGTGCTCGTTGGTTGCGAGCAAACCATAACCTTGGATCTACCCGATTTCGAACAAAAGCTTGCTATAGAAAGCATAATAGAGTCAGAAGACTTTGCCGGGGTAGCCATATCGCGTAATGAAGAGAGGCTCGGTTACGTAAACGATCTAGACACTTTTACGCATATCACTAATGCTCTGGTAGAGTTAACCACAGAGCTGGGCAGTCAAATCTGCACTTATGAATTTTCAAATAACGATCGATCTTTTTATGCTTGCACTGAGCCTATTGCTGCCAGTGGGAAAATGAGTCTTCGTGTCGAGGACCAAGGTGATGTTGTTACTGCGGAAACCGAAGTGCCTTCAACTGCTTCAATTGCCACCGCAGATGTGGAAGAGCAAGAGACGAGCTTTTATGGTGAAACTTTTATCGAGTTCTTTTTCGATGTAACTATTGATGATCTCGCAAACGAAGACAACTTCTATCAGTTGGGCTATTCATTTGCAATCACACCTGAAGACCAAATCCTTGACAGCCCCAATTTCGAGGGTGATCTCTTTTATACGGATGTCGGTAGAGATGGGCAAGAGATCAGCATAAGAGAAAGGATAAATTCTTTCAGCTTTTTTGCCCCCGAGGGAGAAACCGTTTATGTCAGTGTCTTTGTTATGAGTCTATCCGAATCAGCTTACAATTATTTTAGTAGTCAACAGGCACAAGAAAATCAAGGAGACTTTCAAGGTCCATTTTCTGAGCCTACTCCAATCAATGGAAACATTAATAACGGACTCGGTGTCTTTGGGGTTAGAACAACTTCCGAACCATTTCAAATTTCATTCACACCATGAGATATCTAAAAATTATAGCTCTGTTGTTTATCGCAAGCTCGTTGATGGCTCAGGATATAGTACCCGAGGGTCCAAAAAAGAAACGCACACTCGATCTAACCTTTCGACTAGACCATAGTTTTAATTTCCGTACTGTGAACATGGACTACGAATACTTCGGCGAGTTTATCGACGAACCCTTCTTTGGTAATAGCAACGCTATGGCACCCTGGCGCATAATTGATACCACCATAGTAAAAAACGATTGGGCAGATGACTTAATGATTCGAAACGTTAAGTTTGATATTCTGCTCTCGGTAACTGAGCATTTGAACATTGGCTTTGGTTACAACTTTACCTATCAACGCAATATAAGCCTAGAGCCATACCTTGATACAAGCGTAGACCCACCAGTACTTGTTTTCCCGCAAACTACAGAGGTACCATATTTCATGAATGGCTTTGATGCATTTATTACCCTAGGACCTATCATCGAATACGAATTTGTTGTTTGGAAGGGGCTTGAAGTGGTGCCCTCAATTTTCGTTGGTAGTTACCAAAGCGGCGAAGGCTTAGAAGGTGCGGGGCGAGAGTTTTATGCCGATGCACGAGTAGCCGCAGAATACGTTCTATGGAAACGACTGGGCATAAGAGCTTATGTTGCCTACGACCGTTGGGGCTATAGAGAAGACGAACAAAGCGATATTTTTAGAGAGATAAATCGGACGGTAAAAACCGATTGGAGTGCGCTTTATGGAGGCGTGGGTCTGAGCTATCGTTTTAAACTGAGACCTGACTAATCATCTTTTCGTAGAACTCTACGTACTTGGGTACAACTTCCTTGCGATCAAAAGTTTTGGCTTTCGCAAAAGCATTTGCCTTAAATGACTCAAGCATACTCTCATCATTCAAAAGCTTAAGGGTGTTTACTGCCATATCCTTGTAGTCACCTATCTCGCTTAGGAAACCTGTTTTACCATTTTCGTTAATTTCTGGAATTCCTCCCGCATTAGAAGAGATAACCGGAACCTCACAAGCCATTGCTTCTAAGGCGGCCAAACCAAAGCTCTCTGCTTCTGAAGGAAGCAAAAACAAATCCGAAACCGCTAGCAGCTCACCGATGGCATCTTGTTTTCCTAAAAAGCGAACGTCGTCACAACTACCAAGCTCTCTGCAGAGCGCCTCTGCTGTTTTCCTTTCTGGCCCATCACCAATCAATAGCAGCTTCGCATTCTTTTCCTTGCGAACTATATCGAACAAGCGAATTACATCCTGGATGCGCTTTACTTTTCTAAAGTTCGAGGTATGAATAAGAATAGATTCTCCATCTGGCGCAATAGCTTTTCTAAAATGATTCTTGTCGTGCTTTTGGAAAGTCTCCAAATCTATAAAGTTGGGGATGACCTCAATTTTATTGCTAATATTGAAATTCGAAAAAGTGTCCTTCTTTAAACTTTCCGATACAGCAGTTACGCCGTCGGAGTGATTAATAGAATAAGCCACTACAGGTGCAAAGGTCTGGTCTTTGCCTACTAAGGTAATATCTGTTCCGTGCAGTGTCGTCACTATTGGAATATCGATCCCCTCTTCCTTCAAAATGCTCTTAGCCATTAAAGCAGCAGATGCATGTGGAATAGCATAATGCACATGAATAATGTCCAGATTAGAATACTTCACTGTATCAACCAACTTTGATGCAAGTGCAGTTTCATAAGGCGGGAAATCAAACAGCGGATAGTTTGTAAAGCTTACTTCGTTGAAAGTTATATTGTCAACGAAGCGATTTAGCCGCGCGGGTTGTTGGTAGGTTATGAAATGGACTTGATGACCGAGTTCAGCTAAGTACTTTCCCAACTCAGTCGCTACAACTCCACTACCTCCATAGGTTGGATAACAAACAATTCCTATTCTCATTTTAGCAAGTAAATTTCGTGCCGCAAGATACAAACTGACTCAAGACTTTTTTTGTCAAAGGGCTGTCCTTGATGCGTGAGGGATAGAGGCCTATGTTTGAGCTCCTGTTGCTATTGAACCTTAGCACTTAGCTCCTTAGAGCTAGCTGTGCTATGCGTGAAAAGAGCAGATCAGAGCGAGGGCCGAAAGCCCGACCCTTGTGCAGCCCAGGCTTATTGGTCAAGAGACCAATAAGGGGACGGGGAGACAAGGGGCACGCCCAAAAACTACTCAAGATTACACATACAGCGACAACCTTCCTCCAACCCGCCCTTAGAAGGAAGGAGCAATTTTTATCTACTCCATAGAATAATTTGCAAATTGTAACGGCGCTAAAAAACACTAATGTGGGACACGCCCAAGCCCTAATTAGGAATCTCGGTATTCTCCAACTGCTCCCCCAAAATCGCTTCGTAAATCACATTCTGAATTTCAGTACGAATATTTTCTTTAACCAACTTACGATTGTTCATAGAGGGATAAACGCGGTTGGACAGAAAAACATAAATCAAGTTGTGCGCGGGATCAGCCCAGACGCACGTACCAGTAAAACCTGAATGACCGAAAGTCTTCGGTGAAACGCATTCGGCACAAGGGCTATTTTTTTCAGTGTTCAACTCAGGCTTATCAAAACCCAAGCCACGACGATTGTCTTCGACCTGCTTTTCTGTAAACATGCTCACGGTAGAGCGCTTAAAGTAATTTTGTGAGCCGTACTTGCCGCCGTTCAAATACAACTGCATGATTTTCGCCAAGTCATTGGCATTGCTAAACAAACCCGCGTGTCCGCCAATTCCACCCAGCATAGCCGCGCCCATATCATGCACGTGACCTTGCAAAACTTGCAGGCGGAAGTACTCGTCTTTTTCAGAAGGAATAATACGGTCTTCTGGGAAAAACTGTCGTGCCTTGTAGGTGGTATTGTTCATACCGAGTTGAGCGTAAAAATGTTTGTACAAAAACTCTTCCATCGGCATCTTAAGTTGCACTTCTGCCAATTCCTTAAAAAAGTAATAGCCTAAATCACTGTAATTGTACTTTGGATTTGGAGATACAACTTCTGAATCTAGAATGCGCTGCCAAATAGTATCTACGAAAGCGGTGCGCATAAAAACATTTTCGGCGACCTCCACACCAAACTCCTTGCTTTGCTTATCGCTGTACATTTCATTTAGGACACCTTTCTCGGGCAAGGTTTCTTTGTAAAAAGGAATCCAACTCCGCAGCCCCGCTTGATGCACTAAAATATCTCGCACCTTCAGTGAGTCTTTATTGGTGCCTTCTACAAAATCTAAGTAACTACCGAGCGAACTATCTAAATGCAGTTTCTTGTTCTCGTACAAATGCATAAGTGCTGGAAGCGCGCCCGCAATTTTGGTAATAGAGGCAATGTCGTACAGGTCGTTAGATTTCACCGGACGCTTTTCTTCATAAGTATGGTAACCAAAAGACTTATTGTAAATCACGACGTTGTCTTTAGCTATAAGAACCTGACAGCCCGGTGTTGCTTTTATATCCAGCGCTTTTTGCACCAGTGAATCAACGCCCTTTAAGTCTGCGCTGTTTATACCAACCTCCTCAGGAATACCGTAGCGCAAACGTGTTTGTCCTCTGGATTCTATTCCTTGTCCATATTGAAAGCTTGGAGAAGCGCTAATGGGCAACTTGCCCTTTGGAGATATGGCACCAAACAAAAGCTGTGCAGATAACTCGTTGGTCAGTCGATTATCCTCATAAGCCATTAAGACCGTTTTCATTCCTTCAAAAAACTTAAGGCTGTAAGGGTTTCCAAAAACAACCAGCACCACATTGGTTTTTTCGCTGAGTGATTTTATAAGGTTTATCGTCGATTCCTCCAAGCCATAGTCTTTCGAGCCTTGGGAGTTCATTTTATGAATACCAATAACAACCGTGTCAAAACTCTCGAGTTTATTGATCATTGCAATAGCATCGTCCGCACTAGCCTTATGCCCAATCTCAAAATTGTTGAAGCCGATATACTTTTCTAATGTCGCGGTAAAAGGGTTGTCTACCCCCCTACCAATAGACAAGGAAGCAAAGGGTGCGTTGTCAAGTCTGTTCAGTGGCACCAATCGCTTATCATTGCGCGCTAGGGTTAGCGCATTAGAAATCAACTTACGCTTAAGCACTTCCGCCTGCGGACTATTTAAATCCTCCGCCAAATTTTGATCGCTAATTTTTTCGAAGTTGTTAAGACCCGCGCGATATTTTGCTTTCAATATTTTTCGGACGCGCTTATCCAGTTCCTTCCTGGTAATTTTTCCAGCAGCGATCGCATCACTAATTGCCTTAACGCCTGCAGCCACATCTTCTGGAAAAAGCAAAATGTCATTACCCGCTAAAAAGGCTTGCAAGTCAACTAGCCCTGGTTCAAAGTAGTCAGCGACGCCCTTCATATTCAAAGCATCGGTAAAGACCAAACCATCATAGCCCATTTCATCTTTCAACAAATCGGTTACCACTTTTTTAGAAAGCGACACAGGCATATAAGGTTTGTCCGAGTTTATGCTACCGTCAATAGAGTTAGGCTCCAAAGCTGGAATCGCTAAGTGCGCAATCATCATACTGCCAATTCCCTTTTTAGCTAGTTCCTGAAAAGGAAACAACTCTATATCATGCAATCGCTCGATGTCGTGTTCAATCAAGGGCAAGGTCAGGTGAGAATCTTTATCGGTATCTCCGTGTCCAGGAAAATGTTTTGCGCAGGCCATAACGCCCATGTTTTCCATGCCCTGCATATAGGCCGCACTCTTTTTAGCAACGTTGTATTTATTCTCGCCGAAAGAGCGATTGTTTATAACCGGATTATTGGGATTGTTGTTTACATCTACTACCGGCGCCAGGTTAACATGAATACCCATACGCAGACACTGGCGTGCAATCTCCTCACCCATCTCCTCAATAATTCGATTGTCTTGAATAGCGCCCAACATTATTTGACGCGGAAAAGAAACCGCGTTTGTCAAACGCATACCCAAACCCCACTCACCATCAATAGCAATAAGCAAAGGAAGATCAGAAGCAGCTTGAAATTTATTGGTCAGCTTCAGTTGCGCGGAAGGCGTGCCTTGAAAAAAGATGAGCCCGCCAATTTTGTGCTCCTTTATAAGTGCTTCAATTTGGTCTACGTGGTACTGCGTTTTATTGCTATAAGCAGCGACCATAAATAGTTGACCTATTTTTTCTTCTTGACTCATACCCTTGAGGGTTGCGTCCACCCAGTCCCGCTGATCCTTCACAAAAGTTTCGGCATCTTGCGCCCTAAGAAATGTCCCAAATAGGCAGCACTGTAGTAATAATGTAAAAAAGGCTAATCGGAGTATCATCAGATATTATTCATACGTTGTGTTAAGACTATAACGCGGTAAAATTGGTTTAGTTTACAGGATATTATAAATTGTTACTAAAATAGAGCTTATCAGAGCGCCGATTGCCCGAGTTGTTCTATCTACTAACATTTGACCATATGTTTCTCAAATCATTCAACAAAGCGCCCAAGCATAGTCGATTCGACTACCAGCCCAGATATTACAATCCTGAAGCCGAAAAGCGAAAAGAGCGTATAGAGGGTGGAGAGAAACGCATCCGTTTTCAGAAGGGTGAATTGTACCGAAGCGCCAAGAGCCCCATTGTCGGTGCCTTTACCGACCGGCGAGAGTTCGACTATAAAGAAAGAGCCCGCAGCAAGCAAAAACAAGTAGTGCGCACCTTCATAATCGTTATGGTTTTGCTCATACTTTTCGTCTTTGGAATGCCCTATTTGGAGCAAGTTATCGCCCCTTTTATTTCGTAAATTTGGTATTGTGGGCGTGCCCCAAAACTATCTGCGCTAAAGCGCAAAGTTTAGGGTCGGGCTTTCGGCGGTCGCTCTGTACTGCTTCAGGCAAAGTGCTCATCTAGCTCCAAGGAGCTAAGACCACTTCTTACCTTCAGCAACAGGAGCTCCACAAACGCCTCTATCCCTCACGCGAAGCTATTAACGACCAGACCAATTAATGTCCGACATAATAAAATTACTACCCGATTCTATCGCCAATCAAATTGCCGCGGGTGAAGTAATTCAACGTCCAGCCTCGGCAGTTAAAGAAATGGTCGAAAATGCTATTGATGCTGGCGCCACAACCATACAACTTATTGTCAAAGATGCCGGTAAGATCCTCATTCAAGTAATCGATAATGGAAAAGGCATGAGCGAAACAGATGCACGCATGTGTTTCGAGCGTCACGCCACTTCCAAGATTACCGACATTAACGACTTGTTCTCTATTCGAACCAAAGGATTTCGTGGTGAGGCTATGCCTTCCATTGCTGCCGTGGCGCAAGTAGAGTTGAAGTCGCGTACCGCTGACCAAGAAATGGGCACCAAGATTATTATCGAGGGCTCCAAAGTAATCAGTCAAGAGGCTTGCCAAACCCCAGTCGGAACCAGCATAGCGGTTAAGAATCTATTTTACAATGTACCTGCGCGGAGAAACTTCCTCAAGTCCAATCCAGTGGAGATGAAACACATACTCAATGAGTTTTATCGGCTTTCTCTGGCACACTCCGATATCTTTTTTACCCTGCACAGCAACGGTCAGCAAGTACACCACTTGCCCAGCGCCAACTTGCGCAAGCGGATCAACGGAGTTATGGGCGCCAAATACGACGAGAGACTAATTCCACTTGAGGAAGAAACGCCTTATTTAAATGTTAGTGGTTTCATAGGGAAGCCAGAGTTTGCCAGACGCACAAGAGGGGAGCAATACTTCTTCGTTAACCAGAGATTTATAAAAAGTAATTACCTCAACCACGCGGTCATATCTGCTTACGAAGATTTATTGCAAAAAGATACCTACCCACTTTATGTTTTGTTTCTAGAAATAGATCCAGATAAAATTGACGTAAACGTCCACCCGACCAAACAAGAAATAAAATTCGAAGACGAAAGAACCATTTACCAGATGCTGCGCGCAACAGTAAAGCGTTCTTTGGGTATTCACAGCATTAGTCCCGCAATCGATTTCGATACCGACACAAGTGTTGGCTTTAACATCTTCGGCGCTATGGATAATGCGCGCAAAATCGAAACAACCATTGGTCAGGGCAATTCGGCTAGTTCACTCGCAGTAGGCTCACCGAAGTTTCAACAGGATAAGGCAAGTAGTCATTGGAAGGATGTCTACGAAATAAGCAACAACTTCGAACGCAGCGAGGCTGAGCTTACCATTTCTAGTGGAATGAATGCGCAGAGCGAAGCATCTGTTAAAGATGCGGTCGACATTATTCCATTTCAATTACATCGTCAGTACATCATTTTCCAAATCAAATCTGGGTACATACTCATCGACCAACAAAGTGCACATCAGCGTATTTTGTTCGAACAGTTTTTAGAGGCCTTTAGCAAGCAAGCCAAGTCCAAGCAGCAATTGTTGTTTCCGCATACCATAGAACTAAACTCTGAAGATTCGGAAATACTGAAAGCCATCTTAGAAGATGTTTCCCTTCTAGGATATGAGATAGAAGACTTTGGCAACAATGCATTCATTATGCGCGCCGTTCCAGCCGATTTAGAAGAGGGCAATCACCAGCAAGCTGTAGACGACTTTATTGAGCAGTTTAAGATGCACAGTAAAGAATTTGAACTTGATCAACGCACTCAGTTGGCCAAGAGCTTGGCTCGTTCGGCTGGCGTTAAAAAGGGCAAGAAGCTAGGTCGCGAAGAGATGAAAAATATGATTGATAGTCTCTTTGCTTGTGACACTCCCTACCTGTCTCCCAACGGACACCCAACCTTCCTAACCTACAGCCTCCACGATTTAGAAAATCAATTTCGTAAAAAGAACTGAAAACCGTTTTTTAAGGTTTTATAGAAGAAGAATGAGTAGAGATCCATTACAGATGTTCAAATCCTTGCCACCCGTGGTAAAAAACCTGATCATTATTAATGCCTTGTTTTTTGCAGCGACCAATCTGATCCCCCCTCCTTATGGTGGTAATGGATTGGTGAATATGCTCGCATTGTTTTCAGCAAACACTGGAAACTTTCAGTGGCATCAAATAGCCACACATATGTTCATGCACGGTGGTCTCTTTCACTTTGGTGCAAACATGTATGTATTGAGTATGTTCGGTCCTATGGCTGAAGCAAACTTTGGCTCACAAAAATTTCTTTTCTTTTACATCTCCTGTGGTCTTGGTTCGGCAGCACTTGCATTGGGTATGGCCTTTCTAGCCAATGCCCCATACATCATGCTTGGGGCCTCAGGTGCGGTAGCTGGCACAATCTTTCTCTTTGCCTATTATAATCGTAATCGAATTTTAGGTATCCTTTTCTTACCAATGCAGTTTAAAGCTTGGAATTTTATTAGGGTTGCAATGGTTTTAGAGCTTATATTCGGGCTAAACAATCACTTTCAATTTGTTCAATTCTCCACCGGGATTGCGCACTTTGGTCACTTAGGAGGAATGATCACCGCATTCTTATTAATAAAAATGTGGGAAGTTCAAGACAACTAATAAATGGACAGCTATAACAATTCTTTAATCGACGATTTGAAACTTGAGTTCCGCAGTGGCTCAATGATCAATCGAATTGTCATAGCTAACCTGACGGTTTTCTTTCTGCTCTTGATTGGTAAAATCCTTACCCTCGGATTCGCTCAACAACCAGACATTTATAATGACTTTGTTCAACTATTAAGTGTCCCACACAACTTTAAAGAATTAGCCTTTAGGCCGTGGACGATTTTCACTTACATGTTTATTCACGAAGAGTTCTTCCATATTCTTTTCAATATGCTTTGGCTTTATTGGTTCGGAAAAATATTCGTGCAAGTTGCTGGTAACGATCGCGTGTTACCCGTCTACGTAATGGGTGGACTAGCGGGAGCTATTTTTTACATTTTAATACTGAATCTATTACCTGGCTTAAGTTTTGGAGGTAGTTATATGCTTGGAGCTTCGGCAGGCGTAACCGCAATAGTTATCGCCACTGCTACAATGCGTCCAAACCATACGCTTCACCTGATATTTCTTGGTGCGGTAAAACTGAAGTGGATTGCATTGGTGATGATTTTGTTAGACTTAGTTAGCGTTGCCAACCTAACCAACACTGGTGGGCACTTAGCTCACTTAGGTGGAGCAGCGTTCGGTTTACTCTTTGCCCTGCAACTCAACAATGGTACAGACATAAGCGAAGGCTTTGCCAATTTCTTCAACTGGGTATCGGAGAAGTTCAATCCAAAACCTGTTCCCAAACCCCGTCCCACAGTGGCATTTAAAAACACGGTGCCACCAAGACCAAAACGCAAACGAACTGTTGTACGCAAGAACGACGACATAAGACAAACGAAGATCGATGCCATCTTAGACAAGATTAAAGAAGTAGGCGGTTACGATAATCTTTCTCCGGAAGAAAAGGAATACCTCTTTAGAGCCAGCAAAGAAGACTAAGCGCATGTCGAAATGGCATAAGTTCATGCTCTTCTGCAACCTGATTGTCATTGCCTGCACTTTCCTAGCCAGCTGGGCACCTTCCGTTCCTCCCTCAACTTTTAGCGGCTTGGCTTATTTTGGTTTGGCTTTTCCCTACCTCATTTTTCTCAACCTATTTTTCTTCATCTACTGGATCAGTCAAAAGAAGTGGTTTCTCATTTTTCCAATACTAACTTTCTTCTTTACCAAAACTGCTTTTGAGCAAAGCATTGCTACCAATCTAGTTGCCAGCGACAATAAGCTAGAACGCGAGCTAAAAGTAATGTCCTACAACGTGCGCAACTTCGACTTGTACAACTGGACTTCCAACACTGAGTCCCGGGATGAGATGTTGTCCATTATAAAAGAAGACAATCCAGATGTCATCTGCTTTCAGGAGTTTTTTACAATGAACAAAGAGGAGTTTGAAAACATTGGGAAGATTAAATCTTTGGGTTATCCGTATGTACATTTGGAAACATCTTTGACTGTAGAAAACGATCAGAAGTTTGGTCTGGCTACATTTTCTAAGTTTCCCATAGTCGCCAAAGACAACATTCGTTTTAAAAACTCTAAGAACAATCTAGTGGTGCAGTCAGACATAGATGTTGACGGTGCTCCAATTCGGATATACAATGCGCACCTGCAGTCGATTCATCTGAGCAATAAAGACTACGCCTTCTTCGAACAAGAAACTGAAAAATCGGTTGGTTCCGCTCTTTCGGTTTTTAAAAAACTTCGACGCGGTTTTATGAGCAGGGCGAGTCAGGCAGAAATTTTAGCTACACA
>CAZZIZ010000001.1:66707-73550 GCA_964654535.1 uncultured Chitinophagales bacterium
AACTTCGACGCGGTTTTATGAGCAGGGCGAGTCAGGCAGAAATTTTAGCTACACAGTTAAAGCATACGAACAAGCCAAAGATTCTTTGTGGTGACTTTAATGACGTACCGGTGTCGTACACCTACAGCACCTTAAGCGAGGGTATGAAGGATGCTTATTTGGAAAGCGGTATTGGATTGGGTGGAACTTATTCGGGCTCATTGCCAATTATTCTGCGCATCGATTATTTGTTGGTTGATCCTGACATTAGCGTTAAGGATTTTGATGTGATTCATGATGGTAGGTCGGATCACTTTCCTATTTCGGCGGTTTTGGAGTTTTAGCTTAAGTAAAAGCGCAAACCGTGGATGGCGCGAGCGTTTCGCTCGTGACCGTACCAAGCCGTTGCAATTCCAGCCTCTTCGGATAAGACTATACTGTAGGCCAACAAACTCATTTTTATTAGCACTCAAGTCTGAAGACTTGAGCAATCGATAGGTCCAAGTCTGAAGGCTTGAACCAAACTAGGAAGCTTATGCGTGAGGGATAGAGGCCTTTGTGGAGCTCCTGTTGGAAAAAGCAAGAAAAGTTCTTAGCTCCCCAGAGCTAGATGAACTTTTTGCTTTTTACAGAACAGAGCGACGGCCGAAAGCCCGACCCTAAGCTTCGTGCTCAGCACGAGAAGCGAAAGGGGCACGCCCAAAATCTTTTCTCGTAAAAAATATTAAAAGGTAATTATGCACCGCTATGAGCATAGTCTTCGGTTCATTAGACTTTGGTTATTGGTATTTTTGGGCTATGAGTAAAACCCTTCGTATTTACAATACGCTAACTCGCCAAAAAGAGGAATTTGAGGCATTGAATCCGCCGTTTGTGGGCTTGTATAATTGTGGACCGACGGTCTATGGGCCACCGCATTTGGGGCACGCTCGTGCTGGTATTACCTACGACGTTGTTTTTCGGTATATGAAAAACAAAGTGATTGGTCCTGGCTACAAAGTGCGTTACGTGCGCAACATTACCGACGTGGGTCACTTGGAAGATGAAGTGGCTGGTGCAGGAGAAGATAAAATTTTGAAAAAGGCGCGACTCGAAAAACTAGAGCCGATGGAAGTGGTGCAAAAATATGTGCTGAGTTACCACGAGGCTTTTGCGCGTTTGAATATGCTCCCACCCTCGATTGAACCAACTGCTTCTGGTCATATAATTGAGCAGATCGAAATGGTGAAGCGCATTATGGAAAAGGGTCTGGCTTATGAAGTTGATGGTAACGTTTATTTCGACATTGAGAAGTATAACGAAGGCGAAACTTACGGTGAGTTGTCTGGCCGCGTTTTAGAAGACTTAATGTCTAGTGAGCGCGAGCTCGATGGTCAAGAAGTTAAACGCAACAAGTTTGACTTTGCACTTTGGAAAAAGGCAGAGCCTGAACACATAATGAAATGGCCTTCTCCTTGGGGTGTTGGCTTTCCTGGCTGGCACGTTGAGTGTTCTGTAATGAGCACTAAATATTTGGGGCAACAGTTTGACATACACGGCGGTGGTATGGATTTGCTTTTTCCGCATCACGAATGTGAAATTGCGCAATCGAAAGCGGCTGACGGACAAACACCCGTACGCTACTGGATGCACCACAATATGATAACGCTAGACGGTCAGAAAATGGCGAAGTCTTTGGGTAACTCTATTTTCTTAGAGCAATTTTTCACTGGAGACCACGAGCTGCTTGAACAGGCCTACACACCTATGTGCATTCGCTTCTTTATGTTGCAGAGTCATTACAAAAGCACTTTGGACTTTTCGAATAAAGCATTGCAAGCCGCTGACAAAGGCTTACAGCGATTGCTTAACGGCTATAAAGTTTTGCAGGGATTGGAATATAAGGCGGGCACCATTTCTCAAAGCGAAGACGATGAGGTAAACAAACTTTGTGATCAGTGTGCTGAACACATGAATGACGACTTCAATACTGCGCAAACCATTGCGCGTTTGTTTGACTTGTCGAAAAAGATAAACAGCTACAAAGACGGCAAACTAGATATTGGATCGATTGGCGAAGATACTTTCAAGCGTATGCTGAGCACCTTCAACACTTTGGTGGATGACGTTTTAGCGATTAATGTGCAGGATCAAAGCGCAACCGCCGATGCTACCGACGGCTTGATGAATTTGGTCTTGGATATTCGCAAAGAAGCCCGAGAGAAAAAAGACTGGGGCACTTCGGATTTAATACGCGACCACTTAGAGAAATTGGACATAGTGGTAAAAGACGGAAAGGACGGAAGTTCTTGGAACTGGAAATAGTAAAAAATATGCAACAAAGACTTGGCCTTCTTCTTTTCCTTAGCCTTTTATTTTTCGCTTGCGAGCCTGACGGAAACAAAGGCAGTGCTTCGAAAAAACCCGCAGCAAAAAAAATTGATGTGAAAGTGCCTGTATTTAATGAGAACACTGCTTACGATTATATTGCTAAGCAAGTTGCTTTTGGCCCGCGCGTTCCGGGTAGCGATGCGCATAAAGAATGTGCTGACTGGATGGAAGCGGAATTGACCGGCATAGCGGATAAGGTAGAAGTGCAAAAAGGCTCAGGAACAATTCCAGGAACTGATAAGGTGGTTCCTATCTACAATATTATCGCTTCATTTAATCCTGAGAAAAACAAACGCGTTTTACTTTGTGCGCATTGGGACACGCGCCCTTGGGCAGATGAGGATAGCGAACGCCAAGATGAACCAATAGATGGTGCCAACGATGGTGGTAGTGGTGTAGGTGTATTGCTCGAAATAGCACAGCGACTCAAGGCGGACCGAGTTGACTACGGAGTCGACATCGTTTTATTCGATCTTGAAGATGCGGGCAAACCGGGAATAACAGATAGCTATTGTAAAGGCAGTCAATATTGGGGAAAGAAAGCTTTAGAAAGTGGCTATAAGGCCAATTACGGAATACTACTCGATATGGTCGGTGCGGAGAATGCGCTTTTTTATCAAGAAGGATTATCTAGGCAAATCGCTCAGCCAATTTTGGATAAAGTTTGGTCGGCGGCAAATGATGCAGGCTACAGCTCTTATTTCGAGCACAAGGCTGTCAACCCAGTGACAGACGACCATAAATATGTTCATTACTATACGCGTATACCTATCATAGACATTATTCAGTTTGACAATTTCACCCAATTCGGGGACTACTGGCATACCCACAAGGACAATATGGACGTTATATCTAAGCGTACCCTGAAAGCTGTAGGGCAGACAGTTTTACAGGTTCTTTATAGCGAGAATACATCGACATAATTGAGCCAATAATTATCGTTTACGCTGAATTATGGACGTTCAATGGGCTAAAACCCTCACTTACTTAGTAATTATTGTCTATCTACGTATTGTGCCTTAAATTGAATTAGAAGGAAAATTTACTTGAAAGCTCACCTAATTACTATTTGTCTGATTCTCACTTGTTTGCAAATGCAAGCCGAGGAGAAGTTCTTGTTTACAGAGAACAAAGGTCAATGGCCAGAGCAAGTCGCTTTTGAGGCCGAATTACCTGGTGGTAAGCTTTTCTTCGAAAATGATAAATGGACTTATTTCTTGTACAAACTGCCTCATGGTCACGGTATCCCTGTCGACCCTGAGACCGATTATAAAGCGCACGTTTTCTCTTTCAACTTAGTGGATGCGAATCCTGCTCCAACCATAACTGGTTCTTATCGTCAGAGGCAATACAAAAACTATTTTCTAGGAAACGATAAGAATAAATGGGCCAGCCACGTAGGCGTGTTCGAGGGCATTGCCTACGAATCCATTTATGACAACATAGACTTGAAAGTTTACAATAGCGATACTGGTCTCAAATATGATTTTGTTGTTGCGCCCTACGGTAATCCAGAAAACATACAGTTACGTTACGATCATCTAAACAATGTGCGATTAGTTGATGGCAAACTAATTTTGGAACATCGCTTCGGATATATCGAGGAGCAGGAACCTTATGCCTTTCAATTTAAAGACGGAGTACTTTGCGAGGTAGAAGTAGAATTCGTACTCGAGGGAAACAATGTACGTTTCGAGCTGGGAGATTACGATCCGGCTTTTAAACTCATAATAGACCCAGCCTTAATTTTCTCTAGCTATACCGGTTCAACTGCTGACAACTGGGGATACACAGCCGCCTTTGACACACAAGGAAATGCCTACGGAGGAGGTGCGGTTTTTGGAACTGGCTATCCTACTACCACAGGAGCATTTGACATAAGTGATGGTGGGGGCGGTGCATCAACTACTGACATTGGAATTAGCAAATTCTCGAGTGACGGTAGTCAGTTGCTATACTCCACTTACCTTGGTGGTGGTGGCTCTGATCTTGCACATAGTCTTATTGTCAATAGCAACAATGAGTTGGTCATTTTGGGAACCACCGGTTCTTCTAACTACCCCACTACTGGAAATGCACACGACCTAACGTTTAATGGTGGCAACCCAGTACTTGTCACCAACGTTATAAACTTCTCCAATGGGTCCGATATAGTTCTGACTGTACTCAGCCCTAACGGAGACACGCTCTTGGGCTCAACCTATTACGGGGGTAGCGCCAACGACGGTTTAAACACAACGGGTATAGGCTCGCTTCAATTCAACTATGGCGATCACGCTAGAGGTGAAGTGATAATCGACGGGCAGGATAATATCTACATCGGTTCGGTAACCAACTCGTCAAATATTCAAACGACAAGCAATTCTTTCCAGCCTAATTTTGGTGGAGATGTTGATGGCATTATTGCCAAATTCAATTCCGATTTGAGCAATCTGACTTGGGCGTCTTTTGTAGGCGGAAATGATGACGACTGCGTAAATTCTTTAAAACTAGATAACAGTGGCAACCTCTTTGCAACTGGCGGAACAGCCAGTAGTAATTTCAATACCGAATCAGGTTTTGACAATACTTATAATGGTGGTCAAGCAGATGGCTTCCTATTAAAAATAGCTAACAATGGTACCAATATTATAAATGGTACTTTCTTGGGTACGAATAGATACGATCAAGGATACTTTGTTGAAGTAGATGACGAGGACCTTGTTTATGTACTCGGCCAATCACTTGGGTCTTATGTTATAACTGCCGATGTTTATAGCAACAGCGGAAGTAAGCAGTTTATTCACTGCTTCGATAATGATATTTCGGCCACGGAATTTTCTACCGTTTTTGGTTCGGGAGGTTCAAGAGTCGACATTTCTCCTACTGCGTTCCTAGTAGATTTCTGCGGACGAATTTATGTTTCTGGCTGGGGTGGTACAACCAACGCAGATTTCAATACCACGGGAGCGAATACTCTAGATGGAATGCCCGTTACATCTGACGCATTTAAAAGTGGGACAGATGGTAGCGATATCTACTTAATCAACCTAGACAAAGAAGCCTCAGATATTATCTATGGAACTTACTTTGGCGGTAACGGAGTAAACGAGCACGTCGATGGAGGAACCAGTCGTTTTGACAAGGATGGAAAAATTTATCACGCAGTTTGCGCTGGTTGCGGTGGTTCGGACAACTTTCCTACTACCTCTGGAGCGTGGTCAAACGACAATGGATCAAGCAACTGTAACTTAGGCGTATTCCGTTTCAATTTTGAGCCAAACCTCTTGAGAGTCGACGCAGCGTTCACTCCTTCTCTTAGCGGCTGTGCACCGTTTGAAATAGACTTCACTGACGACTCCAACAGAGGAGAAGATTATTTCTGGGACTTTGGAGATGGGACAACTTCTACAGAACAAAACCCGCCGACACATATTTACACTGATCTCGGGACCTATGAAGTTTCTCTACTCGTAATCGATTCAACTACCTGCAACATTGTAGATAGCACAAAACTTACCGTAGAAGTTCCTGAGTTTTCACAAATAGTTATTGCAGAGTTTGAAGCAGATGTCCCAGGTTTCTGTGAAGGCTTTACGGTTAACTTCACTAACACCTCAATCCTACAAGACCCCATTGATGATTATGTTTGGACTTGGGACCATGGTGATGGTAGTGACGAGTTGAACTTAACTCAAGATCACGAATACACTTACGCCGAAGCGGGAGACTACACCGTAGAACTGACCGTGAACACAGGCAGTCCTTGTTTTGATCGAGACACGCATAGCTTTAGCTTTAATATACCAGAACAACCTTTTGTTGAGGCCGAAGTAGATTTAGAAGTTTTTCAGCCTAGCTGCATAAATCAAGAAGTACTTTTCACTGCAGTTGCGAACGCCGAAGATTACTTTTGGGTACTCGACGATGGTACTGTTGTAGATGGTCCTACCGCAAGCTCTACTTATACCGAAAGCGGTTTCTACACTATAGAGCTGGTAGCCATAGATAACAACACTTGCAATATGCAAGATACCACTGAATTTACGTTTGAAATATTTGACCCACCTAGCCCGGGATATGTTCTGCTAACGCCAAATGCATGTAGAGGAGAAATTATTGCCATCGAAAATGAAGGCACCGGCGATCACGAACTGACTTCCGTGTGGACCGTAGATGGACAAATTGTTAGCTCCGATACCAATCCCAGTTTTGCTGTAGACCAAGCAGGCATAGTCAGCATATGCGTTACGAGCACAGATGTCGTAACTGAGTGCGAAGAAACTTCTTGTGAAGACGTAGAGGTGAAGGATTACAGTCTCCAAATACCTACCGCCTTTTCACCGAACAGCGACGGAGTAAATGATATTCTCCGTGCATTTGGAACAGATGTGGAAGACATTCGAATAATGCTCTACAACCGTTGGGGCGAGTTAGTCTTCGACTCAATTAGTCACTCGGGCGGCTGGACAGGAACAGCAAATGGAGAAGATCAAGAAATTGCCTCCTACGCAG
>CAZZIZ010000002.1:0-45988 GCA_964654535.1 uncultured Chitinophagales bacterium
TTTGACGTAACTGCCGAAAACTTGGATGCAGGTTTCAGACACATAGATAATGGAATCGGACCCTACGTTTTAAAAGCTGATGGCTTGGCCGCGGGCAAAGGGGTTTTAATTCTTGAAGGCAAAGAAGAGGCGAAGAGTGAATTGAAAGAAATGCTCTCTGGTAAGTTTGGCGATGCAAGTCGTAAAGTGCTTATCGAAGATTTCTTGGATGGAATTGAGTTTTCGATTTTCGCCTTGTTTGATGGAAAGAATTATGTGGTGCTGCCTGCGGCGAAAGATTATAAGCGAATAGGCGAGGGCGATGTTGGGTTGAATACTGGCGGTATGGGTGCGGTTTCTCCTGTTCCCTTTTTAGATAATGAGCTAATGCGGAAGGTTGAGTCTAGAATTATAAAACCAACCTTTGATGGCCTTGTCGCTGAGAAAATTGATTACCGGGGCTTCGTCTTTTTTGGATTGATAAAAGTAGGCGACGAGCCAATGGTAATCGAATACAACGCACGTATGGGCGATCCGGAAACGGAGGCAGTATTACCAAGAGTACAAAATGATTGGCTTAATCTTTTCTCCAAGGTCGCCGAGCAGAAACTTGATGAGGTTGATTTGAAAGTTGATTTGAGGACTGCATTGACGGTGGTGCTTGCTTCAGGAGGCTATCCTGAAAAGTATGAAAAGGGAAAGTCTATAAGCGTAGATGAACTCAACGATCGTTGCACTTTGTTTCACGCCGGAACAAAAGATGAAGGCGGTTTAAAAACTAATGGTGGTCGCGTTATGGCCTTAACTACTTTCGGCTCTTCTATAGAAGATTGCCAAACACTCGCGTTTCGCGAGATTGATAAAATAAACTTTGATGGAAAGTACTATCGCCGCGATATCGGTGATGACCTGAAGTGATCTTCGCGTGAGGGATAGAGGCCTATGTTTGAGCTCCTGTTGTAAAAAACAAGAAAAGCGCTTAGCTCCTTAAGAGCTAGATGCGCTTTTTGTTTTTTACAGAACAGAGCGAGGGCCGAAAGCCCGACCCCAAATCTTTCAGTCCCTTGTTGGTCCCCTGACCAACATTAGGACTGAAAGATTTGGGGTCACGCCCAAAATGCTTGACTCCAAACTCAAAAACCCCACATAAAAAAACCTCGACAAAAGCCGAGGTTCTTTCTTTAAATATTTTTCTTTAGACTAAGCTGTTATCAGCTCAGAAGTTTTTTCTCGAATAGTAACTAGGCCAATAGACATAAACATAAGTGATAGACAAATCATTGCCCACTCACCCATTGTTGGAATCGGACAAGCCTCTACCGTCCAACAAAAATCTGGAGTCACATCGAAAACTGTAACTGTCGAAGTCGGATCAGTAGGATCTGGAAAAGTCATTGAAGTAATATTCGAAGAGGTAGCATCGTAGCAGAATCCAAGATTTAGTCCAGCTGCGGTTGCTTCTACACCAGCCAGTGCGGTGTAGGCTTCATTAATACTCGTAATGGGCGCACCTCCTAAGGCTGACGCGGCTCCAAGTACTTGGGCAACAGATTGGACCCCTCCACCAGCATTAAGCGCTGCGAGAGCATCACAGGTAGCTTGTGGTAAACCAAGTACAAACAAACATACCGTTGGATTGGCTGCTACTCCTAGTACACCATTTATGGCGGCATAATCAGTAGAGAGGCCTACTGCACAAACTTCATCTCCAGGAGCTAATGTCACACCTGCAAAAGATGTAGCATCTGCTGTAAGACTTGTCATTCCGTCTAAAGGAACTACCGAAGAAACACCTCCAGAGGTAATTTCCAAAACAAGAGCACCATCTGGTAAAGTTGAACCGAAAGATGGTGAAGGGAAAGAATAAGTATAGGCGTCGCTACCGTCTGAACAGAGTACAAGATCTGAAGGAACAGGCAAAGGACTTGTTAATACGGTCGACGCATCGCAGGTCTGTGCAATTGCATTGAAATTGAAAAGGAGCAAGCATAGCACGCCCAATAGTGCATTTTTTTTCATGATTTTTTATTTACGTTTTCTCAGTAGAGGGTGGGACTCCTTACGCCTGTAATATAGTAATATCAAGCATTTCGTACGAATGATAGTTCGTCAGAGGACTACAAAAATGAATCACCGACGTCTTTTCTAAAGGCCTTGAGATATTCCTTTAGATTCCCTTCTTGATCCTTCTTAAAAATACAAATAGCGTCCTCGGTATCTATGATACAGAAATCTTCTAGACCTTGAATCAGGGCCGCTTTTGAAGGTGGAATGGAAACCATATTATTTTCTGAATCGAACATGACAATGTTTTTAGCCAATACTGCATTATCATTTTCGTCGTGTTCTAGGTTGTCCCAAAGTGAAGTCCAAGTACCTAAATCGCTCCAGCCAAATTCGGAAGGAATAACAAAAACATTGAATGCCTTTTCCATGACGGCATAGTCAATACTGATGTTTTTGCACTGGCTATAAATACGATCAATGTAGTTTGCTTCTCTTTCCGTATGAAGTGCATCTAAGTCGCCTTCAAATAGCTCTGCTAAATCTGGAGTGTATAATCGAAACGCTTTTAAAATAGATTGCACGTTCCATAAAAATATTCCCGCGTTCCAAAGAAAGTCGCCGCTCTCCAAAAACTGTTGGGCGATTTCTAAGTTGGGTTTTTCTGTAAAAGTTTTCACTTTGAAAACCCCGGCATTTATTTTGTCCTCGATGTACTGAATGTAACCGTAGTTGATGTCTGGACGAGTTGGTTTAATGCCAAGGGTGACTAAGGCATCCAAACTATCGACAAAGGAAATTCCTTTTTCAATGGTCTTCTGAAATGCTGGGACGTCTTTTATTAAATGATCGGATGGAACGACAACAATATTTGCTTGTGGATTTGTTTGCGCAATTTTATAACTGACATAGGCAATACAAGGAGCGGTATTTCTGCGCGATGGTTCGGCTAGAATTTGCTGCTCGTTTAGAATAGGTAGATGTTCTTTTACTTGATCGACGTACTGAGCGCTGGTAACGACGTATATGTTTTCTGTAGGAATAAAGGAAGTAAACCGCTTGAAGGTTTGCACCAGCAGTGATTCTCCCGTTCCCATTATATCTAGGAATTGTTTAGGGCGACTTTCGCGGCTTTGTGGCCAAAATCGACTCCCCACGCCCCCGGCCATTATGGCAATATAGGTGTTCTTGCTTTCCATGTTTTGTTAAGTCAACCCTTCTCTGATCAGGTCGTGCAAATGTACTAATCCCAAGTAAGTCCCATTTTTTGTGACCACAATTTGGTTGATTTTATGACTATTTAGCGCTCTTACAGCTTCTGTCGCTAACTGGTCGTGGCCAATGGTTTTAGGACTCTTGGTCATAACTTCTGCAGCTGATAGGCTGGTAAGTGAATCGTGTTTTTGTAGCATGCGACGAATGTCTCCATCGGTAACAATACCTTGTAAGTTTCCCTGGTCGTCCAAGACTGCAGTTGCCCCTAATCTCTTAGAGCTAATTTCTAGAATGACCTTTTTTATGGGATCACTAGCCAGCACTTTGGGCGCTTCGTTGAGCATTGCAAAGTCCTCGACTTTTGTTTTAAGTTTTTTGCCCAATGTCCCACCCGGATGTAAACGAGCGAAATCTGCGGAGCTAAATTTTCGCAATTCTAAGACCGCAACTGCTATAGCGTCACCAATAGCCAGTTGTGCAGTTGTACTACAAGTTGGTGCTAAGTTATGCGGCCCCGCTTCTTCGTTAACAGTTGTTAAAATTTTGTAATCGGCCTCTTGATACAAGTAGGAATTTTCGTTCCCTACAAGAGCGATTAAAGTGTTCTCACGTTCTTTTATGACATTAATCAAACGTTTGATTTCAGGAGTGTTGCCGCTATTCGATATACAAACGATTAAATCGTTTTTACCGATCATTCCGAGGTCTCCGTGTACTGCGTCAGAAGCATGTAAGAAATGCGAGGCGGTACCTGTCGAATTGAAGGTGGCGACTATTTTTTGGCCTATTATGGCACTTTTTCCAATTCCTGTGACTAATACCCTATGTTTTGAGTCATAAATAAGTGAGACTACAGACTCTACGTCTGAAGACAATCTTTGGATTAAATTTCTAATTGCTTCAGATTCGAGCTCAAGGGTGCGTATAACGCTCTTAAATATGTTAGTTTTTTGAAAGGCCACGGCAAAAGTTAGAGGTCAAATATCATTATATTCATACTAGAAAAGAAGCTTTCCCCCAAGAGTTATTCGTTTCTGTGTCGAACAGAGAGAAGGAAGTAAAATGACAATAGTAAGCGGGAAGGTTAAACTTGTAGATTCCCTACGCGAGCACTTTGGTTTTGACCAATTTAAGGGCCGCCAGGAAGAAATTATCCAAAATGTACTGGATGGTAATGACACCTTCGTAATAATGCCTACAGGGGGCGGAAAATCGCTTTGCTACCAGTTACCAGCCCTTATGAAGGAGGGCACAGCTATCGTTATTTCTCCTTTAATTGCCCTGATGAAAAATCAGGTCGATTTGGTAAGAGGCTACAACCAAAATGACAAGGTTGCTCATTATTTAAATTCATCACTTTCTAAGTCACAGGCTAATGTAGTAATAGAGGATGTCTTGTCTGGCGTTACCAAGCTGCTTTATGTAGCTCCTGAGACCCTAAGCAAAAAGTCGACCATCGATCTATTGAAAAAAACGAAGGTTTCCTTTGTGGCTATTGATGAGGCGCATTGTATTTCCGAGTGGGGACACGACTTTAGACCAGAATACAGGCGTATTCGCGAAATGATAGATCAGGTGGACTCTTCAATACCTCTAGTGGCTTTAACAGCAACTGCTACACCAAAGGTGCAGGTGGATATTGTTAAAACGCTTAAGCTAAAAAAACCCAAAACCTTCATCGATTCGTTTAATCGCCCGAACCTGTTTTATGAGGTAAGACCCAAGCGTAAAAAGAAAGAGACCTTAATTGAGATTGTACAGTTCATTAAGTCAAAGTCTGGGAAGTCTGGAATAGTTTATTGCCTCAATAGAAAAACCACTGAAGTAGTAGCAGAAGAACTTAAAGCTAACGGCATTAATGCTGCTCCATACCACGCTGGCCTAGATAGTAAAGCACGTTCAAAGGCTCAAGATGATTTCTTGATGGAAGATGTGGATGTCATTTGCGCTACCATAGCTTTTGGAATGGGAATTGACAAGCCAGACATTCGTTTTGTCATTCACTATGACATTCCAAAGAGTCTTGAAAACTATTATCAAGAAACTGGTCGTGGCGGACGCGATGGCTTAGAAGGAAATTGTCTGGCCTTTTTTAGTCAAGCCGATGTGAGTAAACTTGAGAAATTTATGCGCGACAAATCACTCAAAGAAAGAGAGATTGGCGGCCAGCATTTGTTAGAAGTTGTGGGCTACTCGGAAACTTCTGCATGTCGTAGAGAATTCCTCCTGCATTATTTTGGTGAGGCTTACTCGGCAGACGCTTGTCGTAAAGACAAAATGTGTGACAACTGTCGAAGCCCGAAAGAAAAACGCGATGTTACTAAAGAGGTTCAACTGTCTCTTCAAGTTATCGATCAACTCAACGAGAGTTTCGGAATAAAATACTTGGTTGACTTTTTAGTTGGAAACAAATCTCAGGACGTACTGCAGTTTCGTCACGAAAAGAAAAGCTTGTTTGGCAAAGGTGAAAAAGAAGATGCCCATTTTTGGACCTCAGTTATTCGCCACGCTCAACTTAAAAATCTTTTGGTAAAAGATATTGAGAACTACGGTATTCTGAAGTTGAGTGGTAAAGGGAAGACTTTTATTGAAAAGCCAACGAAATTTCACATTGCACTCAACCACAACTTCAAAGCAAGTCTTGCTGACGCGCAATCTTACGGAAACGATAAAGTACAGGCGCTCGATCAAAACTTGTTCCTAATGCTTAAAGACTTGCGTAAGCAAGTGGCTAAGGAAAAGAATGTGCCGCCTTTTGTTGTATTCCAAGACCCTTCTTTAGAGGATATGGCGACTATGTATCCTATAACCATAGATGAGTTAGCCAACATATCTGGAGTGAGTAAAGGAAAAGCCGAGAAATACGGCAAGCCATTCTTAGAAGAAATAAAGCAATACGTAGAAGACAACGATATAGACCGCGTTGATCACTTCGTAATGAAACAAGTTGCAGACAAGTCAAAAAACAAGGTTTACATCATCCAAAACGTAGACAAGAAAATACCACTGGAAAATATCGCTTCGGACAGGGGTGTAACGATACAAGACTTAATCGAGGAAATTGAGACCATCGTTTCGGCTGGAACAAAGCTAAACTTGGATTACCATATTGGAAATGTCCTAGATGGCGAGCAGCAGGAAGAAATATTTGATTACTTCATGGAAGCCGAGAATGACAGCCTAGAAGATGCCATTGCGGAACTAAACGATAGTGAGTTTGAAGACTATACCTTTGAGGATATTCGATTAATGCGCATCAAATTTATGTCCGAAATGGCCAACTAGATGTCCAAAAAATAATAGAACGCAAGGCTACTCTCAAAAGGAGTGGCCTTTTTTTATGCCCAATATGAATAAGTGCCTAAATTTGTAGCCTAAACGAAAATGCTATGACTACGCAAAGTGGTACAATCAATGTGACAACGGAAAATATCTTTCCGATAATCAAGAAATTCCTTTACTCAGATCACGAAATTTTCTTAAGAGAGCTAGTAGCCAACGCCGTGGATGCTACGCAAAAACTGCGCACACTCGCGGATAAAGGGGAATTCTCTGGTAAGCTGGGAGAAGACAATATTGAGATCAGCATCAATAAGGAAGAAGGCACATTAACTATAACGGATAAAGGAATAGGCCTGACAGCCGAAGAGGTAGAAAAGTACATCAATCAAATTGCCTTTAGCGGCGCTCAAGAGTTTTTGGAAAAGTATAAAGACGAGAGTGCCATAATCGGAAAGTTTGGATTAGGATTTTACTCTTCGTTTATGGTGGCCGATAAAGTAAAGTTGATTTCTAAATCCTACAAAGAGGGTAGTCAAGCTTGCGAATGGACTTGCGACGGTAGTCCAAACTACGAACTAGGAGACTCTACAAAAGATACGCGCGGCACCGATATCATTCTTTTCATTGACGAAGAAAACAAAGAGTTCTTAGAGCAAGAGCGTATCGAAACCCTACTCGACAAGTACTGCAAGTTCTTGCCTGTAAATATTCAGTTCGGTACCAACGAACGCAAAGAGAAAAAAGGAGAAGGTGATGACGCCGTTGAGGAGACCATTGTCGAACCCAACATCATAAACAATGTAAAACCAGCTTGGATTAAAAACCCTTCTGAGTTAACTCGAGAAGATTATCTCGCTTTTTACAAAGAACTATATCCGGGTAGCTTTGATGAACCACTTTTTTGGATTCACTTAAACGTCGATTATCCATTTAACCTTACTGGTATCTTGTACTTCCCAAAGTTGAAAAACAATGTGGAGGTAAAGAAAGATCGCATTAGTCTTTACTGCAACCAGGTTTTTGTAACCGATCAAGTAGAAGAGATTGTTCCAGAGTTTTTAATGCTCTTACACGGGGTGATTGATAGCCCGGACATTCCACTAAACGTCTCTAGAAGTTACCTGCAAAGCGACCCCAACGTCAAGAAGATCAGTAATTATATCTCAAAGAAAGTAGCCTCCAAGCTAGAAGAGATGTTTAAGAAAGAGCGCGAGGAGTACGAAAAGAAATGGGACGACATTGGCGTCTTCATCAAATACGGAATGCTCAGCGATGACAAGTTCTACGACAAAGCGAGTAAGATTTGCTTAGTCCAAGATACCGACGACAAGTTCGAAACCATTGAGGAGCACACTACGGCAGTAGCCGAAAGTCAAAAGGATAAGAACGATAGAGTAGTGTTGCTTTACACCAACAGCCCAACTGAGCAAGGCGCCTACATCAGCGACGCCAAGGATATGTCCTATCGAGTCTTGAAAATGAACACCATCATTGACAGTCACTTTATATCGATGTTGGAAACCAAGCTGGACAAAACTTCATTTAAAAGAGTGGATGCAGATGTAGCCGACAGATTAATCGAAAAAGAAGATGCACCAGAAACGGTATTGAGCGAAGAGGAAACAGGAAAATTAAAAACCTTGTTCGGAGCAATATTAGGAGAAAAGTCTAACGCAAATATTGAGATAAAACCACTCTCGCCAGAAGCGATGCCGGTTATGATTACCAAGCCCGAAATGATGAGACGTATGCAAGAAATGCAAGCCTACAATAATATGGCGATGGGTGATATGCCGGAGTTTTACAATTTGGTGGTCAATGCGAACCACCCCAAAGTTTCAAAGGTATTGGCAGAAAGTAATGAGGACAAGCAAAGGTCTACTATTAAGCAACTTTGTGACCTTGCGTTGCTATCTCAAAACATGCTAAAAGGGGAAGCCTTGTCAGACTTCATTAAACGCAGCCTTTCATTAATGGAAGAGTAGACTATTCAACAACAAACATGCTGGTAATGGCCGGACTGTTGCGTGGTTTGCTAACTATAAAGTAGCTGCCAGGTGCTAGAGCCTCTAGGTCGATTCCCATACCAGAAGAGAAAATTTTCTTAGAAAGAAAAATCTCATCATGCTGATCAATTAGGTGAAACTTTCGACCTATTAAGTTTTGGCTGAAGTTGATAATCGCGTCTCTACTAATTCGGTCCCAGCTGATATCAATAAATGTACTGCCGTCGGTAGCTCGAGAGCCGTTTGGTTTTTCGGTTTTCTCGTCATTCATTGCCATTAGGGTGTCATTGTTTTGAGCAGCGACATCTTGAGCCAGCATTCCGCCGAAGGCGAATACGCTTAAAATAAGGGTGTAAATGGTTTTTTTCATTGGATCATTTGAGCAATACTTTTAGCGCAAGTACTTGTCCAAACTCTCATTCGTCTCGTCATGACTAGTCCAAAGAATGCTTTGGGCGTGTCCACACTATCTGCCTACGGCAAAGTATGGCCGGGCTATCCGCAACTCCGCGTTCGCTCCGGTCCCCTTCTTGTTGCGCTAAAGCAAAGCCTTCTACCGCTAGGGCGGTAAGGCTCTACTAGCTCCACAAAAGCGACTGCTCCCTTTGGTCGCATTGCTACTATCCCTCACGCTTAGGTTCGCAAGCGGGAGAGTCTTATTTTCAGCTAATGAAAATTTCTAAAGCTACAATAGCAGACCTAGAGCAACTAAGCCAACTCTTCGATCAGTATAGAGTGTGGTATCGCAAGGAAAGTGACTTAGAAAGTGCCAAGCATTTTCTCAAGGAGCGCATTGAGCAAAAGGAATCTGAAATTTTCATTGCAGAAAGCGATGAAAAGGAAATGCTCGGTTTCACGCAGTGTTATCCCTTGTTTTCCTCTACACGTATGTGTCGTATGTGGTTGCTCAACGATTTGTTCGTTGCACCCGCGCATCGTGGGAAAGGCATCTCCAAGGCCTTGATAAATGCAGCAAAAGATTTAGCGCGTAGCACTGAAGCTGCCGGTATCTTATTGGAAACCGAAACAAGTAATGACATAGGCAACAAGCTTTATCCGCGTATGGGTTTTCACTTAGAAGAAAACAACTTTTACTTCTGGGCTAAGGAAAGTTAAATCTCGTTTCGACTTCCAGTCGAAATGCAACAGCGGCGATTTTCAATCGCCCACGACCTCCAACAAAAGCGTCCTCAAATTCTTCGCGTAAGGGATAGAGGGGGAGCGAAGCGTTTGTCTGAGCTCCTGTTGCTGGCAAGCGCCGAGCCCTCAGCACCCAAGTGCTGGATGGGCGATGCGTGCAGACAGCAGAACAGAGCGAGCCCCGAAAGCCCGACCCGAGCTTCCCGACTCGTCGGGAGAAGCAAGGGTTACGCCCAAATAAATTTGTTCTTAATGTTCAACAACAAAGCTGCGAGTCACTTTGCCGTTTTTGTTTTCTATAGATAGGTAGTAAAAACCATTTGCAAAGTCATTGACATCAACACTCGTACTTTGATTATCGATGACTTGTCGGTGTACCATTTTTCCAGCGTAAGAAAATACCTGTAACTCGGTTTGTACAAAACTCTCGTCAACCGTAAGGTTTATTTGCTTGCTCGCTGGGTTTGGATAAATGTCTAGAAGCTGCACATCGTCTTCGATGCCGACACCAAACTCTTCGAAATCAAGATTGCGATACTCAATTATTTTGTTGGGGCCGCTGCCTGGATAATTTGGACCGTTGGTCGCAAAGAAAATTGCGCCGTTGTTAGGGTTGACGCAAACATCTCTAATTCGTCCGTAGGTGGTCAAATATTGTATTTCTTCTAAGACCTCGCTTCCGTCATCACTTAGTACGAGTTGCGAAATACGAGGCTCCTGCGCACCGATACCGCCAAGTATGGCGACTAGCAAAGAGTTGTTGAATTCCGGAATAGCAGGGTGGTCGTAGTAAACCAAATCGTTGGGTGCTATGCAGTATGCCGTCCAAGCATAGATAGGTTCGACGGTTTCATTATTCGCGCAATAGTCTTGTTCGAAACTAGTATTGCAAGGACCAGTTACTTCGGGCCAACCGTAATTTTGTCCGGGCGCTAAAATGTTTACTTCATCTGAGTGGTTTGGTCCGTGCTCAGTACTATAAATAGTTCCGTTCGGACTGGTGCAAATTCCTTGTGCATTTCTATGCCCGTAACTGTAGATGTATGTTCCTTCGACTGGATTGTCATCGGGCATACTTCCATCCATATTGAGACGAAGCGTCTTTCCCATTATGTTATCGCCAAGTGACTGTGCGTTTCCTGGAGTGCCAATATCTCCGGTGGTCATTAAAATTTTCAGGTCATCAGTTATCATAAGACGGGAACCGTTGTGAATTTGCGCTCCGGGGATATTATCTAATAAAATAGTCTCGTCGCTCAAGCTTTCTCCATCAAAGGAGTAAGAAACAAGTCTTTCTTTTATACCGCCCGAGTTATAGTTATAGACAACATAAACCAACGGTGTGTTTTCAAAATCTGGATGCAAAGTAAGACCGAGTAAACCTGGTTCGCCGCCACCATTGCCAGTGACGTTTAGGTCTAAGAGTGTTCTAGTATTGCCACTTTCAGGTTCAACTAATAATATTCTTCCCGAACGCTCGGATACCCATATGTTATCGTTTGGTCCCCAATGAAGTTCCCAAGGCAAGTCAAGACCGACGGCAACTTCTCTTTCGGTAAGCAGTGTTGTTTCTAACTGCAGGGTTTCCTGCGCAAATGAGCTAGTGAAAATTAAGGATAACGTAGTTACAACAATCAGCGATCGTAGCATAGAATGATAGTTTTTTTATGGGCTTATCTCAAGCAAACGAGTTTGCCAGTATAGTAGATGTTTTTGCTTTCTAGAACGAATGTGTATACCTGACCACCTGCAACACCTTCGATAATTAGTTCCTCTTCTATTATGCCAGTTCTGTAGTACACTCGGTTACCTGAAGCATCGAAAAGACTAATCGAGTAGCTTTCTGCCGAACTGTTTGGAAAAGTAATTCTAGTTCTGGTAGTAAAAGGGTTTGGGCTTATTGTGAGATTTTTTAAATCTCCTTGGGTTAAATCATCAATTCCGGAAGCAATTGCTGTCTGGCAAGCACTTGAAACAAGTGGATTGATTACTTCTAACAGTTCGTTCACAATGGCATCAATTGATTGAATGCAAACTTGATTGTCCGTATTGGTAATTTCCTCAAAGTGGACTCTCAAGAATTCAGTTGTTTCGCTGTGCTTAAATATTGGATCATCGCTAATGACGTAGCCTGTAACCTTACCTGTTTCATCGTTGTAATTTAGAGCGGTAACCAGACCTTCTTGGTCCAGTAGACTCGAAATATTGCTGATTCGAATTCCCGATAGGTTAAACTCAAAGGCGACCACTTCATTGAGTGGATTTGAAATACCAATGTCAACAAAACCTTGCTCGAGATTAATGCCTAGATTAGAAAACGTGGTAGTCTGTTGCGTGTTGTCTGTACCATAAGGGAATCCGCAATTGTCGTTGTTTGGATCGTCGGTTCCTCCTGCTAGCTCTTGCAAGTAGCAAGCATACAAGTAGTAAGCATCAATGATGTTTAATTCGTTGTCACCATTTAAGTCGCTACAAGTATTAAGCGCATTCGCATTTCCTGAAACTACTTCTTGTACAATAGCATCTACATCTTCAAAATTTCTAGCACCATCTTTATTGATATCTCCCATTATGCTGAGGCCATCGCATTCGCCTTCGCAATCTATTAGTGCTGGACCATATTCAGCACCCGCGCAGTCCGTAGGAGCAGCACAATTTTCGATTATTTGTAGCGATGCTCCACTGCCTTGATCTGGTGTGTAAGAAAAGCACACCTTCGCGTAGTTGTTTTCGTAATTGGTTTCGGTACGTCCGTGTAAATCGGGTGTTTCATCCCAGTTTACTTTTACTACCATAGTATAGTCTCCAGCTTCAAGTCCTGTAATATCGAGCCATTGACAGGGAATAGATGCGTCGTAAGTATCCGAGCAACCTGCAGATATTCCCATCGTGTTACAGGTATATTGGAACATATCGCCAGAAGGGCAACTCAAATCGAGCACGCAAAATCCGTTTTTGAATCCGGTAGGTAGAGCGTTATTGTTTGAATCAAACAATTCGTACGCCGCGTAACCTTCGTAGTGCCAGTGGTTGTGACATTGGTCCCACTCGAATTGCTCAGTGTCTTCATTGTTGCTAGGCGTTTGCCCAATCACATAATCTGCTTCGCCAATGTTGTGAATAGTAGTGGTAAAACGCAGTATGGTTCTCACGCCATAACCCGATGCGCAGCCTTCATTTATCAAACAAGCATCTTGAATGTCTTCTGTATCTAGTTGAAACGAACTGCTCAGCACACTTTGATCAACCTCAAGGTCGGGGAAACCGCCAGGGCAGTTTTCATCTGGGAAATACAAACACTCGGCTTCTATCGTAGCGAAGGGGTTGAAATTACATGCGGTTTCATCCATGCAACCAGTAATTTCTCCTTCGTAAGTAAGATTCCATGTAAAGTTGTTTTCGCAGGCCTGATTGTGAAAACGAATGAAATACTTCACTCCTGCTTGCAAACCTACTTGAACACTCGCGTTGCCATTGCTACACGCATCTTCATTAAATGCTAGTGCACCAACAGGTCCTAGATCGAAGGAGCTGAGACACTCTTCGTAAACAAAGACAATAGATTCGCAAGACAAACCTGCGCAAGAACTCATTTTGTACTCTCCGTTTTGACTTGGCGTGAAAGCGTACCAACTATCTTCGGCTAGAGTAGAGTGTAGACCTTCAGTTACGTTTAGGGCAGACTCACAAACTAGTCCAGGCGGGCAGTTTATTTGATGTTCAGCAGAAGAGCCATAGTCTCCTCCAGTTTGCACTTCGACACCATCAACGAATATTTGATAGAATCCTAATCCGAACTGGCAACAGATTCCATCATTGGCCGAGTCGGTAATGACCCATCGTCTGCATTCACCTGCGCCAACACAGAAAGTAAACTCTCCTGCTCCGCCATCGGCAACAGGAACTCCTGCTGCGTCGAAGAAAGTCCAAAGGATTTCTTGTGGGAAATTGTCGGCGACTACTACGATCCTAACCTCTACCTCGTCGGCTTCGCAAGCTATAAGCTGTCTACCCGTGCTTCCACAAATAAAAAGCACGATGGCAAATAACTTTAGAATTTGCGCTGAATTCATACCTTAAAATAACCATTTTGACCCTTCATAGGCTTGAAATATTTATGAATCAGACCACTTTATGGCGAATATGGTCTTTTATTGACTTAGGCCAGCGTCTTTTTTAGGCTACTCGCCAGAGTAGGGTGCTTGAAGGCATAACCAGTATCTAGCGTGTTTTGAGGATAAGCCTTGACGCTTTGAAGAAGGGCCGATGCCATTTCACCAGCAAAGAACTTTATGGCAGATTCTGGGGAGGGAATTAGCAAGCATCTTTTGTTTAAAGCATTGGCAATTTCCCTTACAAATTTTCTGTGCGTGAGAGATTCTGGAGCGGTTCCATTAAAGGCACCAGTGCAATTTTTGTGTTCAATGAGATGGATAAAAATCCCAGCCAAATCGTCGTTATCGATCCAGGAAACAAACTGCTTTCCACTTCCCAACATTCCTCCAATGCCTAATTTAATTGGTAAAAGCATGTTTGCTAAAACACCGCCATTTTTATCGAGTACTAAGCCAATGCGCACTCGCGCCTCCCTAATATTTAATTGACTAAATGCGCGGGCAGCTTGTTCCCATTTTATACAAATCTCTGCTAAGTAATCGTCTCCAGCAGGAGCATCTTCCTTTACGATTTTTTCGTGAGTATTGCCGTACCAACCAATCGCAGATGCTGAAATAAAAGCTTCGACTTGATGGGTATTGTTTTCTAAATGATTGTAAATCAACTCGGCGCTTTTAACGCGACTTTCAACCAATTCGATTTTTCTTGATTGACTCCAGCGCTTGTCTACCACCCCTGCTCCAGCTAAGTGAATGACGACTTGAATATCCTCGAAAGCCCCTTCTTCAATGTACTTTTCATCTAGGTTCCATTGAAAAATGCTGTAGTTTTTGTCCTGTTTTTTTGATCTGCTTAAGTGGTGAACCCGATATCCGGCTTCCAGTAAGACGCGTGTCAAATTGCGTCCAACTAGCCCCGAACCTCCGCTAATTAGGACCCCGCATTTCTTGACATTTTCGTTCGCCACCATTTAACAATTATCTTTCTAAAAGCCCTTAGGAATCAGCGTTTTAAAGAATTCGCAATGCATTTTAAAACCAATATTAATACTTATTTTAGAGTTCCTAGATTCTAAACGTAAAGCTGAATTATGATACAATTTATGACTAAAAAGGCAATCACATATTTGTTCGCCTGCCTCTTTCTTTTCGCTTCTTGCGCCAGCGGTGGAGGTGATGGTAAATCTTCATCGAGCGGTAAGACCGAATATCCGGATAGAGTAGTCATTCATAACCTTTCAGATCCAGACGGATTACATCCGACCAATTCAACAGGGGCTTCTTCGACGACTATCAGAAATCACATGTTTCAGAAGTTGTTGTCTATTGACTACACCTCTCTGGAATTACAGCCTTGGTTGGCTGCGAAAATGCCAACAGTAGAAGAAAAGGATGGAGGTATGATCATTACTTATGAATTAAAAAAAGGTTTGGAATGGGACGACGGTAAGCCTATAACCGCAAGAGATGTTGAGTTTAGTATAATGTGCATAAAGAATCCAAAAGTTGATGCTCCACACTTACGTCCGTATTATGGATTCATAAAAGATTTCGTTTACGATAAAGACAACCCGCAAAAGTTTCAATTGATTTGTGACGAAGTGTTTATGCTTTGGGATCATTCTACAGGTAATGATGGTTATGTTTTCCCAGAACACTTGTATGATCCTAATGGATACATGAAAGATTTTTCGTTGAAAGATATGATAGACGAAAACACTGCAGCTGTAAAGAGCTCAAAAAACATCAAGTTCGCACAGGATTTTAATGACGTTAATTTTCATCGTACGGCTATAAATGGTTCTGGGCCATATAAGTTTGTTGAATGGCAAACGAATCAGCGTGTCATTATGGAATTGAAAGAAGATTGGTATGGTGATAAATTTAAAGGAACTGGAAACCAGTTCTTTACTACTGGACCGCAAAAAGTAATTTTCGAAACGGTCAATGATATGACCACTGCCATTACCGCATTGAAGGCTGAGGACTTAGATGTAGTTCAAAGTGTCAGACCAAATGACTGGGTTAAATTGCCAGACTCGGACAAGTTCAATGAGAACTATATCCGTTCAACTCCAGATTTTCTAACTTATTCCTATATCGGTATACATACTAAAAATCCTTTGTTAAGAGGTAAGAAAACTAGACAGGCTCTTGCGCATTTGATTGATGCCGATGTAATTAATGAAACAGTACTCTACGGTTTGAATTATCGAATAGTAGGACCTATATCCAAGGCTTACGGAGATGATTACAACAATGATTTACCGCTTTATCAATTTGATACAGAAAAAGCCAAGCAATTGTTGGCTGCTGATGGCTGGGAGGATTCAGATGGTGATGGAATCTTGGATAAAGTCATAGACGGAAAAAGAAGACCGTTCAAAACTACTTTTTATTACAACCAAGGAAACGCCATTAGAAAGAGTGTTGGCCTAACACTTCAAGAATCCGCTCGTTTAGTGGGAATCGATATTGGAGTTAGCTCTCTAGAGTGGTCGGTATTCCTTGAAAGATTAAAACAACACAAAATTGATTTGTGGTATGGCGCCTGGGTATTCGATCCAAGACCAAGTGATCCAAAACAAATCTGGCATACAGATTCATATACTTCTGGTGGTTCGAACTATACTGGTTTTGGAAACGCTGAAACAAATGCTTTAATTGAAGCCATCAGAAGCGAACTTGATCCAGGTAAACGGAAAGCACTTTATATGAAGTGGCAAGAGTTGCTGCACGAAGAAGTGCCTTATGTATTCCTTTTCTCTGGGAAAAGACGAAACGCGATACACAAGCGATTTACAAACCTAAAAGAAGGTGCACGTAATCCTGGTTACTATAGTGGAGGATTCCAAATGGCCAAAGGCTTTAGTGCCACAGTAAACTAATTCAGACGGTAGCATAGAAAAAAAGCAAGGCCGTCGTGTTAAAGTATATTCTCAAACGGGTTCTCATTTTTATACCAACGATATTGATCATATCGTTGTTCACGTTTGCCTTGAGCGTCAATGCTCCAGGCGATCCGGTGGAGACGATGCTTTCCTCACAAAATAGTCAAGGTCAATCGGCCAACTTACTTGCCAATGAGAAGGCGTTTATAGCTAAGCGAAAAGAGTTGGGATTAGATCTGCCTATTTTTTATTTCGCGATGAACAGTGTGGCAGTATCAGACACTATCCATCGGATTCCTAAAAGAACGCATAGACAAAACTTGGATCGTTTTGTTGAACGTTATGGTAACTGGCCAGAGGTTCAAGATTATTATCGCAATGCGCGTGACTTTGAATTGGATCTCTACGATGCCGTTGAAGACACGACTAACGGTGATTTAATTATTCAAGCTAAAGAGGCATTATCAACGCTTTATATAAATGATGCGCCAGAGACGCAGACCTTTGAGTTGAATCGCTTACAAGAGAATCTTAATGGCGCACAATCTCTGGCATATCTTATACCTAAGGCGAATAAAGTTCAGGCTTCTTACGAAGCCATGGTCAATAGCCCTACCAATTGGAAGCGGTACGTACCGACTATAAATTTCTACGGAAGGGAAAATCAATATCATCGTTGGTTCTTTGGAGACAAGCCATTTTTTGGCGCTAAGGAAGGAGAGTACACAAGTGCTGGTTTTATTCGCGGAGATTTTGGTATTTCTTACCAAGATGAAAGACCCGTGGGCTCGGTTATTTGGGATGCTGTGCGATGGACCATGCTTTTAAGTTTTCTATCCATTGTAATCACTTATTTAATTGCCATTCCTCTGGGCGTTGATTCAGCATTAAGCAAAGGCTCGATAAAGGACCAAATTATAACCACCATTCTATTCGTTTTGTATTCCTTACCCTCATTCTGGATTGCTACTATGGCTATCGTTTACTTATGCGGAGGAGACTTCTGGGACGTCTTTCCCCCTTACGGCGTAGGAGGTGACGTTCCTGCAGATGCAAGTCTTTGGACTAAGTTCACGGATCGTGCACGCCACTTAATTTTACCGCTCTTCTGCTGGACCTATAGCACCTTCGCTTACTTGAGTAGACAAATGCGAGGCGGAATGGTTTCCGTCTTAAATCAAGATTTTATTCGAACTGCTCGAGCGAAAGGACTCGATGAAAGAAAGGTGATTTGGAAACATGCCTTAAGAAACTCTTTGCTTCCAGTAATAACTTTATTCGCCAGTGTATTTCCGGCAATGCTCAGTGGCGCTATTGCGCTAGAAATAATTTTCTCCATTCCAGGAATGGGTAAAGTCATGTTCGAGGCTATCGTTGCTCGAAACTATCCAATAGTATTTACGGTCATGATGTTCTCCGCGATTTTAACCCTTATCGGTTATTTGATTTCAGATATTTTATACGCAGTTGTCGATCCAAGAATTTCTTATAAGTAAGTGAAATGAGCGAAAGAGAAGAAGTTGTTGAGTTAAAGCAAAACTATTGGGCCTATGTCAAAAGACAGTTCAAGAAAAATAAGCGCGCCCTATTTTCACTTTACTTTATCGGTTTTCTTGCGCTGATCGCTTTAAGTGCAGATTTTATTGCCAACGAAAAGCCCTTGTATTGTAAGTACAAAGGAGAGACCCATTTTCCAGTTTTAAAATCTTATATGGTTGATCTTGGCTTGACCAAATGGCCAAAGGATTTCCTCAACAAAAAGTGGAGTGACATAGAATATGATTCAGTGGTCTATCCGCCTATTCCGTACTCTCCTAATAATATCGATAAATATAACGGTCAGTATACCAGCCCCACAGTTGAACAAAGAAATATTAAAAGTACAAAGTGGCATCATTGGTTGGGAACGGATGAACTTGGTAGAGATGTTTTATCCGGTATGATTCACGCAACGCGTATCGCGTTGTCGGTGGGTATAATATCTATGTTTATCGCCTCCCTCATTGGTGTCTTCATGGGCTCCCTGGCAGGTTTTTTTGGAGACGATGGTTTGAAGATTACTCGAATGGCCTTTTTTCTGAATATTTTATTCTTTTTCATAGCCATTTTCTATGCCTTTGGAGTGCGTTCAACCATACTCTCAAGTGCTATAAATACTTCTGCAATTTCATTTTTGTTTCAATTTATCGTAAGCCTAGTAGTTTTCGCAATGGTAATGGCCGTGGCAAACCTAATTGCTTTGTTGTTTCGGAAGGTGCCTTGGCTTGGAGAAAAAGTTAATCTACCGGTTGATCTAATGATATCTAGATTGATCGAAGTTATGGTTTCAATTCCACGTCTATTTTTAATTATAGCCGTTGTGGCTGTTTTGGAAAAAGGCTCCTTGTTTATTGTGATGGTTGTAATTGGCTGCACCAGTTGGACAGGAATTGCGCGATTAATTAGAGCAGAGTTACTTAAAGTCCGTAATCTAGAATACCTAGAAGCAGCCGAAGCCTTGGGCTTTAGTAATATGAGAAGACTAATCAAGCATGCCATTCCCAATGCGCTGTCTCCTATATTCATTGCGATAGCATTTGGTGTAGCGGGTGCAATATTGATAGAAGCCTTTCTGTCCTTTATAGGAATCGGCGTACCGGCAGACATAGTTACCTGGGGGTCTTTACTAAACTTAGCCCGAGAACAACCATCAGCTTGGTGGCTGGCACTTTTCCCGGGTTTTGCCATTTTCATTACAGTTACCCTATTTAATTTGATTGGTGAAGGTCTTACAGACGCTTTAGACCCTAAGTTGAAGAAATAGAGTCTAGCCAAAAGCCAATAAATCCGATAACTTAGCACCCGTGATACGGATCTTTATTTTTTCTCTTTTATTTTTCTCTCTTGCAAAGGAAGTCGCTGCTCAAGAAGTAGTATTCTCAAGACCAGAAAAACTCTCATCTAAAATTGAAGAGTTCGAGCTTATTGGTAAAACCAATGAAGGAGTACTCTTTATGAAGTGGGGCGAGCAAATCAAAGAAGTAGAAGCGCTTGATCAAAGTACCCTCAAAACGCTTTGGAAAAAACAGCTGAATATTCAAGGAAAAAATTTTGACGTAATAGACCCCGTCCTAAACTTCCTGAATGAGGTTGTGTTAATTTATACCATCAGACAAAATGGAACACTCTTTTTGTATGGTCAGCGATACGACGCAGAAATGAATCCCATCGAGGGAGCAAAATTATTAGACTCCAGTAAGAAAAAGTTAGGTTCAAAGAACTTTCAATACGAACTCATTTACAATACCGATCGTTCGAAGCTTGCCATCATAAAAAAATTTAACGACCTAAATAGCTTCGACAAAGTCGAAGTAACTGTCTACAATCGATTGTTAAAAGAACTTTCCAAGAACGAAGTCGTTTTCAATGAACAAGAGTGGTATAAGGAAACGGTAATTACAATGAGCGGCGCTGTTTTGATCTTAACTGGGCAAATAAAACGACTAGTTTGGTCTTCCGAATCACGATTTGAATCATTAATTGTTCACCCTATTTCTGACGAAGGAAAACCCTTACCCAAAGTTCTCGTGGGCAACGAGGCATATTGGATCAATGACTTTGAAACCGCCATTGATAATGTAAACGACAAACTAATCATCGGTGGGTTTTATGCCATAAGGGATCAGCGATTTAGTAAAGGGCACTTTTACGCCTCGCTAAACTTGGAAAACTTCAAGGTTGAATCGGTTCAGTACGAACCATTTTCGCAAGAAATGATTGACAAAAACGCTGCTGCACTCGGATGGGGAAACTCCTTCAATAATAGTGTGCGTTCCGAGTATTTAAATGTGACGCACGTATTGGCCAAGAGTGATGGCGGCGCCGTAATAGTAGGCGAAAATTCTTTTTCGACAGAAAGACAATCTACTGTTGGTTCCTCTAGATTCAATACACCAGTCGGTCGTATTTCGGATCAACTGGTTGTGGGATATTCGTTCAATGATATTTTTGTGGTCAACGTACAAAAAGGAGGTGCTTTGGACTGGAGCAAAATTTTAGTTAAGAACCAATACAGCGAAGAAGACGGCGGCTTTTATTCGAGCTTCGCTATGTACAATGGCAGAAATGATTTGCGCTTTATTTTCAATGAGGAAATAAAATTCAACACCAACATTACCAACTTTACTTTGGGACCGAGAGGTGAAACCAACGTAAAAGGCTTGTTTAACTCCGCAACCTACCAAGTAAAATTAGCGCCACGCTATGCGTCTCAAATCAGCAGGAATGAAATGATTGTGCCTTGTTACAATCAGCGAATGGAATTTTTGTTAGCCAAGATTGCTTATTAATTTTTTGGACGTGCCCCTTCTTGCTGCGCAAAGGGTCGGGCTAATCCGCTACTCCGCGTTCGCTCCGGTCCCTTTCTTGTTACGCTAAAGCAAATCCTTCTACCGCTAAGGCGGTAAGGCTTTACTAGCTCCACAAAAGCGACTGCTCCCTTTGGTCGCATAGCTACTATCCCTCACGCAATTGCTACATTAGTCATTACATTTTTTGTCATCTCGTACGCTTGAGAGATCAAAGGTCAACAAGGAATTGTTTTTTTGTACTCAGTTCGCGTAAGGGATAGAGGAATTGTGGAGCTCCTGTTGCTGGCAAGCGCCGAGCCCTCAGCACCTAAGTGCTGGAGGGGCGATGCTCGCAGTCTGCAGAACAGAGCGACTTCCGAAAGCCCGACCCAAGCTTCCCGACTTGTCGGGAGAAGCGCGGGTTACGCCCATATCTTTACCAAATAATTAAAAGAGATTTCTAAATATGCCGAATTGCAAACGAGGTTCCCAATTTTGACTGCCGTCAAGTTCGTCGAATTCGTTTAGGCGGACATTGCTTTCAACACCAAAGGACTCTGTAAGTCTCCATTTTACACCGAGCTGCAGATATGGGTTAAGTTTTGTCCCGTTCTGCTTCTCTGAAAAAGCGGACCTGCCAATTGTCACGTGCTGGTACAGCAAACCAACCTCTCCATAAAACCTATTTCTGCGGTCGAAGAAATATTGATAAGCTCCCGCCCATTGGAAGTGATTTATTTGCAATGGTAAATAGTGTTGTCCGTCTATGATGCGCGTGACTTGACCTTGAGTATTGCTCAATTCGAAGTACAGATAGCTTCGCTCGGAAGTGGCTTGGCTTATGCCTGTACTTACGTGTAATCTTTCTTGAAAACTCCATTCTCCCTTTTCAAAGTCGCTAGTGCTAATGAGTGGGTGCTCTACTGTTGGAGCTATTGATTTCAAAAGTGGAAGTATTAAATGCAATTGTTCCGAACGACGCAGATCTGGGTGCGTGTAAAGCCTACTGGCTTTCCAGCTAAATGTTTCGTTTTGCGCCTGAGGTACAATGGGCGTAAGTGCAAAATCTACCATGCCAGTACAGCCATTATCGTCGGTCACAACTAAAGTATAGTTGCCCGCGTTTAAACCAGAAAATGTGAAGCTTGGATTGCTTGACATTGAGATCGTTCCATTAAGATCGAAGGTCCAGGAAGTTCCCATTGAGTTTTGTACTGAGTAAGTTACCTCGCCGTCGCTGGTGCTGCCAGTGCTAGGTAATGTGGTATCGGTATTGTCTAAAATAAGTATGTCCGTTTGTTGTATCAATGTGATGTCTACCACTTCCGAACATTGACTGCCTATGCTTTGGTCAAAAGCGAATAGGGTATACGTCCCACCAGCACTTATATCATAGTTGAGAGGGTCACCGGCTGCAACTTGTTCAATGTCGATCAAACTTCCATTAAGCAATATTTCAATAACAATAGGCCCATTGGTCATTGCACTAGTTTGGATATTCAAACTGCCATCGCTTTGACAGGTCGGTGGTGTGCCACCTATTTGCGGCAAGAATACTAAATCGTCTTCAAGCACCTCTATAGTCTGCATTAAAACGCAAGACGGGTTGTCTAAATCGGCTATAGTAACAGTGTAAGTTCCGGCAGCGATATTGTCGTTGTTTAAACCAGTAGCGCCATTGCTCCAAGACAAGTCGTAGTTCCCAATCGGTGTAATGTTTGTAATCGTTATACTACCATCGTCAGAACCACAATTCGAATTGCTGACTTGAAACTCTGCATTGATGGCGCACTCCAAAATGTCTATTGTTACGACTCCCATAACTTGATCTCCGCATTCGTTCTCGATTACAATGTCGAACTGAACCGTTCCGGTAAAGCTTCCGTCGGAAGTAAAAGAAAGCAGATTGTTTCCTGAGTCGCTGACCACTCCGCCATCGCTCGGTTGATTAAAGCTCGCGATAAAAAGTCCAGAACCATTGTCGTTTAGTAAAGGTTCGAACTCAATGCTCTCTCCTACGAAAACACTGAACTGATCGTCTACTTGAATAATGTCACAATCGTCTGCGCCAACTGTAATCTCTATATCCGCCGAAGTCGTTTGACCACACTCATCGATAAGGTCGTAGCTTATAACAGTTGTTCCTGTGAACCCAGCGTTTGGTGTGAAAGTGACGGTGTTGTCTGGATTGATCGCAACGGCGCCATTGGAAGCAGGCGCCAGTACAAAGTTTATTGGGCCGGTGAAAGTGTCATTGGCTAATATGTCAATGTTAACAGCAGTATCTTCAATGGTATTAGCATTGTCGTCGCCCGCAAACAGGGTAGCGCCATTGGTGCTAATGCTTACTGTAGAAGTCGCTGTTTCATTGCAATCATTTATAACTACATAAGTGAAACTGGTCTCTTCGCAAAAAGGACTCGGCGCAGTAAAAGTAAAAGTGTTGTCACCATTGTCGACTAAAGTTCCTACAGCCGGTAAAGTGAAACTGCTTATCTGTAGAGCATTTCCGACATCATTGATTAGTGCCTCAATCGTAATGCTTGAACCGCTTTCTGTCGAAGCGAAATCTTCAAGTGCCAATAAAGAACAGTCGGCTACTTCTATATTAACGTTTGCAGAAGCATTTAGGAAACAATCATTTTGTACGGTGTAAGTGAAACTGGCGGTTCCTGTAAAATCACTATCTGGTATAAATTGTAGTTGTCCATTTTGCAGATCGTTTACAGTTCCGCCTACTACATTGCTTATTGCAGTTATTGTCAAGTTGTCGCCCATATCATTGTCCAATGGGTTGAGCAAAAGAATTTGGTCCGAATTGGTGCTATATGCGTCATCTGCAAGAACCGTTTCGGTAGTAATGGTTTCGATAGTGACGCTCGCACTCTGAGTAACACCACAGTCGTTTATAATAACATAGGTAAAGCCATCTACCACGCAGAATGGACTAGGAGCATTGTAGGTCAAGGTTCCGTCTCCATTGTCCATTACAATACCAAATGAAGGTTGCTGAAAGCTGCTTATTCCAATGCTTGATCCGCTGTCGTTTGATAATAGATCTAGCACTAAGAGGTCACCCGACTGAGCCATAAACAAATCATCTTGCGCAGAAATAGAACAGTCTTCAATTGTTATCGTAACACTTGCAGTTTGAGTAATGCCACATTCGTTTTCAATGGTGTAGGTAAAAGCACTGGTGCCAGAAAAGCCTTGGTCGGGAACAAACTCGAGTAGATTGTTTCCAAGATCATTTAAGGTTCCATCATTGGCTTGGGTAAAGCTGATAATATTTAGGTCTACTCCAAGGTCATCGTTGGTCACATCTATAACCAATGACTCATTTGCTTGCGTCGCAAAAGAATTGTCTGTTGCGTCAATTGGACAATCAGCTACTTGAATGGTAATGTTCGCAGTACTGACTTGACCGCAGGCGTCTTCAATGGTATAGCTGAAGCTAGTAGTTCCACTAAAATCATCGTCGGGTGTAAAAGATAGTGTGCCGTTACCAAGGTCTTGAACTTCGCCGTTTTCAGGTTGGCTGAACGTACTGATTGTAATATTGTTTCCTTGGTCGTTTTGAAGCGGAGTGATAACTATGCCCGACTCAAAATCTGCAGAATAACTGTCGTCGGCAATAAACAAATCGGGAAAAATTATTTGAACCGTGACCGATGCGCTTGCCGTTTGACCAAAATTATTAGTGATGTCATAGGTGAAAGAAAAATCTGATGTGCCTACATTATCAATCGAAATGTTACCGTTGCCATTATCGCTAATTGTAACGCCACTGTTATTATTTATCGCAGTGATTTCTAGGTTTTCGCCAAGGTCGTTAGAAAGCAAATTGAAGTTGACAAAGGAATTGCAATCAGCAAGTATGTTATCGTTTATGGCTTGGATTTCGGGAAGACTATCAACTACGAAAGTGATTTGAGCATCATCTAATTGACCGCATTCATCTTCGATGCTGTAGTTAAAAGATGTGCTTCCTGAGAAACCGGCATTTGGGGTAAACAAGAGCGTGCCGTCATTTTGCTCACTCAGAGTACCGCCGTTTGAAGAACCATCAAAAGTAGAAATACTAAGCCCTTGTCCTAAATCATTTAGCAAAGGGTCAACTGAAACAGTCGAATTGGGTTCGCTTGAAAATGTTTCATCTATTGCCGATATCTGCGGCAGACTAACATTTACAGTAACATTGGCTTGATCGCTAAAGCCACCACTTCCTTGAATCGTATAGTTAAAGCTGAAAGTGTTTAGGTTGTCACCGCTAACCTGAATTTGCAAACCATTCGAGTCAATTTGAACATCTGCATTAGAAGAGTTATCTATACTAACGATACTTAAACCAGTTCCGGTGTCGTTTTGCAATACATCTAAAATGTTGTTGGGATCGCAGCTAAGTTGGAAGTTGTCGTCAGACGCCGTAACGGCATCGGGAGAGTCTAAAACTAAGATGCTCACGTTTGCTTCACTGCTTTGTCCGCATTCATCGATAATAACATAATTGAATTGGGTGTTCCCTGCAAAGCCAGCGTCTGGAACAAAAGTAAAAGTGTTATCAGTGTTTAGTGTAAGCGTGCCTCCATCGGCTTGATTGAAACTTAGTATGCTTAGTTGGTCGCCAATATCGTTCGTTAAGACCGGAAGGTTTATGCTTGTTTCAAAATTTGCAGAGAAGCTATCGCTTGCTCCAGCTATAGGGCTTTGATTCACAGTGATGTCCACGTTGGCTATGGCTGAGTTTCCATTGGAATCAGAAACGGTATACTGAAAACTGAAACTGCTAATTCCCGTTCCTTGAACAAGTACAGTTCCGTCGCCTTGTAGTAAGAGCACAACTCCGGGAACATTAGATATGTTGCTTATCCCGAGGTTATCTCCTTGATCATTGGCAAGTAAATCCAAAGCTGTATTCGGATTGCAGGGTAAAAGGAAGGCATCGTTGTTCGCAATTATATTGGTCGCATCTGGTTGAACAATTATTACAACCAACCCGTCTTGAGTATTTCCGCATTCGTCTTGTACTGTATATGCGAACATTGTTTCTCCTGTAAATCCGACAGGAGGTGTGTATGTAAAAACATCTCCGCTTTGGCTTAGGTTTCCACCATTTGTTGGCTCAGTGTTGCTTATTAACTGGAGATTTGCGCCAATGTCGTTGAGTAAAGGGTTTATGCTTATAGCAGTTGTTTCAGTTGTAGTAAGATTATCTGTTACGGTTTGTATTGTTTCAGTAAGAACATCGACCATAACAGTAGCTACCGCGCTCACGTTTTCATTATTGGTAATGGTATATTGAAATGAAAAGGATGTGTTTCCTACGTTGTTGGCAGTTATAGAATTGTCCGCATTAACAACTAGTGCAACATTAGAATCGTTTTGAATTGAAACAACGTTGAAAGATGCGCCTAGGTCATTGTCAATCACATTCATTGTCAATGACTGATTACAGGATGCGGAGAACAAGTCATCATTAGCAAAGAGGTCGCTTAAATCACCTACCGTGATTTGAACGTTGGCGCTTGCAACTTGATTGCAGATGTCAGTTATCGTGTAGCTAAAACTAACAATGCCAGAGAAGCCAGGAGTAGGAGAGAAGCTTAACTCGTTACCGCTTTGTGATTCGAAAACTTGTCCGCCTTCTGCCGGTTGGATGATATCCGTAATGCTAAAAGCGAAACCACTATCGTTTCCAGTAGGATCAAATAAAAGTGTTTGATTTCCCTCAGTAAAGTAACTGTCATCCTGAGCGAAAATTTCACTTGACACAACGTTGATACTTACCGAACCATTTGAGCTTTCACCACTTGTGTTTTCTACGAGGTACTGAAAAGTAAAGGACTCCGTACCGATACCGTTAATGGTAATAAAGCCAGACTCATCAAAATTTAAACTAATGCCAGTTGGTGCGCCGCTTACCAGACTCAGCGATAAGTTTTCACCTAAGTCATTACTAAGGACGTTGAAGCTTACAGTGCTATTACAATTAGTTTCAAGCACATCATTGACGGCCTGGACAGCGGAGTCGTCGATAAACGATATGCTCACAGAGCTGCTTGAAGTTTGTCCACAATCATCTATAATTTGATAGCTTATTACGTCGAATTCTAAATCAGGAATCGTTGGAGTATATACGATTGTGTTATTGGCGATACTGACAGGAGATCCACTGCCTGCATTCGCAGCTTGGACATTCAAGTTTAATCCAATGTCATTGTTAAGCACGAAAATTGTACTTGATTGATCTGAGAACGCCTCGAAGCTATCTGGGACAGCCATTATTTCGGGAAGTCCTTCAAAGACAACCTCAATAACACTCGAATCTACATCTCCGCACTCGTCCCTAATGCTATATGGTATTTGAAATGAACTTTCGGAAGAACCAGTAAGTGTAATAACACCTTCCCCTACTTGCGCATCGATGTTCTTAGGTAAGTTGGATAGGTCGATCGACTCTAATACTAGGTCGTCTCCTCCATCATTAGCAAATAAATTTACGCTGTTTGTTCCGCCACAATCTAGAATAAGTAAATCGGCATTGGCGGCAGTATCGGGACAGTCGTCGTTTTCTCTGTTGGCTAAATAAAAAATACCCGTTCCAACAACCAAAGCTCCCCCAATAGGAATCAATACTTTCGATCCGCCTTTAAATGGAGATTGCCTATTCTTTTTAGAATCTTTCGAGAGAACCTTTACGTTAGGGTGAACGAGGTCTATGTTATTCCAAAGTTCCTGTTTTGATGTTTGACCAATAAGTCCTTGGATATTGAAAGTGCAGAAAACCGCGAATGCAACTAGAAGTAATCTGTTTGAAATATGCTGAAGTTTTTCTATATGTTTATCGAGAAAAATCATTCTGCAACTTTGAAAATTTTAGCAGTATTCGCGAGTTTTAAGAACGCCGACCAAAAGTCGTCGACACCACTCTCGAATTGTTTTTCGAGCAGGTCGTTTTTCTGTTCCCCAACTAATGTTAGAAACTGCTCAGACATTTTCGAACGGAACTCATCTTTTGTATAGACATCCCCTATCAAACTCGAAGTGTATACCCAGAACGTATGCTGAAGCAGCGCTTCTTTTTGTCGTTCGGGATTATTACTGTAAGGAGTTTGGATTGTGTTCAATCCCTCCATTAAAAGGTATTGCTCTTCCAACAAGTCGTGACAGAGCAGCAGTAAGTCAGCAGCGCTTTTAGGATGCTTGTCAACTTCTATAGAATAAATGAAGGTCTTGTTTGTTCCTGGGTAAGTGAGCTTATATGGAAAATCTCCCAGTTCCTGTGATACGTTTAAGTAAAAGCCATTTGGAATTTGCCAGTCGTCTTTGGTCGTGCTGTGTGTACCATCGGGAATGGCCCACAGCTGAAAAGCAGATAGTGATTCATCTTTTGGAGCAGGCTTCAAATTAATATTGGTACAAAAGCCGTGAAGTTTAACCACAGAAGAAGCACCGGCTTCAATTTTAACTGTCGTAGAATCTGGAATTAAATAGCCTTGATGTTTTCCATCGCCTGGAATAAGAAACGGCCCTATTGAAGTAGTAAGAGTTTCATTGCTCTTGTTTCGTAACACTACATTCGCGACGTGTCCTGTGGTTTGTCCAGTGCCAGTTGCCAATTCAACAATCTCTAGCAACTGCTCCATTTTTACTTGGGCAGGAGTAACTTCTTGAGCAAAACTGTAAAGACTCAAAAACAACACTATTGACGCGCAGCCGTATATTTTTAATACTTCCTTCAACTTATGACTTTCTGTTCTCTTGAAGAATAAATGGGTTATGGTTTCTTTCGTGTCCTATAGTAGTAGGCTCACCGTGTCCTGGATAAACCATCACCTCGTCATCTAAAACTAATAAGCGTTCAAAAATGCTCTTCATCAGCGTTTCGTAATTCCCACCTGGTAAATCAGTACGCCCTATACTCATATGGAAGAGAACGTCTCCTCCTATTAAAATTTGATCGGATTCGATTAAGAAGCAAAGACTGGCCGGACTATGACCAGGAGCTAGAATAGCTTTCATAGTAGTTTGTCCGAATTGAATCACCTCGTTGTCTTCAATAAAACGTTTAGGAGATGGAGAAGCTTCAACAGGTACGCCATATGCGGCGCCGACGCGAGGAGCAGATGCCAAAACGGGGACTTCATCCTTATGAATCTCCAAACCAATCCCATATTTGTCGGCAATGAACTTATTACCCATCATGTGGTCCAAATGACCATGCGTATTAATCAATCGAACTGGTTTTAGATTTTCATATTGAATAAAATCCGTAAGTTCAACTTGCTCTAAATCAGTACTACAACCCGGATCGAACACAACACATTCCTTACTCTCGTCGTAGACAACAATCGTGTTTTCGGCGAATGGATTGAAGGTGAATGACCTTACAACTGCCATTTTTCAAAATTTTCTTAAAAAAATGCTCTTATTTTATTGATACAGAGACTATTTGCCCTAGCATTACGTCTTAATAAAAGTAGACTAATTATAAACCCCTTCAATAGCAGCCTAAGAGTGAAAACTGAATTTGACCTCAAGATTTATAAAACAGTCGTTTTTCTCGTACTACTTGTTATGGGCCTACAGCCTTTTGTGCAGGCGCAAGGGATAGAAACAGACTTTGGTAAAAATCGTGTTCAGTTTCACGATTTCCAATGGTCATTCTATGAGTCCGACAACTTTATCATTTACTTCTATCAGGGCGGTAAGGACTTAGCCCAGTATTCCCTTTCATTTGCCGAGTCAAATATCGAAGACTTAAGCACCAAGTTGGAATATCAAATGGGCACCAAAATCGAAATTTTGGTTTACCACAATTTATCTGACCTAAAGCAAACAAATATTGGAATTGGCGCTGAGTTTAATAATGTAGGTGGTGTAACCAAAATTGTAGGAAACAAACTCTTTGTTTACTACAACGGTGACCATAAACATATGGAAGAACAAATACTGGCCGGAATAAGTAAAGTTATTCTGGACAACATTGTTTTTGGTTCCAATATTCAAGAGGTGCTGCAAAATGCGGTGCTCTTAAATTTACCCGAATGGTACACGCAAGGATTAATTGCCTATTTAAGTCGCGATTGGGATGAAGAAATTGATGAGCGAGTTCGTAAAGGAGTAGTGAATAATCGCTTCAAAAAATTTAGTAAGCTACGAGGAGATGATGCTTATTATGCTGGTTTCTCCTTTTGGACTTATGTCGTTTCGCAATATGGAGAAGGTGTTTTGCCCAACATAATGTACTTAACTAGAGTTAACCGCAACGTTGACAGTGGTTTTGTTTTCGTTTTAGGCAAAACGCTTAAAGAAGTAATTCAAGAATGGCAAGACTATACATCAGCCCTATATTTTTCTGAAACCGATTCTCGCGAAGTAAAAAAAACGGAAGAAGCCCTAGTGCTAGTAAAAAACACAAAGCGCGATATCCGAATTACAGATGCTAAGTTGAGTCCTAATGGAGATAGGCTGATTTACGTTGTTGATGACAACGGTAAGTACAAAGTCTTTTTACGTGATTTAGAAAACGACGGAAAGGAGAAACTGCTAAAGCAAGGTTTTCGTGCTTTTAACCTTCCGAATGAAGGCAATTATCCTTTAACTGCCTGGTCTCCGAAAGGAAACAAATTGGTTATTATTTACGAAAAGAAAGACCTTGTTAAATACTTGCTTTATGATGTTTCTTCTGGTGAAGAAATAGTCGATGACATTCCTAAGTTTCAACAAATAACGGGCGTTTCCTTCGATGGAACGGATAAGCGCTTATTGTTCTCTGCAATGAGTAAGGGGCAACTAGATCTTTTTACTTTCAGATTTGCAAACCAAAAAACGGTACAAATCACAAAAGACCTTTACGACGATCTAGATCCAGTTTACTATAACGATGGTACCAACCGCGGAATAATATTCGCGTCAAACCGATCTGACGATACTTTGAGAATGGAGAAGGTTGATACTTTGGTGGCCTACAACGACTTTGATCTGTTCTTCTATGATTACGATAAGCAGTCAAATGTATTAACTCAATTGACCGACTCGCCAAATGCTAATGAGCGTCAGCCTTTTCAATATGACCCTTCTCACTTCAGTTATTTGAGTAACGCTAGTGGTGTCAACAACTTGTATGCAGGTATAATGAATAAGGTGCAAATCGGATCCGATAAATTGGTCTTTTTCAAAGACTCAGTGGTTGTAAACCCAAGCTTTCCTATTGACTCACTGATGGCCGTAGGAGCAATCGATTCTATTGGCCAAAGGCCAATTTACCACACCACAACATCTACTGTCTATCTCACCGATAGAGAAAAGAACATCATTGAATATTCTGTTTCGAAAAAGAAACTCTCAGAAATAGTAGCCTGGGAAAAAGGGATAGGATTGTTTATTGAAGATAAAATATCACTAGAAGGAAGAACTTCTAACACAGTTAAGCCAACAACCTTTTTGGTTCAAAAAGGCTACCTGGATTCACGTGCTAAAGATAAGAAGAGTAGCGCTGAACCAGCAAAAGTAAACGAGGAACCAAAAGAAGAAGATATAACTCTTTACGAACCTCCTGTCGATAAGGAAGTGCCAGACCCCGATGCTCCGGAGATAGACATCAATGATTATGAATTTGGTGAGCCAGCATCCTCGCAGCCAGAAGAAGAGGAGGTTTACTATCAAAGCGAATTCGATGTCTTAGATTCAATTGATGGGTATAAACAATTGGCTGAGGCCGAAGCAGAAGTAAATAAAGCTGGGGAAGAGGAAAAAGAGGTTCCGGTTTATAAGCAATCAAGAGTAAGGGTTTATAGCCCCCGTTTTGCTACAGATTACGTAGTTACGCAGTTCGATAATAGTAACATTTTAACTCCGTATGAGACATTCTCGCTACAACCCCAAGGAAACTTTAACAACAACTTAAAAGGGCTAACCAAATTAGGAATCAGTGATTTGTTAGAAGACTACAAAGTAGTTGCAGGCTTTAGACTGCCATTTGATTTCAATCAATCAGAGTATTTTCTTGAAGCGCAATTCTTGAAAAAACGTCTCGACAAAAAATTCACGATTTATAGAAGATCCAGAAGCTCTACATTCGGATTGGAGGGAGTGAATCCTCCATTCGTAGACGTCAAAAATTTAACCTACATCGCGCAAGTCGGATTTAACTATCCGCTTCAAATGGTCAACGCTTTTAGAGCGAACATCGGTTATAGAAATGAAAGCCTAAGAGTATTGGCCTCTACTCGACCTGCGCTTAATGGTACAATTGACAATGTGTTGAGTGGATTAGATCTTTCCCAAGATTGGTTCATTTCCAAGTTTGAATACGTTTACGACGACAGCGACGAAATATTAATGAACCTAAGACGAGGAACGCGCTATAAGTTTTACTTAGAGTTTTTTAAGCCCTTCGACATAAGAACCAATGATGGTTTGGAAGTTGACTTTAAGGATACCGGACACGTTATCGTAACTGGATTCGACTTTAGGCACTACCAACCAATTCACAATGAAATCGTTTGGGCCAACAGGTTTACTATAGCCAAATCTTGGGGACCAACAAAGTTGATTTACTTTCTTGGAGGCGTCGAGAATTGGATTTGGGAACAAGACAGGTTTGATCAAACAAATCAAGTTGATAATTCGGATGGTAGTATTGGTTTTCAATCTATCGCTGCCAACTTAAGAGGCTTTAAGCAAAATGTAAGACACGGTACTGCCCACGCATTAATCAATTCCGAGTTACGTGTACCATTTTTCACATACCTCTTTTCAAATCCGATCAAGTCGGACTTCTTCAGAAATTTCCAGGTTATAGGATTCGCCGACGTGGGAACCGCTTGGGATGGTTTGAATCCATTTAGCGATGAAAACCTATTCGACACCACCACGGACAGTAACGGTCCAGTTGAGGTAGAGCTAGAGTTCTTCCGTCAACCAGTAATTGCTGGTTACGGTGTTGGTTTTCGTTCAACACTTTTAGGCTATTACATTAAGGCAGACTATGCTTGGGGTTGGGATGGCGAAGTTCAGCAAGACCAAATCTGGTATATTTCTCTCGGACTGGACTTTTAATTCAAGCGATTCACAGTACTTTTTTGTAGACTACTGCAAAAACAGGTTCGCCCAACACCTTGGCAGAAGCTTCCGGCGTCTATATTGAGCGAGTTGAAATAGTCGCTCTGCACGGTGGGGCTCTCAGCATTTTACAAGCACCTCATAACCGCTGTTATCTTGGCTGCTATCATCGCAGCTTATCGTAATTTCGTCGGCAAAGATTAAGATGAAGTTTGAACCAACACCTATTGCGAAGTACGCCATAGATCACAGTACCAAATTACCTGATTCGCTCGCCCAGTTAGATCGTGAAACTCACGTAACAAAACTAATGCCTCAAATGATATGTGGCGAACTAGTCGGTGGCCTTCTACGACTATTGAGCAACACCCTAAAGCCGAAACGTATCTTGGAAATTGGCACCTTCACTGGTTATTCTGCTATCTGTATGGCTGAAGGCCTTGTCGAAGGTGGTGAACTTATTACCATTGATATCAATTCCGAAAATAGAACCATCATAGACAAATACCTCCATGCCACGGGACACCAGGACAAGGTGAAAATACTCACTGGCGATGCGAAAGACCTCATTCCCACACTAAGCGGCTCCTTTGATCTAGTTTTTCTTGATGGCGATAAGGAAAGCTATACAACTTACTTTGAAATGATTAAGCCACTTCTAAATCCCAATGGAATAATCGTTGCAGATAATGTGTTGTGGAATGGAAAAGTGCTCGATGAAAAAGAAATAGATAAGGAATCAAAAGGGATAAAACAATTCAATCAAGTCGTGCAAGCAGACCCAGAAGTCGAAAACGTTCTACTCCCCTTTAATGACGGTTTAATGATAGTCCGCAAGAAAACTTAGTTCCAAGAAATTCTTAAAAATTATCGACGCTATATGGAATAAATACTAATAGCAAAACAACATGCCAACGTTCGAATCAATTACATTTGTAGGTACTTTCAATGTTATGCGCCCGTCACTATTTAAGATCACTCTAATTGTCATTAGTATGGCCAGCTCTGGACTTATTCAGGGCCAGCACGAGAATGAAGCCGCACTAAACTATATCCTTACATATAAGGATATTGCTATTCAAGAGATGCGTCGAACAGGAATCCCAGCGAGTATTAAGCTAGGTCAAGGCCTGCTAGAATCCAATATCGGTGCGAGCCGTTTAGCTACGGAAGCAAACAACCATTTCGGAGCGAAATGTCACAACACCTGGTTTGGCGAAACCATTGCACACGATGATGACGCTCCACAGGAATGTTTTAGAAAGTACGCCTCACCTATAGAATCCTACGTTGATCACTCCTATGTACTAGCTAAAGATCGCTACCTGTCACTTTATCATTTAAGTATTTACGATTATGAGAATTGGGCTATTGGACTGAAAGCAGCTGGCTATGCCACCGATCCCAACTATGCGAGTAAGCTAATTAATATTATAGAGCGTTATGCCCTATTTGTATACGACCGAATGGAACACTATCCCAATAGTGAAGTAGTGATGGTTGATAATAAGGCAAAGATGAAATTCAATTTTGTATCCCTAGAACGTAAAGAGTTCAATGAAGAGCTAGTTCCACCGCCAAGGGAAGTAACCAAATTGCAAAAGCGCATTTCTAAGAAGATTGGAAAAATATCGACGACGCGCGTACAGAAATTCAATGGTGTAGACTATGTTATGTATACCATGCCCGTCTGGCCAGTACAAGCCTCCAATGCATATGGACTCACGCTTTCAGAGCTTTTGGATTATAACTACGCCGAGCTTAGTCATCGATTCAAAACCAACGAGCGCATCTATCTGGAGCCAATGCGTAAAAAGGCGCCACGAAAAAACCGAATCCATCAGATTAGTGAGGATGAAACTATGCGCGACGTAGCGCTGATTTACGCTATGGACTTGAAAGCGCTTTACGAATTCAATGGTATTCCTTACGGAGCGCAGCCAAGAGTTGGCGAAATATTATACCTCAGAAGCACGAACCCGATTCCTCCGGCCTGTTTACCGTCAGTAAATCAGATTGTGCCATCTTTTGAAAAAGCTATACAAGAAGAAACCACAGCTTGGGCCTCAATAACGAATGAGTTTTTGACAAAGAAGTCCCCAAGAACTAATCGATTTGAATTGCCCAATGATTCTTCCAAAGTGTACAATGTTCGAAGCGAAATTCTTCAAGTAGAGCTTGATGGAATGATCGAATTTGATTTTACCCAGACCAATACTATGGTCATACCAGCTCCCACTGATGGCGGGACTCCAATCCTCAAAAAGCCAATAGCAGATGGAACCCCGAGCTCAGATATTTCATCTGAAAGTAATACCACCTCTAGTGGAGAAAAGGTCTACCACGTTGTCAAAAGTGGCGATACCTTGAGTGAGATAGCAGAAGAGTATGAGATAACTGTCTCAAAATTGAAACAGTTGAATAGTCTGAAGTCTACCGTCATTAAAATCGGTCAAAAGCTAAGAGTTGAATAGTTAAATAGCTGTTTTACAGGAGTTTAACCGTAGTTAAGATGATAGTGGCATCAGATGTCCAATCTTGGCACTCTTATTGCTTTTATATTTCTGTGAGATATTATCTCGCGAAACTAATTAACGCCCCAATTATGAAAGCACCAACGATCATTCTTATGATTGTATGTTTCAGCCTTCAGTCCTTTGCCAAAGAAGAATTGACGATTGAACAGTACATCGACACTTACGCGGCACTCGCTGTGAGTGAAATGAAATCCAGTAATATTCCTGCCAGCGTAACCTTGGCCCAGGGTATTCTCGAATCACATTTTGGAAACAGTTATTTGGCCAGAGAAGCCAATAATCACTTTGGAATTAAGTGCCACAGTAGCTGGACCGGTAAAAAAGTTTATCGCGACGACGATAAGAAAAATGAGTGTTTTAGAAAGTATGGACACCCAGTTCAATCCTTTAGAGATCACTCCACTTTTTTAAAAGCTCCACGCTATGCCTTTTTATTCGACTTGGATAAAAGTGACTATGTAAGTTGGTGTTATGGTCTCAAGGAAGCGGGATATGCCACTGACAAAAAATACCCAACACGTTTAATCGACTTAATTGAACGATACAATTTGGATCAGTACGACAGTCACAATGAAATGGTCGCTTCAAGAAGCACGGAAGACGCTTATGCATCAGCAGGAGCTATCGATGAGGCCACGATTTCGAGCCGCAGCACATCGGTGAACAACTCATTAGGAGCCAGTAGCACTAAGGCTTCTAGAGGAGTATCTGTCGGCGCAGGCAAGAATGCAAATTCTAAGAGTCGCAATACGACAAAGGCGCGCAGCTCAAGAAAGTCGCGCAGCAGAATTCAAAGATGGTTGGGTCGTGGCAAATCGGAACCAACTGTCATCAGACCCGAACCGGGTATGAAAACCAAAGTGATGCAGTCCGAAACATTCTATTTCAATAACATAAAAACTGTGGTAGTCACGGAGGAGTGTACGCCCATGCAGATTGCCCGAACTTATTCTATATCTGTGAATAGACTTTGTGATTATAACGAGTTTGACGCAAACACCATTATCCCTGCACAGAGCAAAGTGTTTTTGCAACCCAAAAGAAATATGGGCCCAGTAACTGATGAAACCATTCGCGTTCAGGAAGGACAAACTATGGAGAACATTAGCCAATACTATGGCATAAAATTGAAAGCGCTTTACAAGCGAAACAAGCTGCGCGTAGGCACGCAGCCTGCAATTGGTGAGTTAATTTATTTGCGCGGTAAAAACCCAAGAGTTCCTAAAACCGTAATTCGTGAAAGCTTAGCCGTTACCAATAATAGGTTTATTCAAACGCCAGGAAAACGTAAAAACAACCGTGAAAGTGAAATAACGCATCCAACTAATTATAAGATTCCTGAACCGATGGCTGAGAGTAGTAACTCTCATGCAAAAACTACATCGGGGGAAACAAGCACAACAATAGAGACTGAGCCGAGAGTGCCAACAGAAACTTCGCGTAAAGTTATTAGAGAAACTGGAACGAGCAGTAGCTACTCAAATGGCAGCAATAGACCAAGTAGTTCAACCCATACAAGCCCCACCGTTAGGAATAGCACTAGCTCAAACACAAGAAAGCCGGATGGAGTTATAGTCGGAAGTTTAGATGATGAGCCAAGTATTATAAACGGCAAAGTGGTAAAAACTAGAACTACAGAGCCGCGACGAATCGTTACCGGTAGCCTCGATGAACCAAGGATAACGAGTAAAATAGAGGTTGTAGAAGATTCTGGAAGTCGTGTGCATACCAGAAGCCGTATCGTAGTTGTTGATGATGATGAAACAATGGATAACAACCGTGTTAAGCAATATAAGGTAAAGTCAGGCGACACTCTTTGGGGTTTATCCAAACGATTCAACGTAAGTGTAGATCGAATTAAAGCGGCGAGCAACATAAAGTCGAATTCTCTGGCAATTGGTCAGACCTTGCGCATACCAATGAACTAGGTTTTAGATAGAGAAATATATTGGGCGTGCCCCAACAAAAAAAGCCTCGCATTTTATGCGAGGCTTTTTTTGTTGGGTCGGGCTTTCCGCAGTCGCTCTGTGCTGCAAAAAGCAAAAAGCCCTTCTAGCTCTTGGGGAGCTAAGGTCTCTTCTTGCTTTTACCAACAGGAGCTCCACAATGCGTCAATCCCTCACGCGAGTATCTATGCGTGAGCGCTGTGAGTAGGGCGACCAAAGGGAGCAGTCGCTGTTTAGGGCTGTAGCAATGACTTACCGCTTGCGGTAGAAGGCATTGCTACACAGCACTAAGCACAGGGACCGAAGCATCAGCGGAGCTACGGAACATAGCGACCCTTTTTTATTTTTTCTTTCAGCGAAAATTAAAATTCTTGCATTCAGTAACAAGTACGAAGGAAAGAAAAAATAAAAAAGGGGCACGCCCAAAAGACAATCCGGAAACAGAATTAAACAAAAAAATCAGACATAACACTGTCTGCAATGAACTTTCCTTTACGCGTAAGGATGTAGGCGCTATCATCTTTTTTAATGTTTGACTCTGCCATATGCTTTTCGAGAGCTTTGTCAAACGAGTCCAAATGCCGGGCTTCGAAATTTTTGTCTATGAAATTGCGCACGCAACCTGAGCTAGTTCGCAGGCCGGTCATAATGTGTTCATTGTACATGTCGTTTGCACTTAAGGTTTCTTTTTCAAAGTTCAAGTTGCCGGATTGAATAGCGGCAATGTAAAGAGCGTTGTTGGCTACGTTCCATTGTCGACTTTTACCGTTGTACGAATGTGCTGCTGGACCAATACCGAGGTACGACTTCCCAGTCCAATAGTTGCTGTTGTGTTTGGCCCTGCATTTTGACTTGGCGAAATTGGAAATTTCGTAGTGCTCATAATTATTGTTGAGCATAGCGTCCATCAATATTTCAAATTGGGTTATGGTTTTTGCTTCATCTGGTTGCGCCAATATGCCCTTGGAAATATCATGGGCTAATTTCGTTTTATCTTCTACAGTTAACGCATAAGCAGAGAGGTGTGAAATGTCTTGCCTTAAAAAGGTATCGATATTTTTTTGCCACTCGTCATTACTGGTTTTATACCCGCCGTAAATAAGATCTATAGAAATTTTGTCAAAGCCGACCCGCTTGGCTAGGCTTAAGCAAGAAAGCGATTGTTCAGCTGTATGAGAGCGATTCATAAATTGTAACTCGCTTTCTGAAAAGGATTGTACGCCAATGCTAAGCCTATTGATGCCTTGTTTTATCCATTGCTCCAGTTTCTCAGCGCTAGCGTCGTCTGGATTTATCTCAATTGTTATTTCAGCGTCATTCTCTATTGAAAATTCGGTATTCAAAGCATCCATTACTGGTTTTAACTCCTCTTCTTCTAGTACAGAGGGCGTGCCACCACCGAAATAGATTGTGTTAATTTTACTAGTACCTAGATAGTCCTTTTGCATCTTGATCTCTTTTACCAAGGCTTCTACTAATTTGCTTTTTTGTTGAAGCTGGGTTGAAAAATGAAAATTGCAATAGGTGCAAGCTTTCCGGCAATAAGGAATGTGAATGTATATGCCTGACATCGACGCTAAAACTAATGAATCTTGATCCCTTGCTTTAAGTATGGTAGACGAATCCTATTGCTTCTGACAATCGGTTCTTCGCTTTTGTTGCAGGGTCAAGGTAAAACTTGGACTTGGGACGTGTTGGATGATGCAAGTTTGCCGAGTTATATAGAAAAGGATTTTGCCGGTCAGCAGTTTGAGAGTAGGGAACAGCTTGAACCTGCTTTGCTCAATTTCATTAATGCACTGCACAACGAAGGTTTTTTTGCAGCATCTATAGATAGCACCTTTGAAACCGATGATGCTTACCAAAGTAAAGTCTATCGTGGCCCGGCTTTTGAAAATGTCCATCTTGACTTATCCGATGTGGACCCGCTTGTTTTGTCCAAGACCGGTTTAGGCAGACTGAATAGCACGCTTTATTCCTTGCCGGAGATTCAAGATATAATAGAGCGCATTTTAACCTACAAAGAAAATAATGGTTACCCATTTGCCTTTGCTTCCTTAGAGCCCCAGTATATAGATGGAGACGAAATGCGGGTTGCCCTTAGATTGGACGAGAACTATCCCGTTAAGGTAGACAGTATAGACATGATTGGAAACCTAAAACTGAATAAAGGTTTTTTGCAACAGTACATTCGTATTGCCGAAGGCGATCTTTATTCTGAAAGAGACATAAGAGATATTTCCAGAAGGATAAATGAACTGCCTTTTCTTGAAGAGGTGCGGCCAGCACAAATAAAATTTCGCAGTAATTCGGCCAGGATTAAAATGTACCTCAACAAAAAGAATGCTAGCCGATTTAATTTTGTTTTGGGCTTATTGCCTGATGACGAAACGGGTAGGCTACAAATAACGGGCGATGGACTGGTGCATATTGTTAATGGTTTTGGAATAGGGGAGGAACTCCGACTGGAGTACAAGAATTTTCCGAACAGCCTACAAGAAGTGCAAACTCATGTGGGCTTACCATACCTGCCCTACGTTCCAGTGGGCGTTGAGCTGGGACTAAACGTGGTGCTCCGGGATACATTGCATCGTGATGTAGATAGTGATATAGCCATTTACTATAACTTAAGCAGAAACGGTCAAGTAAAGTTCTTTTGGCAACGGAATGAAACTAGACTCTTGTCTATAAACGAGGCGCAAATTATCGCGGGACAAACTTCTCCAGAATTGTTGGACCTAACGACAAACTACTATGGAGTTGGTTTCAATTGGTCGCGTTTAGACTATAAGTTCAATCCCAGGAGAGGTAGGAACATTAGTGTAAACTTTGCCCTAGGTTCGCGGCGCATATTCGAGAACAGTGTTATAAGAACATTAATCGAAGAAGGTGAAACTGAATTCGATCCTTATGTAGGACTGCGCCTTCGCAGTACTCAGCTAAAGGCAGATTGGTTAATTCAGCAATTCGTTCCAATTAAGAAGAGGGCGACCTTTTTAGCTCAATACACTGGTGAGTTGACGAGAAACCTCTTTGAAGGAGCCGATGATCTGGCGACCAACTATTATCAAAACGAGCAGTTTCGAATCGGAGGTAATCGTGTGTTACGTGGATTTGATGAAGAATCCATTTTTACTGATATGTATCATTTGCTCACTTTGGAGTATCGATATTTGTTGAGCAGAAATTCTTATTTCTTTTTGTTTAGCGACAATGCCTTTTTGACAGATTTAACCGACCCTTTAGCGGAACTCGTGAACTTTAATTATGGCTTTGGAACTGGTTTTTCTTTTGAAACCAAAGCGGGAATTTTTGGAATTAGTTATGCCTTAGGAGGAAGTAGAAGTTCAGTAAACGACGATTTGATTAAGAACCCTCCGCGTTTTAGAAATGGAAAAATACACTTTGGGTATGTTAGCTATTTCTGACTTACTCTTTTCATTTTTCTTGCAAGTTCCGGCGGAACCAATGTTCGATGAGTATCGACTAACTAATCCGGATCTGATTCGCACCACAAAGTTTTATTTTTTTGTTGGCCTTTGCTTGTTACTCTTTTTAGTCCGAACTCTGTTTTCAAAAGATTGGACGGATATCATTGAAGGTTTTCGAAGCGGAGCTATTGCAAAGACGAAACATTTACAAGATCAACTTCCATTCACGCTTGGATGGGTTGTTCTATTATTAGTTAGTTCAGGTGTTTTTGCTATTACTTATTTAGGAATTATAGCTCCAGATGACCTTCAAGGTGCTTTAAGAAATGCCGGTTCTTCAAGTCCGACCTATCTTACTGCGATTGTATTTTGGACAGCTGCTTTTTTTATTCTAATAACGCTTAGGTTAGTCTGGTTAAGCGTCTTTACTCATATCCTTCCAGTTAGAAAGGAGGTAGGCCTGTATGTTAAAACTGTGGCCATCTCTACCATTTTCCTCGGATTGGCCCTTCTTCCAGTGGCTTTAATAGAATCATTTGGTCCGGCAATACCCAAGCACTGGCTTAATGGGGCTATTTTAACTATTTGTGTCGTTTTTGTTATTCTGAGGATATTTCGCGGTTTTAGTATTGCTAAGCCGTTCCTGAGCATTCGGATAGACTATATAATTGCGTATTTTTGCGCCCTTGAAATATTGCCAGTAGCCATTTTGTTAAAGGTTTCGGGCTTTTTTTAAGATACTGGCCTAACGATATTTTTGAGAGATAACGATAATTTTGAGAGATACTATGACTAAAGCATCTACTATTTCAGGCGTTGAGAAGAGAAAAGAGAACAAGGTAAAAACCATCCTACTTTCTCAGCCTAAGCCAGAATCGGATAAGAATCCTTATTTCGATTTAGAAAAGAGACAAAAGCTCAAAATTGATTGGCGAAAGTTCATTCAAGTAGAAGGATCAGACGCTAAAGCGTTTAGAAAAGATAAGATCAATCCGCTTGATTACTCGGCGATAATATTTACTAGTAAAACTGCCATTTCCCACTTTTTCAGAATATGTGAGGAGTTCAGAGCTAAAATGCCTCAGGAAACGAAGTATTTCTGTTCTTCAGAGGCGATTGCCCTTTACTTGCAAAAGTTTATCGAATATAGAAAACGTAAGGTTTTCTTTAAGAAAGGACCGAAAACAACTTTACGCGACCTCATTTTGAAGCACAAGGCAACAGAGAAATATCTGTTTACCTGTGCAGGTGGACACCAAAGTACTTTGCCCGCATTTTTGGAGGAAAACGGCGTTGAGTTTAGAGAAGCGGTCTTGTATGAAGTTGTGAGCAGTGATCTCTCTGATTTAAAGGAAATTTATTACGATATCATTGTCTTCTTTAGCCCTTCTGGGATTAAATCTCTATTCGATAATTTCCCAGATTTTAAACAAAATAAAACAAGAATTGCGGCCTTTGGACCTGCCACAGCTGCGGCATGTGAGAAGCACGGTATCGAAGTTGACATAATGGCTCCGAACCCAGAGTCCCCCTCCATGACGATGGCCATTGAGAAATACATCAAAGAGATAAAATAACGACCAAAGCCAGAGGAATTACTTAACATCAACAGAAAGTTTTTAGGTACATCTGGCCCTCTCGAATTGCATTCTTAATCGTCAAAACTTATCTTAGTGAAGCACTCCAGAATGGGTGATTTTTCTATGACTGATTATAAATGCTTCTGGAACAAAATGTTCCAATACCGAGTCGTTATTACGCTCGTTATTCTTCTAACCGGCAATACATTTTTCGAAAGCTTATCTGCTCAATCAGCAGCTCAGACCAGTTTATTCAGTCAGAACGTTCTGCCATATAACCCTGCTTATGCCGGTACAAGATTAGGGCTTAATCTCGATGCCAGTGCACGATACCAGTGGCTAGATATCGAAGGTGCCCCAGTTAGTCAATTTGGCAGCATTCATATGGCTGCACCTGGAATTAATGCCGGTGCAGGTTTGATTGTGGTAAATGATGCTATTGGGGCAGAAAACAATCTGTCGGTAAGGCTTTCACTTGCAAAAGCCTTCAAATTGCGATTTGGAACAATTTCATTTGGATTAGATGCAGGAATAGCTCAGAAAAACCTAGATGGGGCATTAATTGTCACAAACGACGGTGAATACACTGGTGTAATCCAGCATAATGATGACTTAATTCCAAATTCGAGTCAAAATGGAGTTACACCCGACATAGGCCTCGGAGTATTGTTCAAACTACCTAAGACTTTAGTTGGATTATCGGTAAGAAGTTTAATTGATAAGGAGTTCCAACTAACTGAAAACGAGTCAATTGTTGAGGCTGGGCGAACATATTTTGGCCTTATTCAACAGAATATCGAAGTTGGATATAATTTTGAACTAATACCCTCGTTACTGTTAAAGTCGGACGCGATAAGTCACCAAATTGACCTGCAATTAGCAGCAGTTTATCTGGAAACTTTCCAACTCGGACTTGGTTACAGGGGATACAATAATCGAACACAAGACGCAGTCGTACTATTGGCAGGGTATCGTTTTACCCCCAATTTTAAGCTGTTTTACAGCTACGATATAGGGCTTTCTGGGCTTAATACAGCTCATTCTGGGTCCCATGAATTGGCTATTAGCTACCGTTTAGCCGATTTAATGTCGTCCAGGGGAGGTAAAGTGATTTATAACCCACGGTTTTTGTGATTTTTCAATTGTGAAAAATATGCAAAAATGGCGCGATTTATGTATAGATAATAGGAATCCTCTTTTGGGTTTTAGTATAAAAAAATTAGCTTTACGGGCTTTCAAAAAGCCCTTGTAATAAGGAAAAATTAAAAAAATGACGATGAAACAGTCTCTTTCTGCAGCTATGGTCCTTTTGCTTCTATGCGGACTCTACAGTTGTAGCGATAACTCTGTAAATGGCCAACTATTGGGAGTATCCGAACGACCAACATGGAGCACAATCAGTCCTTACGGGATGGTTTATGTTCCTTCAGGTACTTTTCACATAGGCCAGAGTGACCAAGATATTAATAGCACTTTAACTCAACGTTCCAAGTCAGTCTCTATTCAGGGCTTTTATATGGATGATACTGAGATAACTTGCAACGAGTATCGTCAGTTCGTACACTGGGTGCGTGATTCTATTGCTTTAACACTTTTGGATGCATATGAAGAAACGGAAGACGGTATGGGTGAAAAACTCGATTGGGATTACGTCATCGATTGGGAATCTGGGTCTGAAGATGCAGATGCTTTGAGCAGTATGTATTACTCAGGTGAGGATGAATTTTGGGATACCAAAGAAGTTGATACCGACAAACTAGTTTTTAGTTACGAGTGGTATGATTGGGCAAATGCAGCACGAGTAAGTCAGCGTGACCAATCACGAGGAAGTTTTATCAAAAAAGAAGAAGTAGAAATCTACCCAGATACACTTGCGTGGATTGCTGATTTCTCTTACTCATACAATGAGCCAATGACAAGAAATTATTTCTGGCACCCTGCCTTTGATGATTATCCTGTAGTTGGAGTTAACTGGGTACAAGCAAATGCTTTCTGTTCTTGGAGAACCAAGTTGTGGAATGATTTCGCAAAGCAGAACGGAGAAACGATGAGCGAAAACTTCCGCTTACCGTTTGAGCACGAATGGGAATACGCTGCCCGTGGAGGTCTGGACAATGCTCCGTACCCTTGGGGTGGACCATATATTAGAAATAGAAAAGGTTGTTTGCTCGCAAACTTCAAACCTGGAAGAGGTAACTACCCTGAAGATGGTGGCTTCTATACAGTGAAAGTTGCTTCTTACCACCCGAACGATTATGGCTTATTTGATATGTCTGGAAATGTAGCAGAGTGGACGTCTTCATCTTATAATGAAAATGCATACTCTTTCATCCACGACATGAACTCAAACATTCGCTATGATGCTGCGGATGATGATCCGATTACTCTGAAAAGAAAAGTCTTGAGAGGCGGTTCATGGAAAGACATTGGATACTACCTGCAAACAGGTACTCGTCACTGGGAATACCAGGACACTGCCAAGTCTTACATCGGCTTTAGAACTGCGCTTACTTTCTTAGGGCGTTCTATGGGCGACTTTAAGAATAACTAAATCTTTTTGCCTTGTCAATTTGTCGAGGCAAAAAACCGAACTTGAAATATCGATTAACCTAAAACTTATTTGGAACTATGTCTTTCATTCACTCAAGCGGGTTTAAATACCTAAAGAATTTATTAATTGGAGTTGGAGCAGCGATCGTTATGGTTGGAGCTCTCTTCAAATTGACGCACAAACCAGGTGCAGATATATTCTTGACAATTGGATTGCTTACTGAAGCAGCGATCTTCTTTATTCAAGGAATTCTACCTCCTCACAAAGATTATTACTGGGAAAAAGTTTATCCTGGATTAGATCAATATTCAGCTAGCGCCTCAGGAGATTCGACTGATCTTACCGAAGATTTGAACAACGCATTGAGTAAAGGAAATATGAACCAAGACTCAATTGGTCGATTAGGTGATCACCTTCAAAAATTGGGTTCGAACATCGACAGTTTATCTACTGTTGTTGAATCAGCTGGTGCTTCTGACGAATTTTCTGCGAGTGCACGTGCTGCAGCTCAGGCTTTGAATAAAGTACAAGCTTCTTACACAGATGCAGCAGCGGTTGCACAGAACTTAACTGAAGCTACTGAGGGTACTAAAGACTACCACAATCAAGTAACTGCAATTTCTAAAAACTTAGCTGCGTTGAACGCTGTTTATGAGTTAGAGTTGCAAGACACAAATAACCACTTGAAAGCAATGAACACTTTCTATGGTAACTTGACAAGTGCAATTAGCAACTTGAATGAGTCTTTGGATGACACCAAGATATACAAAGAACAAATGAAAGAGTTGTCAGGCAACTTATCTTCATTGAACGGCATATATGGAAATATGCTATCAGCTATGCGTCAAGCGGCTCAGTAGGAAACCATATTAATAATCTAATAAACATTATTAATGTCTATACCTAAGGAACCCCGG
>CAZZIZ010000002.1:46088-65789 GCA_964654535.1 uncultured Chitinophagales bacterium
AACCATATTAATAATCTAATAAACATTATTAATGTCTATACCTAAGGAACCCCGGCAGCAGATGATCAATATCATGTATTTGGTATTGACGGCCATGCTTGCCTTAAACGTATCCGCAGAGATATTGAACGCCTTCGAAATGATTGATACCAGTATCAGCGCTTCGAACGATGCTATGGGAAAGAAAATGACCGATGGTCAAAAAGCTTTTGCAGCAGCAATTGAGAAAAATCCATTCGGTAAGGAGTATCAGCCAATGGTTGATGAAGCTGTAAGCGCTGGAGATGAAGCAGCGACTTATATTGACGATTTGATGCAACAACTGATTGATGAATCAAATGGACCTGACTACGATAATCCTGAACAACGTTTGAAAAGTAACCGTGATAAGGGAACAACTACGCGTGTTCTAATTACCGACGGAAAAGCAACGGAGTTAAAAAGTGTTTTGGAAACTGCTCGAGCAAAAATGCTCGGACTTTTTGACGTAAATAAGTATGCTGAAAATGGTGACACATTGTTTAAAGCGAGTGATGTGACTTCTTTCAAAGCTGCAATGCCTATGGAAGATTTTGATCAAGAGTTTATGGATAGTCACGGGAAAGCAACGACTTGGGAAAGAAAGAACTTTTACCAAATGCCTATCGCACCTGCTTTGACTTTGTTAAATAAAATGAAAAACGACGTTGTTGCAACACAAGCAATGGCCGTTGAGAAACTACTCGGTAAAGTTGGTGAGGATGAATTACTATTTGATAACTACATCGTAGGTGTAGTTCCAAATGGAAAGAAGTTCATTACTGGTGAAGAGTATGATGCAGAAATTTTCCTAGCGGCTTCTAGCTCGGACGTTGTACCAGTTATTAAAGTAAATGGTAGAGCGCTAAAGGTAGATGCAGACGGAAGAGCTGAGCACAAAACTGGAAAGCTAAACTCTACTGGAGAAAAGAGCTTTACATACGAAATTGACTTCGTAGATAGTTACGGTCAGAAGAAGAATATGAAAGAGACCGTTAAGATTGGAGTTGTGCCACCACCTGATCACGTTGCGGTTGTTTCACCAACGAAAATGAACGTGTTCTACATTGGTGTACCAAATCCAGTTTCGGCTTCTATTACAGGAATTCCTAATAAAGCAGTTTCTGTAAATATGTCCGGCGGATCTATCACTAAAGCTAGCGGTGCAGGTTCATATACTGTTAACGTTACTAAACCAGGAAAAGCTACAGTTAACCTATCAGGTAAAAACCAGTTAGGTAAAACGGTAAACCTTTCTTCTGAGTTTAGAGTAAAACGAATTCCTAATCCAGTGCCTGAAGTTGGCGGTAAGTCCGGTGGTAAAATGGGAACTGGTGAGTGGAAAGCTCAGAGAGCTGTTTTCGCTATGCTTAAAGACTTCGACTTCGATGCGAAGTTCAACGTAATGGGCTTTGAAATGACGCTTGCTCAGAAAGGGCAGGATCTCCAAATTTGTACGAACAGAGGCGGTAAGTTCGAAGGACGTTGTGCAGAGATTAAGAATAAAGGAAAAGTAGGCGATATCTACTTCCTGGATAACATAAAAGCGAAAGGACCAGACGGTAGCACAAGAACACTGCCTACTATTTCGTTTAAGATTAAGTAAACAAAGAATTCTATCATGAAAGGATTAGGCAATTTAATTTTCACGCTTGTCTTGTTATTTGTTGGACTTTCTGTCTTTGCACAGGAATCTAATGAGTCCAATGAAATCAATGAAGGAAGCGTTTCTGGCGGTCCACCTAGTGAGTCTATCGTTCGCGATGGTGCTTACGATAAGATTGGAGTAAAAGAAAGAGTAGCTCTTGCATATGATCATATTCGCGAAGCGGATGTACTATGGTCTAAAAGACTATGGCGTGTTATTGATACACGTGAGAAGATTAATACTCCTTTTCTATATGAAGAGAAGCCATTCATTACTGTTTTAATGGACATTGTATCAGAAGATGATAGCATGCCTTTATTTGCAGATGATGCCTTTAAGGAGCAAGTAACTTTCAAAGATGTTCAAGAACGTCTGGGAGGAGTAGATACTATTGAAGTATTGAATCCAGATACTTATGAATATGAGATTACAGTAGTAACCAATGAATTCAATCCTACTTCTATAAAGAAGTTTCGTTTGAAAGAAGATTGGATCTTCGATGAGGAGACTTCAACTATGATTTGCCGTATTATCGGTATCGCTCCTATTCGTGACGTTGTCGATGACAACGATAACTATCGTGGTCAGGAAGTTTTGTTCTGGGCGCACTATCCATCTATTCGCGAGAAGTTGGTGAAGCACGCTGCATTCAATCCTTTTAATGACAATGACATTATGACTTGGGAAGACATCTTCGAGATGCGTTTATTCTCGAGCTATGTAATGCAAGAATCCAATTCTAAGAATGAGCGTATCTCAGAGCGTTTCGACGGTCGTGATGCCTTAATGGAATCGGAAAGAATTCAACTAGAAGTGTTTAAGAAAGAGCACGACCTCTGGTCGTACTAAGACCAGCACTTTAAGATATTACTGATCTAAATCAGTAGAGCGAAAGTAATCGAAGATTGCTTTCGCTTTTTTTTTGTCGACTATTTCTAGTAGCTCTTCCATCGAAGCTTTCTTTATTTTATCAGCAGACTTAAAGTACATCAATAAGTTCTCCGCGGTTTTATTCCCGATGCCAGGCACCTGCGTAAACTCCGATTGCAATATCCTATGCGAGCGTTTTTTGCGATGAAAAGTTATCGCAAAGCGGTGAGCTTCATTCCGTAATTGCTGAACGACTTTTAAGCTGCGCGAGCGTTTGTCTATGTACAAAGGCAGTGAATCCTCAGGGAAGTATATCTCTTCCAAGCGCTTAGCAATTCCCGCGATGACGACCTTTTCGTAAATCCCTAGTTCACGTAAGGCCTCGACCGAAGCACTTAGCTGCCCCTTACCTCCATCAATAATAATCAGCTGAGGCAGACTCTTACCCTCGTCCATCAATCGCTTGTAACGACGAAACACTACCTCCTTCATAGAAGCAAAGTCGTCAGGCCCCTGGACCGTTTTAATATTAAAGTGGCGGTAGTCTTTTTTATAAGGTTTGCCCTGACGGAAAACGACACAAGCAGCAACCGGATTGCTACCTTGAAAATTCGAATTATCAAAACACTCGATATGCTCGGGAAGCTCCTTCATTCTGAAGTCAGTTTTTATCTGCTCAAGCAATTCGAAAGTTCGCTGCGTGTAATTTTTTCCCGTTTCGTTTATCGCCTTTTGGTTTTTGTAGTAGAGTACATTTTTCAGTGCCAGGTCGAGCAACTTTTTCTTATCACCAATTTGCGGAACCGTAATCGTAGTGTTTTCATCGGGAACTTGCACTTTAAAAGGCAGTACTAGTTCAGAAGAAGGGTCAGTATCGTTTTGGCGTACTTCTAGTATGGCCAGTTCGAGTAAGGCCTCCTTAGCCTCATCCAATTTTTTGACAAGTTCAATAATACGTGTTTGAATAATGGTACCGTTCATAACCTTTATGAAGTTCACGTAAGCGCGGTTTTCATTTTCAGTAAAACTAAAAACGTCTAGTTGCTCCAGCTTTGGGTTTACAATTGTGGTCTTTGCCTTATAGTTGTCAAGGAAGTCTAGACGCTCTTTAATTTTATTGGCCGCTTCATATTCGAAGGCATCTGCTTGAGCTTTCATGTCTTTTTTGAGTTGCGCTATTACTGGAGAGTAGTTGCCAATCAAAATATTCTTGATACTCTGAATAGACTGCATATATTGCGCCTCATTTTGGTGTCCTTCACAAGGCCCGAGACAATTGCCTATGTGATATTCGAGGCAGACTTTAAACTTACTCGCTTGGATGTTGCTTTCCGTGAGGTTAAAAGAACAATTGCGCAAAGGAAACATTTGGTGAAGGAATTCCAATACGTTCCGGACTTTCCGGACGGAAGTGTAAGGACCGAGATATTGAGAGCCATCTTTGATTCTGTTGCGCGTTAGAAACACGCGCGGGAAACGCTCGTTCTTGATACAAATAAAAGGAAAGGACTTATCGTCTTTAAGGAGCACGTTGTAGCGCGGCTTATTTTCCTTAATCATAGCATTCTCTAGTAGGAGTGCTTCTTGTTCGCTACCGACTATGGTAAACTTTATGTCAACTATTTTTTTGACCAGAACGCGCAGGCGCGCGCTATTGTGTGTTTTTGAAAAATAGGAAGAGACTCTGCGCTTAAGGTTTTTTGCCTTACCGACGTAGAGTATTGTTTCTTCCTTATCCGAGAAATAGTAAACCCCTGGCTCATTGGGAACTCCTGACAACTGATCTTTTATACTCGGCCGTTTCATTTCTATATTCGAAATTAGTGATAATCCATTTAGTTTGATTGTTAGGTTTTGGGCAGCAACAGGCTATCCGCTTGTACTCGGCGCTTGGAAAGTGTTTTCGCTCAACAGCTTTGCAGGAGCTTCCTCTGGTCGCTCTGCACGCTGGAGCTCAAACAGTCTGGAAAGCCATTAAATAGCACGAATATTTCGGTGCAAATTCTATATTTCTGCGTTAAAAATGCTCGTCATAGCTCTGGCTATGACTGCGCTTTTTGCCTTGAACTATGAAATTTTCACTCAAAATATTTTCGCACTATTTAGTGCCTATCCAGACTTACACTTTCCAAGCACCTCATACCGCTACTATCCTGGCTGCGGGCCTTGGGGAAGCCTAGCGTTAAAGTCATTATTGCTTTTTGGCCTGAATGATTTTTTTATTGTCGCGAGTTTTAGTTCGTGTCTAGATATGCGACGAGCTTTGCCGAGTAAACGTATGGATGATTCGTAGTAAAATGGATGCTCTGTACATCGCGTGAGGGATAGAGGGGTTTGTTTGAGCTCCTGTTGTTTTCGAGCACAAACACTTAGCTCCTTAGAGCTAGAAGTGTTTTGCGTGAAGAAAACAGAACAGAGCGAGCCCCGAAAGCCCGACCCCACATTAAGAAACCCCGCGTGTAACGCGGGGTTTTTTAATGTGGGGGCACGCCCCAAATATTTTATCTATTAAACTAGAATGAAAGAAACTCTTCCTCTTCTTCAATTACACCGTCTCCTTCTTTGAGCTTTTCTAAAAGTTCCAGTTGCTCTATTAGCTCGTATTTACTGCAGTCGAGTTCGACAGATAAGTCGTAAGGAGGTACCTCAAACTTAGCGTCTCGGTCTATCATTAAATCTTTGTCATCGTAAACACGCTTCATGAATTCTGCCCAAACGGGTAGGGCCATGTTTGATCCACCACCAAGCGCAAGGTCGTCGAAGCGTATTGCTTTTTCATCACCACCGGTCCACACGCCGGCGACGAGTTGCGGCGTGATACCCATGTACCAACCGTCTGACTGATCATTGGTGGTTCCGGTTTTTCCTGCTATGTCTCCTTGGAACCCATATTTGAATCTTAACCTCACGCCGGTTCCTTGTTCTGTAACTCCTTGCAATAAGTTGAGCATAATGTATGCATCTTCTTCGCTAAGTACTTCTTTTCGTTCGTGAGGGAAGTCTGCTATTTCACGTCCGTTCTTATCCTCTATACGAGTAATGTAACGCGGGCGAGTATAAACGCCTCGATTCATAAATGTGCCGTATGCGCCAACCATTTCGTAAAGTGAAATATCTGGCGTACCCAAACAGATAGAAGGGTAGGCCGGCACAGTTCCTTTTTCGATTCCCATTCTTTCGACCAAGGCCACAACGGGTTGCGGGCCTACTTCTTTCATTAGCCTTGCCGTGATACGATTTATAGATTTGGCAAGTGCAAAACGTAGCGTCATTATTTCGCCGTTGTATTTGGTAGTTGCGTTATCTGGTGACCAAGGTTCTTGCACGGGATCGATACCAGGTACAAAGGTTATTGGAACGTTCGGAAGCTTATGGCAAGGTGACCAACCATTTTGAATAGCTACGGTGTACACGAACGGTTTGAAGGTTGAACCAACTTGACGCTTTGAGCTTTCTTGTACATTGTCGTATTTAAAGTGTCTGTGGTTTATACCGCCGACCCAAGCTTTTATATCTCCACTCGGAGCCATTGCTAAGAAACCAGTATGTAAAAACATTTTACGATAGCGTATGGAATCTACTGGAGTCATAACTGTGTCAATCTCTCCGCGCTTCCAATCGAAAACTTTCATGGGAAACTTCTCTTTATAAAAGGCTTCATCAATTTGGAAGTCACTCATTTTATTGACGCGCTTCATAACTCTATAGCGTTCTGATCTCTTTATGGCACGCTCAATGAAGTTATCGGTATCGTGCCAAGGCTCCTTTTTCTTTACATCATTCCAGTGGGTGTAAAATTGTTCTTGCAACTCAGGCATATGAGTTGCTACTGCTTCTTCTGCATATTGTTGCATACGCGAATCGATGGTCGTATAGATTTTCAGACCGTCCCTAAAGATGTCATAACTCGTGCCGTCTAGTTTAGTGTTTTTCTTTGCCCATTCTTTGGCAAACTTTTTCACTTCTTCTCTAAAATAGGTGGCCAATCCTTGATTGTGGTCTTCGTAAGATGGGTCAACTATTAGTTCCGTTCGGAAAAGAGAATCTCTTTGTTCTTCAGTGATGTACCCATACTTTTCCATTTGGTTAATGGCAATGTTCCGCCTTCTCAAACTGTTGTTGGGATTGCGAATGGGATTGTACAAAGTTGATCCCTTGAGCATACCAATAAGCACCCCACATTCCTGGATGCTTAGATCTTCTGGTTCTTTATTGAAATAAGTTTTTGCTGCTGCCTTTATTCCGTGGGCGTTGTGGCTAAAGGGTACAGTGTTAAGGTACATCGTTAGGATTTCTCCTTTGGTATAACTCTTTTCTAATCGCAGTGCTATTACCCACTCCTTTAGCTTTTGTACGATGGCTTTGATCTTACTGCTCTTGTCTCTTTCGTGGAAGAGGTTTCTGGCAAGTTGTTGTGAAATGGTACTGGCACCAGAAGTTTTACCTCTTATCGTTCTATATACTGCGGTAGCCAAGCCTTTGAAGTCGATACCATTGTGTTCGTAGAACCGTCTGTCTTCTACCGAAATTAAGCAGTCAACTAAATGTTGCGGTAACTGATCGTAACGCACATTAGAACGGTTTTCAATAAAGAACTTACCTATTATCTGTCCGTCGGCAGCGTAGATTTCTGATGACAGTTTGTTCTCAGGATTTTCTAATTGTTGGAAAGTTGGGAGTTCGGAAAAGCCCATTTTAGCATTCACCAAGGCGTACATAAAAATTGCGGTTGCCAGGAGACCCAGGAAAAACAATATCCAAAGTAGGTAAGTGAGTTTTTTTAAAATGGGTGAAACGCTGGTTTCCTTGTGCTCCGTCATAGACGATGGTATGATTTTTATTCGAGGTATTCGGCTTCAAAGTACTCCATATAACTGTCCAAGTCTTTGTTCTTAAAGAACGTAGTAAAGTTGGTTTTGGAAACAACAAAGAAGGAATATTCGACACCACCGAGTTTCTTAAAGAGCGTGTCTTTATCTGCATCTACCTTCCTGTAGTATTCCATAGCCTTGTCAGCGTTTAGGAAATTCTTAACCAAAACGATTTGATCTTTCGGAGTGAGCAACATCGGGGTAGTTTTTAACCTATTTTGATTAATAGATCTGTTGAAGTTGCTAAAATCGGCCATAAGCTTATTTACTTCCGGGCTGAATTCGTCAATGGAAACAATGAAATAGTGCACTATGTTTTTAGTATCCCGATACTGATAGATTTTCTCTTCGTCTTTCTTGCTCAAGCCGCTACCTTCGAGATATTTAAGAATCTCTTCTGCCTTTTCTTTTACAGGATCTTCCGGGTGTTTAGACATTACGTTTTTAAGCGCTTTGATATAGTCATCCTTTTCTCCAGTATGACCGATTACGTACGCTTCTAGTAAATCAAACTGCGGCCCATAAGCATTGGTAGAAGCGTATAGTTGCTCTGCTTCTATTTTTCTATTGAGTACTTCTTGAAACTTCTCTTCTAAATACAAGAAGTATGTGTCTTCGTAAAATGCAGTTTGAGCAGCGTCTTCTTGGTTTTGCTTTTGTGCGTATGAAGGATCTTGTATCAAGTTATTGTATGTACCGTTCTTGTATTTAGCTGCTAATAGATTGGCGTAGTTTTGAGCTTCTTGATCTTGGCCATCTTCTTTGCTGAGAAGGTAAAGGGTATAAAGCGTTTGTTCTTCATGTTCATTTCCTGGAAAACGATTGACCAGAGAAGCAAAGGCTTCTTTGGCCTTATCTATATTTCCAATTTGTTCTTTGTAGATGTTGCCAATAGCGAACAGACTTTCTATTATTTGATCGTTTGAAGCATCTATGGCGTCTTGAGTAAGCGGTAGTCTTTTTACGAACATTTCGCGCGAAAGCTTATTGGCTTTTGCAAGCTCTACAATTTGTGCACCGTCTTCTCCCGCACTTGAACTGAGGTTCTCCAATTGAAAACTTGAAAGACGAGAACTTCTTCTCCAGTTATCTTCTAAGACTCGCGAACCAAGTCTGGCCTGGAATTCATTGAAGCCTTGTGATTTTTGTTTGTCATTGTAGAAGTACCACGAAGCATTATTGCTCGCAGTGCTTTGCTCCGAGTTGTCATTTGTGCGGTCTGCCTGCTCGCTTTGGCGATTCAAAGTTTCCTGCACTTTTGCTTCAAAGTCTTTGATGTACTTGTCAATTATTTTGTTACGCTCAGCTTCCGATAAACTCGCTAAGTGCTGTAAGCTGTCTTGCTCTTCAACACGCGCTATGTGACCACCTAGTTCCAGTAAGTAGTCTCTTTTAAATTCTAACTCTTCAATGCCCTTGTAGTCTTTTGCTAAAGAAGTAAGCGCACTATCATAGTAGGTTCCAGATTTCGGATACTGCTCATTGTCAAATAAAAGTTCGGCCAATTGCAAATAGGTGTTCGCTCTTTGCGTAGGGTTTTCTTTGTTTTCTTCTGCAGATTTTTCGAGTAGACTTATTGCTTCGTCCACTTCACCATCAGCCAAGGCCATCTCTGCCATTGCAAAGTAAATTTGATCTTGATAGTCGGAGTTCTTATCCTCCTTCAGCATCTTCTCCAAAGAGTTATTGACTTTCTCACGTGACTCGCCAGTACGCACTCTATTTATCGCTTGTTTTAGCCTAGAATTGAATTCTAACAAATAGGGTGGCTTACTCTTTAAAGTTCGATTGTAACTTTCTTGCGCAGCACTATAGTCTTTGTTGTGTTCGCTGATTTGAGCTTGAATAAAATGAAGACGTGCTCGATTTTTTTTCCTTTTGGTATGTTCGATGGCTTGGGTCAAGGCGGAGTGAGCGGTACTATATTCTTCTTTTTTTAGATAGTAGTGAGCGAGTAAAGTATAAAGCTCACCAACTTTTTTCTTTGGTAAGTCCTTGTCATCTTTGAGCTGATTAAGAATGGTGATGGCATCACCGAATTGTTCATTGTCAATATGATTTCGTGCCTGCCAAATGAAAGCATCAATGGTAGATGATTTGTGCGTAAATATTCCTTCTTTCGCAAACTTTCTATTCGTCGCATCTTCGAAAACATTCTCCTTAGGCGCATCTTGAACTTCAGGTTCTGCCGCAGCATCTTCCTTATCCTTTTTTACTACTTCCTCTTCCTTCGTTTCTTTAGGTTCCTCTATTTTCTCCTCTTTTTTTATCTTGTCGTCAGTTTTTGACGGCGACTTACCAAAGACATCCTCGTAACTTAAGCGAGGCTTCTTTTTCTTTTTTCTTTTGGCGTTTATTTTTTTGAGTTTCGCACGATTTTTATTTCTCTTCGCTGCTTCCTTCTTACGGGCTTTAGCTTTTTTTACCTTTTCTTTTTTGGCTTTTAGCTTGGCAATTTCTTTTGCACGCTTATCTACGGAACTAGTCTTGCTAGAACTAGATCTTGATTTCGACTTGGAACTAGACTTCGACTTTGACTTTGATTTAGAACTTGAACTCTTCTTTTTCTTTTTACCACTTGAACGTTTGCCCTTGCGAATCTTGTTTGAGAAATTATCATTGACGATGTCAAAGGATTCATCCGCCTGCTCATAATCACCCTTCAGGTAATAAGCTTGACCAATTACCACGTACTCGTTATCGATCCATTTACTATTGGGGTGTTTCTTTAAGTCGTTGGTCGCCTTTTCGAGTAATACTTCCAGATCGGAATGGACTGCTGAAGCTTGTTCACCTCCAGAATATTCGTAAACATCAAGAATCACGCTATAATCGTCTTGATTGGATTCAATCAAGGTTTTGATGCTCTCTTGAAGAATGAGACGAGCATTGAAATAATAGTTGTTTCTTGAGGTTAAATCCTGATATCTATAATCAAGCTTAGGATTGCTCTTTTTCTTCTTCTTGCTTTGAGCATTTAAGCCGCTTTCCGCGGTCTGGAAAATGAGAAAAAATAGGAATATGTAAGTCAGCTTATTCAAGACTGGATTTTAAGCAATAAATGCCTGATTTTCTATGAGTTATTGTCACCTAAGATTAACTGATTTCAGACAAAATTATTTTAATTTTCTCGTAAAAAACACCCCTAATTCCCCAATAATTTAACAAAGAATGAACAGTGCTTGGAAAAGCTTTATTGAGAAGTTAAATAGGAAGTATCGACTCGTCATTATGAGGGATAATACGCTCCAGGAGAAGGTCTCATTGAAGGTATCTAGAATCAATGTATACCTGTTGGGTTTGCTTTTTGCAGCGATTACTGGCTTATTGACCTTTTTATTGATCGCTTTGACCCCATTGAAGGAGTATGTGCCTGGTTATCAGGACGTTCACACCCGGAGGAATGTGCTCGATTTGACTCTCAGAACTGACTCATTACAGAATATCTTGCGCCAGCAGCGTCTTTTTATCGATAATATTCAGAAAGTCATCGCGGGAGAGGAAATTCCGACTAATGACCTCTTACCTAGTGACGAAGAAGTGGAAAATGCGTTTTACGATACATTAGAGTTGCATAGTCACTCTCACGAGGATTCCCTCTTGAGGGAGCAAATGGAAAACGAAGAGTATTATGCCCTCTTGGAAGGAGGGGCAAATGAACAGGCGACCTCTATTTCGGAAATAAATTTTCACAAACCGCTACAAGGATTGGTTATTGGTGATTTTGATCCGACTACCGACCATTTTGGTATAGACGTGGTTGGTAAAGAGAAGGAACCAGTAATAGCAGTGATGGAGGGTATTGTGATTTTTGAAGATTGGACCTTGGACACGGGCTACGTTATAGGAGTACAACACGAATATGACTTGGTTTCGTTTTACAAACACAATTCGGTTTTACTAAAGAAAAAGGGAAACAAAGTGAAGGCTGGCGATGCGATTGCGATCGTTGGGGACAGCGGTCACCAAAGTACTGGCCCGCATTTGCACTTTGAGATGTGGTACCAGCAAAAGCCTGTTAACCCATTAGATTACCTCAGTTATTAATACAGTCATCAAAAAGCCAAGGAAAAAACCGGATGCCTTTCTCAAGTACTTGAACTTGGGTTTTCAAATGATCGTCATCATTGTCTTGTTTTCGTATCTCGGTGTTTGGCTCGATGGCAAGTTTAGTACCGCTCCCTGGTTGACTGCATTGTTTTCTTTGCTTGGTGTGTTTCTGGGCATTTACTACGCGTTAAAAGATTTTTTATTTACTAAGAAATGAGAACCTGGTTCATAGAATTGTTAGTGCTCACATTGCTGGGTTTTTGTGGGATCTACTTGTACCAGTTGACTTTCCCATTATCTGCCTTATCTCACAGTGCTTATTGTGCTTTAATTATGTTTTCCATTTTTACATTCTTTATTTTTTCAATGATGAATTTGTTTCAACATCAACTGAGCGGCCAAACTGTTGCTGGTATTACTATGGCGGCTGTATTAGGACGCGTCATCATTGTTGTTCTGTCTTTGATGTGGTACAAATCCACATTTCAACCACAAGGAAAGTGGTTTGTGGTGCCATTCTTAATTTTTTATCTTGTTTTTTTAGTCTACGAAAACTATAAACTGATTCAGATCGGAAATGAAGTCGACCGAGGGTAAATTTTTAGAACTAGCGAAACAACTCGAGGGAATTATTCCTGATCGATCTATTGAGCAAATTGTAGAATGGTTACTCGAGTTTCGTATCCACTTAAAAATAACTCCTAGACGAAAAAGTAAATACGGCGATTTCCAAGGTGCCACCTTTAACAGTCCCCACAAAATTTCGGTCAACGGAGATTTAAATCCCTATTCCTTCCTCATTGTTTTGGTCCACGAAATGGCACACTTGTTTACTTATGAAGTTTATCGCCACGATGTCAAGCCACATGGAAAAGAATGGAAAGACAATTTCTTAAAGTTGATGATACCGTTTTTTCATGCCGAAGTTTTTCCCCCTGAATTGGAATTAGCCGTAAAAAAGTCTATGCTTAATCCCGGCGCAAGCGGTTGTGTAGACGAAGAGCTGTTTAAGGCGCTGAGGGTTTATGATAAAAACAAAGCGGGTGAATTGTTAGAGAACCTGCGCATCAATGAACTGTTTGCGATGCCCGATGGGAAAGTCTTTCGCAAGGGCAAAAAGCTACGTAAGCGTTATCGCTGCTTAGAATTAGAGAGCAACGATGCCTACCTCTTTAGCCCTGTGGCCGAAGTCATGCCACTTGATAATCACGAACCATAAGAGACGTTATTAGCTATTTGAAAGGAGCACTACATCATATTGAAATTTACGTAAGTGATCTAAGAAAAACTAAAGCGTTTTGGAGTTGGTTATTGATCGAATTGGGCTACGTGCAATACCAAGCTTGGGATAAAGGAGTCAGTTATAAGTTTGCAGAAACTTACTTGGTGTTTGTACAAACAGAGGAAGATTTTCTAGATGTACCGTACCATAGAAAAAGAACTGGACTTAATCATCTTGCATTTCATGTTGAATCACGTTCGGAAGTTGACGCTTTTACTAAAAAGCTAAAGAATAGGAATGTGCTTATATTATACGAAAATCAACATCCATATGCTGGAGGAAAAGATTATTACGCAGTGTTTTTTGAAGACCCCGACCGAATTAAAGTCGAGCTGGTGGCACCAATACTCCTTACTTAGCACTCTGTTCAGAAAACTCGAAAGTGTTAATGAAGTCGGTAGTGAAATTGCCAGAGATAAAATCTTCGTCTTTTAACAAAGCCAAGTGAAAAGGAACCGTTGTTTTGATACCATCCACCACAAACTCTTCTAAAGCACGAATCATTTTGGCAATACACTCGTCACGAGTAGCAGCCCGACAAATCACTTTGGCAATTAAAGAATCGTAGTAAGGAGGAACTGTATAGCCAGCGAAAGCGTGTGTGTCAACACGAACACCATGGCCTTTAGGCGTGTGGTATACACTTATGTGACCTGGACAAGGAATAAAGTTATTGAAAGGATCCTCAGCGTTAATTCTGCACTCCATTGCGTGACCATTTGGAAAGTAGTTCTTACCACTAATCTTATCCCCTGCAGCGATTTTTATCTGTTCCTTTATTAAGTCATGATCAATTACCTCTTCGGTTACCGTATGTTCTACTTGAATACGTGTATTCATCTCCATGAAGTAAAAGTCGCGGTGCTTGTCTACCAAGAACTCTACCGTACCTACGCTTTCGTAATCTATAGCTTTAGCTGCAGCAACAGCAGCGTCTCCCATGCGCTTACGCAATTCTTCATCTAGAAATGGCGAAGGCGCCTCTTCTAACAATTTCTGGTGACGACGTTGAATACTACAATCTCTTTCAGATAAGTGGCAAGCCTGTTTGTGTTGGTCGCCTGCGATTTGAATTTCAATATGACGAGGCTCCTCGATAAATTTCTCAATGTAAATACCGTCGTTTCCGAAAGCAGCCCCTGCTTCTTGCTTCGCACTATCCCAAGCCGGCTCTAGTTCCTCAATTTTTTTAACGATACGCATTCCTCTTCCACCGCCACCGGCAGTAGCTTTTAAGATTACAGGTAGACCAATTTCTTTCGCCAAAGCTATTCCTTCCTCGACGTCATTAATCAATCCGTCCGAACCAGGGATAACCGGAACACCCGCTTTTTTCATCGTGTCTTTTGCGGTAATCTTATCGCCCATTTTGCGAATCATATCACCAGTAGGCCCAATAAATTTTATGTTGTATGAAGTACAAAGGTCCGCGAACTCTGCATTTTCAGCCAAGAACCCGTAGCCAGGGTGAATAGCGTCAGCGCCAGTAATCTCTGCCGCTGCCATTATGTTCGTGAAGTTCAAGTAAGAATCGGTGCTAGAAGCAGGGCCAATACATACGGCCTCATCAGCAAACCTTACGTGCAAACTTCCTTCATCAGCAGTGGAATAAACCGCTACTGTTCCTATTCCCATTTCCTTGCACGTTCTTATGACCCGCAAGGCTATTTCTCCGCGATTGGCTATTAAGATTTTCTTGAACATAAGTCTTAAACCGCTTAAATAGGTTCAACTAGAAACAAGGGCTGGTCATATTCTACCGGAGAGTTGTTCTCTACCAATACCTTAACCACTTTGCCACTTACTTCAGACTCAATTTCGTTAAACAACTTCATTGCTTCGATAATGCATATTACCGAACCGTTGTCTATACTGTCTCCAATTTTTACAAATGGATCTTTGTCCGGACTTGATGCACGATAGAACGTACCAATCATTGGGGACTTTACTGTAATCAAATTGTCGTTTGCTGGAGCCGGATCCGCACCCTTCTTTTGATTAGGCAAAGATTCACTCGCACCCATTGCAGCTACTTGATGTGCTACTGGAGGTAAGGATGGTGCCATTTGCGGAGCGGCAACATTTATCGGAATGGCACTCGCATCTTTACTTGACTGTATAGCCTTTGTAAAAGACTTCGAGCGAATATTTATTTTGAACTCCCCCTGCTGAATTTTCAATTCACTAATCTTGGTTTTGTTAACCAGATTAATAAGCTCTTTGATTTGTTTGAATTCCATAAAAATTATTTAGCGCGTTCCACGTAAGATCCAGTCGTGGTGTCTATTTTAATTTTGTCTCCTTCGTTTATAAATAAGGGAACATTTAAAACTGCTCCTGTATCTATCGTCGCTTTCTTAGTAGCGTTTGTTGCGGTATCTCCTTTCAAACCTGGATCGGTTTGAGAAATCTCAACAACGATAAATTGTGGCAACTCGACGTTCAATATCTCTTCCTTCTCCGCGTGGTAAAGTATATCCACGTTCATTCCTTCACTTAAGAAACCAGAATTGTCTATCGTTTTCTCCTCAATAGTAATTTGCTCATAGTTCTCATTGTTCATGAAGTTGCAGCCCATATTGTCCTTGTAGAGAAATTGAAACTTACGACGCTCAATTCGAGCCGTCTCAATTTTGTGACCAGCAGGAATAGTATTGTCTACCACTTTTCCAGTCTTCAGGTTCTTAAGTTTCGTTCTTACAAACGCTGGACCCTTTCCTGGCTTCACGTGTTGAAACTCAACAATCTTCCAGATTCCATTGCTCATCACAATGCAAAGTCCGTTTTTTATATCCGAGGTATTAGCCATAGTCTTGTCTTTTTAAGATAGTAATTCTTGTTGGCTTAAATCAATAAGCCCATTTTAAATAAATCGATCCCCAAGTGAATCCGCCACCAAACGCAGACAGTATAATATTGTCACCTTTCTTTAACTGATCCTCCCAGTCCCAGAGACAAAGCGGTATTGTTGCAGCGGTAGTGTTTCCGTAGCGCTGTATGTTTACCATCACCTTATCATCAGTTAGGTTAGCACGTTTTGCAGTAGCGTCTATTATTCTTTTGTTTGCTTGGTGAGGTACCAACCAGGCTAAGTCCTCACCCTTCAATCCGTTCTTAATCATTATTTCCTCAGTCACGTCGGCCATGCTTTTTACCGCATGCTTAAATACCGTTTTACCGTCCTGAAAAATGTAGTGCATTTTGTTATCAACCGTATCGTGTGTAGCTGGGTTTAGTGAGCCACCACCTTTCTGATGTAAGTGTTTAGAACCGGCCCCATCCGATTTCATTATGGTATCAATGATACCGTACTCACCTTCTGTTGGTTCCAACATTACCGCAGCACCGGCATCACCAAAAATGATACAAGTCGAACGATCCGAGTAGTCAACTATAGAAGACATTTTGTCCGCACCAACAACAATAACTTTTTTGTAACTACGGGAAGTGATGAACTGGATACCCGTGGTTAAGGCAAACAAAAAACCACAACAAGCAGCACTTACATCGAAACTAATTATGTCCTTAATTCCTACTTCGTGACAAGCAAGAGTTGCAGTAGAAGGAAAAAACATATCGGGCGTAACCGTACCACAAATCACCGCGTCTATTTCGGATGGATCGGTGTTGGTTTTTTCGAGCAAGCCACGTATAGCTTCGGCCGCCATAAAAGATGTAGCCTTATCAGCGCCTTTTAAAATTCTTCTTTCGCTAATTCCTGTGCGGGTACGAATCCATTCATCCGTAGTGTCCACCATCGTTTCCAGTTCCGCATTGTTCAATACATAGTCTGGTAAATAACCGTGAATCCCGGTAATTGCTGCTTTAAGTTTAGTCATAGGCTAAAAGAAAAAATCTGCCCATTCTTGAACAGGCAGATTTCTCCAAATTTTTTACTTCAACAAAAAAATTACTTGTTGAATTCAATAGCCAACTTACCACGGTAGTAGAGGTTCCCATCTACGTAGTAAGCACGGTGCCACAAATGAGCCTCACCCGTGTTTGGGCAGATAGCCACGTTAGGTGTTTCCGCTTTGTAGTGCGTACGTCTTTTTCTTTTACGTTGCGTCGAAATTCGTCTCTTAGGATGTGCCATTTTACTGGTTTTTAATTTTCTTAAGTTTTTCCCAACGTGGATCTATAGTATCAGCATCCGCGTCTTTGTTTTGAGAAAGCCATTTGTTCATTATCTCTTCATTGCAACCCGACTCACCGTCTTCATCTTCAGGATGAATTTTCTTAAGTGGGATACTCAAAAGAGAAAGTTCGTATAAAAGTTGGGCTACATTGAAGTGCGTGTCATTACGTGAAATAAAAACAACATCACCATCTTCCGCATCCATTGTGGCATCGTCTTCTTCAAAGCGTAACATCACTCTGAAGTTGTCGTGAATCTCCAAAGGAAAATCATCGGTACAACGATCACAGGCAAAAATCAATTCGCCAGAAATATTGAAACTCAACACAAACCAATCAGATTTTTTGTTAAACTCCAGAGCAACATTCAATTCGCCAGGACCAGGTATTTTCGAATCAAATGACTCAAAAAACGCCTCGTCCAGTAAATAAGAAAAGTCGTGCTTTCCTTCTTTTAGGCCGACAAACGGAATCTCATATTTCTGCCACTTCTTCAATGAACTAAGCCTTTTCTCAAAGGTGGACAAAGGTATTCATTTTTAAGTAAGAGCGCAAAGGTATTCGTAGAGAAATCCCAGACGTAAACAGCAGTAAATCAGTGTTTTATGAGCTGATAGAGGACATTAGGACAACTAAGGCAATTAAGGCTGGTTTTTAGGAGGATTATTTGGGCAGCAACAGGCTATCCACTTGTACTCGGCGCTTGGAAAGTGTTTTCGCTCAACAGCTTGGCAGGAGCTTCCTCTGGTCGCTCTGCACGCTGGAGCTCAAACAGTCTGGAAAGCCACTAAATAGCACGAATATTTCGGCGCAAATTCCATATTTCTGCGTTAAAAATGCTCGTCATAGCTTAGGCTATGACTGCGCTTTTTGCCTTGAACTATGAAATTTTCACTCAAAATATTCTCGTACTATTTAGTACCTATCCAGACTTACACTTTCCAAGCACCTCATACCGCTTCTATCCTGGCTGCGGGTTCTCCCTAAACCCAAAGAAGGAAAGTCATTTCGAGCCCTGTCGAGAAATCTCCCGGTCTCAGAGCGAGCGCAGCGATGCAACGGAAACTCAAATATTGCAAATGGGTTTTTACAGTATTAAGCACTTATTGAAATTCTAAGAACTATATTTCTAGAGCTGTTTTTTAAAAAATCAAAACAGCTCTTCTAATAATCACCATAGATGAAAAAGTTAATGCTCTTGTTAGGCCCAACTATGTGCCTGTCAATAATTAATTCTCCGATAGAATTCGTTAGTCCAGAGGCAGACATTGTTATTGGAATAGCCGTTTGGATGATCATCTGGTGGATTACAGAAACAGTTTCTATTTCCGTTACCGCACTTATCCCGCTTACCTTTTTTCCCCTGCTCGGTATCATGAAGATCAAAGAGGTTGCTGCGTTTTACGCCCACCCAATTGTGTTTCTCTTCTTTGGGGGTTTTATAATGGCCTTGGCTTTAGAGAAAGTCAACCTGCACAAACGCATTGCGCTCAACATTATAAAACTAACGGGCACTAATCCCGACCGGGTAATACTTGGTTTTTTACTAGCAACCGCATTCCTCAGCATGTGGATCTCCAATACCGCAACAACCGTAGTAATGCTTCCCATCGCTTATTCCATCATCCAATTATTGAGTGACGACGAAGATGGTTTTAGCAGCAACGACAAGAACTTTGCCCTGAGCATTATGCTCGGCATTGCTTACGCAGCCAACGTTGGCGGTATAGCAACCATTATTGGCACTCCGCCTAACATTGTACTTGCGGGCTATTTGGAAAGTGAACACAACTACAATATTTCGTTTGTAAAATGGATGATGATTGGTATTCCTTTTACCTGCATTATGCTTGGCGTCATTTATGTTGTATTGACCAAAATGCTATATCCAAACAAATTGCAAAGTACCAACGATTCCTCAGCAATGATTCAAAACGAAATCGATAAGCTGGGTCGAATTAGCCGATCGGAAATAATGATCCTAGTCATTTTCTGTTTTGCCATATTTTTCTGGATCACAAAATCCTATGTAAACAATTGGTTCCCTAATCTCAATTTAACCGATACCAGCATTAGTATGCTAGCTGCTTTCACCTGTTTTTGCGTTACCGTTAAAGACAAGCTGATTTTCAACTGGGAAGACACTAAAAACCTGCCTTGGGGAATTATTATACTTTTTGGAGGTGGCTTGGCCTTAGCCAACGGACTTTCCAATGCCGGACTAATAAAACTCATCGGCACTTATGTAAGTACCCATTACGCCTTCAGCATTATAATTCTTTGTTCCATTTTGATTGCGGTTATGTTGTTTATGACCGAGCTCATGAGTAACGTCGCCCTAGTGGCCATCATTGCGCCGATGGTAGCCGGAGTTGCTCTAGGACTTGATATTGGTTTGTTGCATTTACTAATTCCTGTGACTATGGCTTCCAGTTGCGCATTTATGTTGCCTATGGCCACGCCACCAAATGCAATTGTTTTCGCCAGTGGTCATATCAAGGTCGCGCAAATGGCGAGAACCGGTATTCTCTTAAACATCGTTTCCATTGTTTTATTGATTCTGTTTTTACAGTTTGTTATTCCGCTAATAATGCCCGCAACGCTTCCATAAAAAACAAGAAAGCAATCTAGTGCAAGCGTCCGCTTGTGCTGAACTAGTGCTGCAAGTGTCTCGCTTACGGCAACAAACAAAAGCAAGTCATTTCGAGCGTAGCCGAGAAATCTGTGTGTTCGTTCTCAACGAACTCTAAAGCGTGACCACTGGCAAACGCATCTGATTGCAATCGAACGGAATTTGGGGTGAGAAACTAGTACTTCAACACCTT
>CAZZIZ010000003.1:0-55909 GCA_964654535.1 uncultured Chitinophagales bacterium
AACATTTTCTAGGCGCGCCGAATTTGAGCGGATAGCCTGTTGCTGCCCAAATAATCAATAACTAATTCGCTCCCTTTCTCAAGGACTTCAAATGTGGGCTGTTTTTCATGATGAACTTTATCGATGAAAAACTTTTGGGATAGTAGGATTTGAGGTCAGAGGGCTTAACCCACTTCACATCTTTTATGCCTTCTTCTTTTTGTGGTACAAGTTTTTGATTGCCTTTCAAATGCATGTCGTACCAATGAGTGCGCTTGAGCACGCGCTTGCCATCTTGTTTGTAGGTGTGTAACAAAAAGTCCTGGTTGTACTTTCTAAATCGAACAAGCTCGCCGAGTTTTGGTTTACTTACTCCCGTTTCTTCCATTACTTCTCGAATGGCGGCAGCTTTTATTTTTTCTTTCTTTTCGACTTTGCCTTTTGGTAAGTCCCACTTTCCACGACGGAAGATGAATAAAACTTTGCCCGTGTCTTCGTTGTACACTACTCCACCTGCGGCATCTACTATCTTGTAGAGACTGCTAAAGTCTTCCCAAACTTGCTTTTTGCTTTCGCCAACTATGTAGACTTTGTTGAGTGCGACTTCGCCTTCTATGTAGGTAAGTATGTCGCTGAGTTCGTCGAGTGAATTGTAAGTCAAACGCACTTTCTTGCGACTTTCTATAAAGTCGCCAACATTCTTTTCTGCGGCAAGGTAAACCTTGGCTTGGTTGACAAAAATTTTATACATTCAAACTATGTTCGGAAACAATTCCACTGCGCAAGATATAGCAAAATCTTTATTAGAAATCAAAGCGATAAAGTTATCTCCTGACGAGCCCTTTACATGGGCTTCGGGATGGAAGTCGCCGATTTACTGCGACAATAGATTGACGCTTTCAATTCCAGAATTGTGCGAGAAAATCAAAAGCCTTTTGTCGATTTTAATTCTGGAAAAATTCGGTAGCGTGAAACAAATTGCTGGAGTTGCAACTGCGGGGATACCGCAAGGAGCATTGGTAGCCAACCAGTTGTGGATGCCTTTCTGTTACGTACGTTCTAAAGCAAAAGGTCACGGTCGACAAAATCAGATTGAGGGTTCGCTTATTGAAGGTGCGGATGTTGTGGTAGTGGAAGACTTGATTTCGACTGGTGGAAGCACGATTCAAGCGGTCGAAGTATTGCGTGCTGCAGGTGCAAATGTCATTGGAGCAGTTGCGATATTCACATACGGCTTCCCGCAATCGGTTGATAACTTCGCGAAAATCGACTGCCCGTTTTATACGCTGTCTAACTACGAGGCGATGTTGCCCATAGCAAAAGAGATGGGTTATATCTCTGATGAACAATTTCCGATACTACAAAGTTGGCGCTCGGCTCCGAGCGAATGGATGCAAGAAGCTTAAGCGATCGCTTCTACTTTGTCTACAAACTTAACGTCGTAATTGGCGAGTTCTTTTAAGACTGGTTCGTACACTTCCTTCATTATTGGAATGTGCACTCCACTTAGATTCACTTTTTCTTCTGTGATAAGGCGCACCATAATTCCTACTGGCAAACCAACTAAACGTGCCACCGAAGTGTCTTCCGAATTGATTCCTTTATGCACCAAGGTTGAAGTGAGTTTTTCTTTACGCCCGTCGATGGTGTAGTCAAACTCGTGCATCATAACGGTCATATCTTTATCCGCTGGATCGAGTTTCCACTTGCGTTGCAAAAGCTCGAGGGTTATCTCTGCTGGACTGCCTTCGTTTAATGGAATTTTTTCATCGGAAAATAATCCGAGGTAATTGAATTGATTGACGACTTCCGCGTTTTCTGAAACGCCAAGCATTTGCAGCGTTGACTTTTCTACATCCGCTACGTTTTGATTGGGCAGGAAGGATTTTATAAAATCTGCGTAGCTAAGATTACTACAGTCTATTTTGTAAGTGTTGTCGGTTAGTCCGAGTGAGAGGATTGCATTCCAGGCTGTACAGTAGCCTTTGTAACGCATTGTTCCACGCAATAAGGTGGGAACATCATCCACGCCATAAGTCTTTCTATAAGGAATAGAGTTTCGATTGGCATAGATTTCAAAGTCGCCCACGCCTTCTACTTTTCTTTCCCAGAGTGTGGTAAATAGTCTTCGGTAAGGAATGTACTTAACTTGCTCTTCGTTGAGGTAACGAGAAACACCTTGTCCAGCGAGCACAACATTCATAGGTGCCCAGGTAAACTTGTAGTGCCAAGGATTGGTATTGGACTCGGGAGAAATAAGCGCTCCGGTAAAGGAATAGATGGCGTCAATTTTATCGCTTTTCTCACGAACCTCCACCAGCTTTTCCATCATTACCAAATGATCGATGCCAGGATCTAGCCCAATCTCGCCCATAAAAAGCAAGCCTTTCTTTTTAAAGTCGGAGTCGAGTGCTTTGATGTCTTCACTTACGTACGAAGCGGTAACCATATGCTTGCTATGCTTCAGGCATTGTTCAGCAACCAGAATATGAAACTTGGCTGGTAACATAGAGGCGACAATATCAGCTTGACTTACAAAGTCACTCCGCATTTGTTCGTTTAGAATATCGAACTGAACTGCTTTACCTCGTGGATGGCCATCGATTTTGTCTTCGGCCATTTTGAGATTCAAATCACCCAGCGTGATTTGCCAATCGTTGGCTTCGGCTTTTTCTAGTAAGTAATCTACAAGTGCACGGGTTGACTTTCCCGCTCCGAGGATGAGGATTTTTTTCATCGATTATTTCGGCAAGGATTTCGGCTGAGTTAACTTCTTTTCAGCTGCCTTTTCCGCTGCCTCGTTCATTGCCTTCTTGATTTCAGGAGATACGTGCAGTGGCTCAGACTGGTCTTCGCTTGCTGCTTCTGCTGGTGTACCAACTAAACACATTCCTTCTATCAACTCGGTAAACTCCTTTACAAAGTCATCGTAAGTAGAAGTGGCCGGGCCTGAAAAGCCCGTGTGAATTTTTCGCACGTTGCCTTTCTTATCGAGGACGATGGTCGTTGGGAATGAACTGATGCCATTGAGCATGGGGAAATCTTGAGATGCCTTTTTCTTATTGGCTTTGCCTGCAAACAAAACTTCGTAGTCGATACCCATTTCTTGTTTATAGCGATTGAGCTTCAATGCTTCAGTTGCAAAATCGTCAGAGCGCTCGTACGCAATACCAATGATTTCTAAGCCCTTGTCGTGGTAATCGCTATATAATTTTGAGAGGAATCTGCTTTCGTCCATACAGTTGGGGCACCAAGAACCAAAAATATTAAGGATAACAACTTTACCCGCATATTCTTCTTTAACAAAATTTCTTCTGTACCCTTTCATGTCTTGAGCAACATAGTTGATGCTGTCATTACCAGAAGTAAAAAATGTAATCAAGTCCGGATCTGGAAGTTGAGCATTTTCGTTTTTAGTAGCAACCCAAGGTTCAGACCAGTGATTGCCGCTCCAAAATGTTGCTTTTATTTTATTTCCATCGCTAACTTTTCCTTTGAACAAAAATGCGTGCGAACCATCAAAGCAAGACATCTTGAATTTATCTTCGTAGACCACACCTTCTAAATAACGGTAATCACCTGTGGCGGTCCTGAAGGTTCCATATAGTTTATTGCCTTCTTGCTTGAACTCGCCTATCGCTGCGTATTCATCTTCGCTGTCCGGACTAAAAGCAACTTGCCACTTACCATTTATGTCTACAGTTGCATCTGGATGTTCTATCTGATCGTCGACATAACGATCTGGGAAAAAGATACTCCAAGAGTTCACAGCGTAAAAAGGCATAGAGTAATCGCCTCGACCTGGAAACTTATTCCATCGTCCTTCTAGATTGTAAAAGGAATTTTTAGAATCGAACTTGGCAACAATGGTTGAATGAAAAACAGGGATGTCAAAAATGAGATTACCATCAGACATGTTGATGGTGTTGATCGCAATGCGCTCATCACCATTTACAATCGTAACGGTTTCGTTTTCACGATCAAGAATTAAGAAAAACTTAACCTTAGTGGTGTCATCGATTTCTAGGTACGCATCGTAGAAATGCAAATCGAAATCTTCAAACTTCATTTTCTTTTGCCCAAATACGTTTAGACAAAGGCACATCAATAATAGGAGAACGGGATATTTATAAATCATAAGCCAGGATTCACTGGGCGAAGACGATATTGTAAAAGAAAGGCAGGAACCTGAATCGCACCGCTCAACCATCTACCCTTGCTTCCTTCCGGACCTGGGGGAGTTCAACAGGAGCTGGTCGTACAAGCCCTACCCGAGGCCGAAAATAATTCATTTAGCGTTAATAAGGCGTCGTTCGGAAGGCTAGTTAATTGTCGGCTGTTCCTTTTAATATCTTTATTTTACAGGACACGATTTTAATTGAACCATGAGTCCGAAGGAAATAGCGAAAAATAGAAATGAAGACGCCATGCGTCTACTTGTTTCTCAAGTGAATAGTCATCTGGAAACCATAGCACAAGGTGGTGGTCCCAAGCGTATCGAAAAGGAGCATAAAAAGGGGAAATTTACGGCTCGAGAGCGTATAGAGAAGTTAATTGATCCCAATACTCAATTTTACGAGCTAGGCGCATTTGCCGGGTTTGAGATGTATGAGGAATATGGCGGATGTCCGGCAGCTGGCGTAGTTACTGGAATTGGTCAGGTGTCGGGAAGGCAATGTATGATTATAGCCAATGACGCTACTGTCAAGGCAGGAGCGTGGTTCCCAATAGCTGGCAAGAAGAACTTGAGAATGCAAGAGATTGCCATGGAAAATCGTTTGCCCTTAATTTATTTGGTGGACAGCGCGGGGGTGTTTCTTCCGTTGCAGGATGAGATTTTCCCAGATAAAGAACACTTTGGTAGAATATTTCGAAACAACGCGAGAATAAGCGCAATGGGAATTCCCCAAATCTCGGCGATAATGGGAAGCTGCGTTGCTGGAGGCGCTTACTTACCTATTATGTCGGACGAGTCATTGATCGTTGAGGGTACGGGCTCTATATTTTTAGCTGGCCCTTACTTGGTAAAAGCAGCGATTGGCGAGGACGTAGATAAAGAAACGCTTGGTGGAGCAACAACTCAAACTGAGCTATCAGGCGTTTGCGATTATAAAATGCCGGATGAAAAGACGTGCATAAAAACGATACGTGGCCTGATAGATAAACTGGGACCAACAAAATCGGCCAACTTCAATCGAAAAGAGGCGACTGCTCCTGGTGTTGATTTGGAATCAATTTACAGTGTGTTTCCTGAAAAGGGCGCCAAGCCCTATGAAATGCGTGATTTGATTGAATGTATAGTCGATGCCACGGAGATAGAGGAATATAAAAGTGATTACGGCAAGTCGATAGTTTGTTGCTACGCCCGCATTGATGGTTGGGCCGTAGGAATAGTGGCGAACCAAAGAGAGATCATCAAAAACGCAAAGGGAGAAATGCAATTTGGCGGAGTCATCTATTCTGACTCGGCAGATAAAGCAGCGCGCTTCGTTATGACTTGTAATCAGAAAAAAATCCCATTAATCTTTTTACAAGACGTAACAGGTTTTATGGTGGGTTCAAGATCTGAACACGGAGGCATCATTAAGGATGGAGCAAAATTGGTCAATGCGGTTTCAAATTCAGTCGTTCCAAAAATCACCATCGTGGTAGGTAATTCTTACGGCGCTGGTAATTATGCAATGTGCGGAAAAGCTTATGATCCAAGGTTTATATTCGCTTGGCCCACCGCCAAAATTGCGGTAATGGGCGGAGGCGCTGCGGCCAAAACAATTCTTCAGATTCAAAAGGCAAGCTTGAAAAAGCAAGGAAAAACCATTGATGAAAAGGAAGAAAGAGCTCTTTTGGACGAAATTACTAACAAGTACGAAAGTCAGACTACGCCTTACTATGCGGCTAGTAGGCTATGGGTTGACTCAATAATTGACCCTGCGAAAACAAGAGAATACATTTCAATGTGCATAAGCGCCAGTAATCATGCACCAATTGAGAGAGATTTTAATATGGGCGTATTGCAAACTTAACCGTTCAGGTATATTTTTGGACGTGATGACGAAATACTTCTTTCTTCTTATCCCACTCTTTCTTAATGCTGCTTTTATCTGCGATAATTCTGCTGTTGAGGAAGAAGAGTCGAAGGAAATTGTTTGGCTAAGTCTGGAAGAAGCCATTTCCTTAAATGAAAAGAGCCCGAAGAAGTTTCTAATAAACGTGGTAACAGAGTGGTGCGCAGCTTGTAAACACATGGGCAATACGACCTACTCCAGCCCAGAAGTCATTGATTATATCAATAATAACTTCTACGCAGTTACGCTCGACGCTCAAATGAAAGAACCATTTACCTTTTTGAATAAGCAGTTCTTATACAATGAACAACTCTTAAAAGGAGGCGTTCACGACCTTGCCGTCCATCTCACCAAGGGCAACCTCACCTTTCCAACAACTGTCTTTTTAGATGAGTATCTTGTTAATCCTCAGCCTATTACGGGCTTTCAGTCCACTGATCAACTGTCCTGTTTGATGGCGTTCTTTGGCGAAAACATTCACTACGAGACTGAGTGGAATGTTTTCAAGGACTTTTATAGCAATAAAAAGAGTGATTAACCATACCTTCGAAATCGTTAAAAGGTGAATAAACCAAGACTTCGAGCATTGGTTGCTTAGACTTAATTGACTAATTTCGAAGTCCTAACAAGGGAAATAAAAGTTAAAAAGACACAATAAACACGTACAATGAAGCATTTAAAATTATTTATTTCAGCTGTAATAGTTATGGCTGTTTCAGCTGCATCAATGCAGTTGAATGCACAGTATGGCGATCTTCCTGCAGATGCAGTTCCAGGAAAATGCTATTCTAAGTGTATGATTCCAGCACAGTATGAAACCGTTTCGGAAGAAATACTTGTAAAGGAAGCATCTACTGTATTGCAAATTATTCCAGAGCAATACGAAACTGTAACCGAAGAAGTTCTTGTAAAAGAAGCTTACACAGTTTACGAAGTAGTACCACCAAAATTCACAACTGTAACTGAAGAGGTTCTTGTAAAAGAAGCTGGTTTGAGATTAGAGTGTGTTGACGCTAACGGAAACGTTGTTGGTTCTGCTCGTCGTGGTGGTGGATGCCCTGCAGTTTACGAAACAGTTACTGAGGAAATGTTGGTTGCTCCTTCATCTACTAAGTGGGTAAGAGGAAAAGCTGATCCAAACTGTATTTCTGAAAACCCGAACGATTGTATGGTTTGGTGTATGAAAGAAGTTCCTGCACAGTATAAAACGATAAGAAAGCAAGTATTAGCTTCTTCTCCTTCTGTTCGTGAAGTGGCTATTCCTGCTGAGTACAAAACTGTTACAAGAACAGTTATTGAAGCTTGTTCAGCTGGCGAAATGAATGGTAAGTCTGTTATTGAAATCGCTCCAGGTATCTGCGGTGTTTCTAGAACTGTTCCTGCTGAGTACAAAACTATTACAAGAAGAGTTTTAAGTAACGCAGCTTCTACTACCCAAACAGTAATTCCTGCTGAGTACAAGACTGTTACTTCTCGTCAAATGATTAGCTCTGGTTCTGTTACTGATTTCCGTGAAGTATTATGTGAGTCTGATATGACTTCATCTACTATCTCGAAAATTCAGAGAGCATTACAAGCTGCTGGATACGATCCAGGACCGATTGACAATGTAATGGGTGGTCAAACACGTGATGCTTTACGTGCTTACCAAGAAGCTAATGGTTTAGAAGTTTCTGTTCAAGGAAACAACATTCCATTGGAAACATTGAAATCTTTAGGCGTTTACTAGTAGATAGTAAATCATAAGAATATTTAAGCCCTTGTATCAATGATACAAGGGCTTTCTTTTTGCCCGCAAATGTTCTAAATTGAATGTAAATGAAGAAGCATCCAATTATCAAACTATTACAGTTAAGCGTCTTAATGCTATGCCTGTGCTTGGTCTCCAACGCTCAAACAAACTTTTATTCTGGTTCTATTGAAGATATGAAACGTGTCGCCAATGACGAACACAAGTCCTATATCGTGGAGTATGTAACGCCGTGGTGTCAGGCTTGTAAGAGGATGGATCGTGAAGTATTTGGAGACGATGAAACTTCGATTTACCTCAATAGAAACTTCTACATTAAAAAAGCTGATGCTGAGTCTCCATTGTACGAAAATAGTGCCCGCGAAAATTTAATTGGTGCCTACCCTACATTTATCGTTTACAACGCAGACGGCCAAGAACAAGGTCGAATCGTAGGGTTTTACTCCAAGTATTCCTTCATGAACAAGGTGAAGGAATTCAAACACAAAGTGCCCAATAATCAATTCACCGAATTCCGGTAGGCGTTCTTTTTACTTCCTTTTCGTCGCATTTTCCATACGCCTACAAAGGCTTCATTGAAGATGGCGGTACTCATTTTACTCACTCCTACGATTCTGTCCTTGAATGTTATAGGGACTTCCTTTATATCATAACCTAAGAGGTGAACGGCATATTTCATTTCTATTTGAAACGCGTAACCGACGAATTCGATTTGCTCAAAGTCCATCTCCTCCAAAACGCTACTTCGATAACAAACGAATCCAGCAGTAGTATCTCGAATAGATAACCAAAGAACCATACGCACATAAACGGAGGCGAAGTAGCTCATCAAAATTCGGCCGACCGGCCAGTTCTCCACCTTACCTCCACTAGTATACCTTGAACCTACAGACATACCCACTCCTTCTTTAGAACAAGCGCTAAGCAAAGCGGGCAACATATCGGGCGAATGAGAAAAATCGGCGTCCATCTCAAAAAGGAAATCATAGCCCTTTTCTAGGCCCCATTTAAATCCTTCGATGTAGGCAGTGCCTAAACCGAGCTTACCACTTCTTTCTAATAAAAAAACTTCTGGATTGTTGGTAGCAAAAACCTTTACCAATTTTGCCGTGCCGTCCGGCGAGGCATCATCAACCACGAGGATGTGATATCCTTCATTCAAATCTATAATAGCCTGAAGAATATTCTCAATATTCTCCTTCTCATTATAAGTTGGTATGATAACTAAACACTTCGGCAAAGAAATTGTTTTAACCCTCTAGTTCATTCTTAATAGCGGTCAGTTTAGCTTTGGTATCTTGTAGAAAGTCGCTGCGCATTATCCAAGAATAATATCCTGGATCTTTTTTCAAGACTTCTTTTACTGGCTGCCCTTTAAATTTTCCGAAATTGAAATACGCCACGCCATTCTTTCTGACCATTCTTCTTCCCATATCAACAAATCTCGAATCCATCGAGATCTTGTGTAAAGATGAAACGTCATTTTCGAGCTCATCGTATTTATCTAATTGAGCTAACAACACTTCATACGTAGCCAATACGTCCGCAGAAGCAGAATGCGCATCAACCAGCGTTTTGTTACAGAAGAACTTATAAGCAGAAACCAAATCTCGGGGCTCCATTTTGGTGAATATTCTGAACACATCCACGGTCTCTACATCGTCAATGGTAAAGTCAATATCTACCCGATGAAACTCCTCCATTAACATTGGGATATCGAAGTTGTTTGAGTTATAGCCTCCAATGTCGGCGCCATCAAAAATTTCAAAAACCTTAGGGCCTAACTCTCTGAAGGTCTTTGCATCAGCTACGTCCTTATCATAAATGCCGTTTACTTCTGAAGCTTCTGCCGAGATAGGCATTTCTGGATTCACTCGGGTGGTCCAGGTTTCTTCGCTTCCATCCGGCTGAATTTTCAATGTACTGATTTCAACAATTCTGTCCTTGGCTACGTTCGCGCCAGTCGCTTCCAAATCGAAGAATACTATAGGTTTTTTGAGCTTTAATTTCATTTCTAGGTCTTATTGAAAATAAAGGTAGCGATATCCTCTCGTTTGATACCACCCAACTTGCCCGATGTCATAATCAATAAGTTACTATTTATCCAGCGCTCTGTTTCCAGGCGATGACGCAACTCATCAACATCTGTATATACATCCAAAGAGCGATGCCCGAAAGCACCTACCACGTCTAGAGCTGATATAGGCGGCAATTTCTTAATCTCTAATGTATGAGGTGAATAAAAAACGATCGCAGTATCCGCCTCAGATAAAGTCGCTTCAAATTGTGACAAGAAGTCCTTATTCAGACTGCTGTACGTATGCAACTCCACTAGTGCTACTAACCTTCTATCGGGATACATTTCTTTCAAAGCTCTCGTCGTCGCTTTTACCTTGGAAGGCGCATGCGCAAAGTCCATATAGAAGCTACGCTCTTCATCGGCTTCAACCAACTCCATACGCCTTGCGGCACCTTGAAAACTTTGTATAGACTTATAAAATTGTTTGGCACTAATTCCTAATGACAAACATACTTGAAGCGCCCCATTGAGGTTTTGCAAATTGTGTTTACCAATAATATTTAAGGGATAAAAATCCTCTTCATATTCCAATATGAATTGACCATCTTTCACTTCGTATTTTGGTGTATCATAAGGAATAAACGAAATATCCGTTTCACCCTTAGCATCTACTAATTTTTGCAAATGTTCATCTCCTGCAAAGTAAGTAAGGACCCCACCCGATTCTATGCTATCGATAAAAATTTTAAACTGCTCTAAGTAATTTTCGAAAGTGGGAAAAACATTCATGTGATCCCAAGCAATTCCACTTAGTAAAGCAACCTGAGGTTTGTAGAAATGAAACTTTGGCCTCATCTCAATTGCCGATGATAAGTACTCATCGCCCTCCAAAACTATGAGATCGGCTTTCTTGGTTATAGAGACCATTTGATCGAAGCCTTTGAGGCGTGCACCAACTAAATAGTCGAACTGTCCGATTTTGTCCTTCAAGACGTGCATAACCATTGATGTAATGGTGGTTTTGCCATGACTACCCCCAATGACCACGCGCTTCTTATGTTTAGAGTGCTCAAAAACGAACTCGGCGAAGGACTGCACTGGAATACCTAAGTCCTTGGCTTTCAGCAACTCAGGATTATTTTTCTTCGCATGCATTCCCAGAATTACCAAATCCAAAGACTTATGGATATTAACCGGAAACCATCCAAAGTTAGCGGGTAATAGCCCATTTTTGTAAAGGACAGATTTAGAGGGGTCAAAAATTTCGTCGTCAGATCCTGTGACGGTATGTCCTTGATTATGAAGGTCTAAAGCAAGTTGATGCATGATCGCACCACCTATGGCTATAAAATGAATCTTCAATTAGGGAACAATTTTTGATTAATCAACATTGAGTCGAATGTAAGGCAATTCAATGCTTAAATTTGCGTTACTATTACTGATTATCAACAAATTAAAATGAAAAGTAACAATTTCAAAGTCTTCGTGATTGCACTGTGTTTAGTAGGCTTCTCTTTGAGCTCTTGCCACAAGAACGGTTGCCCAGGACAAATCACTCAAGACGTCGAACAAACGGCGGTAGATAAAAACTGCTAGGAAACATGGTCTGGAGTCAATTAACTCATTCAGCGCAACTCGATGAAATTGTCGAATTGTCTAGTGAGAAAACTGTAGTCATTTTTAAGCATAGCACCAGATGCTCTATAAGCTCGATGGCGCTCAATCGTTTTGAAAGAAACTGGTCCTTAGATGAAAAAGTAGGGGCCTACTTTCTTGACTTGATTGCACATCGCGATATTAGCAACGCAATAGCGAAACGCTTCGATGTACAACACGAATCGCCGCAGCTGTTAGTTATTAAAAATGGCAAATGCGTTTTCAATAGTTCGCATAATATGATTAACGCGAGTGATGTTGAAAGCCAGCACGGGGCTTAGTATTCGAAAGAAATAGTCTGCTTTAAGTCTGGATGTAAGGACAAGGCCACAGGACAATTCCTAGCCGCTCTTTCCAAAGTCGCCCGCTGATCGTCACTGTAACTGGCACTTTTCATTTTAAGCACCACGACGACTTCCTCAATTCGTCTTGGTTTTGATGTCATTATTTTACTGATTGCGATATCAGCACCCTTAAAATCAATCCCGTGTTTATCAGCACTAATAGCCATAATTGTCAGCATACAGCTACCCAAACCGGTAGCTATCAAATCGGTGGGAGAGAAAGCCTCGCCCTTCCCGTGGTTATCAGTGGGAGCATCTGTTATGATGGAAGTTCCCGATTTCAAATGGATGGCACTTGTCCGCAAGTTGCCTTCATAGCTAATTTCAGATGTCATGGAGATTGTATTTTTTGTAAATTTAGTAGTCTATGCGTCCAACATTGAGAAGTCTATTCTTCATTTTATTATCAACTCTTGTCCCAATAGTTCTCATTGGCCAAAATACGGATAAGTATACCACTCAAGATTTCGTCTACGAGAAAGAATTTACCGCTGGAATAAAATTGTTATCCAACGGATATGGCGTTGAGTTGAACTTTAAGAAGACGCCAAATATTCGATACAAGACCGTTAAGCAATTTGAATTTGTAGAGCTAAAAGACCCATCGGAGTTTCGTCAGACTAGCCTAGCTTCTTTCGGAGCGCGCAGTACACCACGTTCTTACATATTTGGCAAGCAGAATAATTTCTACGCCCTAAACTTTTCTTACGGCCAAGACCGCATTATAACCCGTAAAGGAAGGAAAAATGGTGTCTCGCTTTATTGGTCCTGGAAAGGTGGTCCTTCATTGGGTCTACTTAAACCTTACTATTTGTCCCTAAGAGAAGGCGATGGTTCATTTAGTAACGAGCGGTATAGCGAAGAAAATAGGGCTAGCTTTTTGGACTTTAACCAAATTGCAGGCGCGTCAGGCTTTTCATATGGCTTGGGAGAGATTAAAATTAAACCAGGAATACAAGCGAGAGTTTCTACCGGCGCAGATTGGGCCAGCAAAAGAGATTACATAAAGTCAGCCGAAGTAGGATTTGTTCTCAATGTCTACGCCAGTGACATAGATATCATGCTAGAAAGAGACAACTCCTTTTGGTTTGCCAACCTCTATGTTGGCGTTTTATTCGGGCGAAAAAGATAATGGCAAACGTTGAAGTAAAAAAACGCGAACCGAAACCAAAATGGTTACGAGTAAAGCTGCCCATGGGCGAGAACTATCGCAAAGTCCGCGAGCTCGTCGATAAAAATAATTTGCATACGATTTGTCAAAGTGGCAACTGTCCAAACATGGGCGAGTGCTGGGGAGCAGGTACCGCCACTTTTATGATACTCGGAAATATTTGCACCCGCTCATGTTCATTTTGCGCTGTCCAAACGGGGCGTCCTACAGAACTCGATTTAGATGAACCAAACCGCGTTGCAGAAGCCGTAAAACTGATGGGCGTAAAACATTGCGTTATTACATCGGTAAACCGCGATGAACTCAAAGATGGCGGTGCAAGCGTCTGGGCAGCTACCATAAGAGCCATTAGAAGAGAAAGCCCGAACACAACGCTAGAAACTTTAATACCAGATTTCCGCGCCAAGTGGGACGCTTTAGAAATAGTCGCCAAAGAAAAACCAGAAGTAGTGTCGCACAATATGGAAACAGTGCCGCGCCTTTATAGACTCGTTCGACCTCAAGCGAAGTACCAAAGAAGCTTAGAGCAAATACAACGAACAAAAGATATGGGTTGCAGAACCAAGTCGGGCATTATGGTCGGCATTGGTGAAACCCAAGAAGAAGTTTTTCAGGTAATGGACGATTTGCTTGCCCACGGTTGCGATGTTATTACCATTGGTCAATATCTCCAACCGACGAAACATCATCTTGCAATTGCAGAATACGTCACTCCAGAAACGTTCGATCTGTATCAAAAAGTTGGTATGGAAAAAGGATTCAACTTTGTGGAAAGTGGTCCGCTAGTTCGTTCCAGTTACCACGCTGAACGACACATCTAGTATTTCATTAGTCATTCATTTTTAAATTGGTTTGGGCAGCAACAGGCTATCCGCTTGTACTCGGCGCGTCTATCTTTGGTTCAGCATAGTCGCGGGTGCGTATTCCCTAGACGGTCATCCACCCCCGCTCCTTGCTTCACACAAAGCTAGCCACACCTCATACCGCTACTATCCTGGCTGCGGGTTTCTATGCGCACCACCACTTTTTGTTTTCGCGAAAGTTTGAGCCCGCTTAGTTCACTTAACTACGTAGCAGTGGAAAAAATTGGTAAAACTTGTTCATCAAGCGACCAGACAAGTACCTGTTGGGCAGCGCCCAACAAGATGGAGGAGATCAACGCGTAAGGGATAGAGGCCTTTGTTTAAGCTCCTGTTGCTGATGAACCTTTGCCCTTAGCTCCTTGGAGCTAGAGGGGCAATGCGTGAAAGCAGCAGAACAGAGCGAGGGCCGAAAGCCCGACCCCCGCAGCCATTCTGTTGCGACACAGAAAGGTAAAATTGCGCAGCGCATTACTGTCACAATGTGTAAAGCGGGGGTACGCCCATAACAAAAGACTGATTATCAGTAAATTCTAGACAAATCTAAATTTCCAATTGCATATTTTATTACACTTCTGAGACTGTAGATTATCTCAAATGATATTATCTTAGTTAAATCGAAAATTTAGACTTGATATGAAAAAATTATTCCTTCTGGGGTTGGTCTGTTTATTGGCTTTTGCGGCGGTAAATGTTTATGATATTGCTCCGTCCCAAAAGAGCAAAATCGCTCAAGACGAAAGCACGGTTGTAGAAACCAAAAACAATAGATTAGGCAAGATCCGCTCAGCAGAAGCGGCAGGCGAGTGGATTCACATGAATCGTGGAAACGTGGATGCTTCTACTTATGCAAAAGTTAGAGCTGATATTGCACAGCGTCGTTTGCTTAAGCAAGATGACCCTCTAGTTTGGGAAGAAATGGGTCCGAACAATGTTGGAGGTCGTACCAGAGGTATGGTCTTCGATCAGGACAATCCGGAAAAAATAGTACTCGGCGGTGTCGCCGGCGGTATTTGGATAAGTGATAACTCTGGACAGAATTGGAGATCGGTAGAAGACTCTTTCGATAAAGGGTGTGTTGCTGTTGTTTGTATGACCCAAGCTTCTAACGGCGATTACTACGCCGGTACTGGTGAAGGGTTTTATGGTTTATCTGGTGATGGTGTTAGAGGAATTTATGGTTCAGGTATTTTCAAATCGACTGATGGTGGTGAGACCTGGAATGTAAACGCCGGAACTGCCCCGCCTGTTGAACCAACAAACACTGGTAGTGGATTTGCTACCGTAGATAAGATAGCTGCTCACTCTACTAACCCTGCTGTTGTTTATGCAGCTGCGCAAGGTGGTATGTATATGACCAGCAGTGCTGGCGCAAATTGGAGTCGCATACAAGATACCGACGGTAACGATATTACAACTCCACGAGGTTGGGATATAGCAGCGGCTAGCGATGGCACGGTTCACTTTTTTACCGGGACTAGATACTATCGTTCTGTTGCTGGCAGTACTAGTCAATTCGAATTGGTAACAGGAAATAATGTTCCTGGTGCAGGAGGAAGAAAAGTGATAGCGGCTCAAGAAGCAGATCCAAACATATTATATGTTGCTACAGAAGGTGGAATTTGTATAAGCACGGTAAAACGATCAGATGATGGAGGTACGACTTGGGAAACGATTGCAATTGGCTCAGAAGTATTTAACCCAGGGAGCAATGGTTTACAATGTCAAGCTGGCTACGATTTAGCAGTTGCTGCTCACCCTACTAATCCAAACATAGTTTATGTTGCTGGGGTTTCCCTTTTCAGAGGAACTCGTGTTGGCGATGGCTGGGATTGGCAACAAATTGATTCTTTGTTTGAGGACCCTTCAAATATTAGCTACGTACACGCGGACAAACACGACATAGTATTCAAGCCAGGTGAAGCGGATGAAATGTATGTAATCTCTGATGGTGGTGTGGCTAGAACTAAAAATGCTAGCGACGAGGTTCCGATTTTTGAACTGCGTAATAGAGGATACAACGTTACTCAGTTCTATACCGTTGGTGCTGATAATGACGGATTGGTTTTAGGAGGAACACAAGATAACGGTAGTCAATTTTTGAACTGTTCAACAAACTCTAGCAATACATCTGTAGAAGTCTGGGGTGGAGACGGTGGTTTCAGTGAAATCTCTAACATCAACCCAAATGCCTTGTTCGTAGGTAACCCTGGTGGTGACTTGTTTAGATCAGGAAATGGTGGTGAAGGATTTGGTGGAACGCTTCTAGATTGTAACATAGATTGTGAACCGGCAGGAAATATGGGAGAATGCGGAGGTGATGGCACACTAGACGGTGTAGGAGCTTTTGTAACTCCTTTTTTCCTTTGGGAAGATTCCGAACTTTATCATAAAGTGAGGGAGGTGAGACTTAATCCGAGTGACAATGTTTCAGATCCAATTACCAGCAGTTCTGCACCTGGTCAGACATTCTTTGTAACTCGTACAGAGGCATTGATTGCAGAAAATGAAGATGAGCTTTATACTGATTTAGCGGCAACTTTGGATGAGTCTCAGATATTTATCCTTTATAACGAAGACACAAACCAAGCTGTTGACTATGGCCCTGAAGACTTTAGATACAACAGATCTCGTTTATTCATAGGTGATCAAGCTGGTGGTTTATGGATGACTCAAGACGCTCTTAATTTTCAGACTACTCCTTTTTGGGTTAGAATAGGCGATGCCTTGGGACCAATCCGTTCGATTACTGCATCTCTCGATGGAAATACTGTTTGGGCAGGAACCTCAAATGGAACAATACTTCGCGTAAACAATCTCGACAACATTGATGTGAACGATATTAAACTTAATGACACTGATTTATGTAATGTGGCTGGTATTGCTGCTTTCGAGGACTTTGCAGAGACAATGGCCGGTAGCGCTACCCAAGTAAGTGGAAGACCTATTACTGGTATATCAACTCATCCTTTTGATCCGAACCGTGTTTATTATACTGTTGGTGGATATAATAGTACATCTCACGTTTTTGAAATTAGCAACGCTTCTGATTCTGATATAGGAGATGTTGAGGTTGATAATATCTCTGGAAACCTTCCTGCAATTCCTGCTTTTGACATCGTTTCTTCTAATCCTAGCGGAGATTTGGTTGTAGCAACAGATTTTGGAATCTGGTTAGGCGATATTAGTGCACCGGTAAATTCTATGTGGACTGAAGCAAACGGAGGTGATATACAAGGTATTCCAGTTTTCCGTGTTCGTGAGGAGCCTATGGCTAGAGTTAACCCAGGAACCAATAGTTTCTGTCGAGTAATCTATGCAGGTACACACGGTCGTGGTGCCTTCAGAACGACTTCATTAACCAATGGAGGTTGTACTCAAGATGTAATTGGTCGTTGCCAGATTGTATTTAGTGGTATCGAAGAAATTGCTGAGACAGAAGTTTCAGTTTTCCCTAATCCTGCTACTGATTTCGCAAACGTGAATTTTAGTATCAATGAAGACACGGAATTAGAAGTTTCTGTTTTCTCAGTTACAGGCCAATTGGTAAACCGAATTAATCGTTTCGAAGCAGTTGCCGGAAAGAACGTTGTACAAATCAATGTTGGCGATGTACCTAATGGAAATTACATTGTCGTATTGCGTGCTGGTGATTACCAGGCTTCAACTAAATTGAATGTAGCGCACTAAAAGCGCGAAAAATATTTAAAAAAAAGGGAGGCTTCGCCTCCCTTTTTTTTGCTCGGTACTTTCCTACAAGTTCAATTCACGTTTTAAACTCTTGTGCGCTCGTCCACGCTTTTTCTATTTATGATCTTCAGGATTGAAGCGCTCGTAAAAACAGCTGCGACAAGCAGCTTGGTAGTCCTCTTGCTCACCCAATAAAACTTGATCATCATTTTTTGTAGTCCGCAAAGAGAACGAGGCCAACTTGCCACAGTAAATACAAATGGCGTGCAGTTTTGTAATGTAATCTCCAATGGCGAGCAAGTTAGGCATTGGTCCAAATGGAACACCGAGATAATCTTTATCCAAGCCCGCTATGATAACCCTGGAGCCACCTGCAGCAAGCTGCTCACAAACGTTCGGTAACTCTAAATCGAAAAACTGTGCTTCGTCAATACCTACAACTTGAACACCTTGTGCCATTAACAAAATGTTTTGAGAGTGCGCAACAGGTGTTGAAGGAATTGCCGTTTCATTATGCGAAACGACATCCGTTTCGTGGTAACGGGTGTCTATTTGTGGTTTGAAGATTTCTACATTTTGTTTGGCTATTCTTGCGCGGTTTAGCCTACGTATAAGTTCTTCAGTTTTTCCAGAAAACATACTTCCACAGATGACTTCAATCCAGCCATTTTTCCCTTCACTATTACTCGGTTCTAGAAACACCGCGGCAAGATAAGAAATTAGGTCATTGCATAGAATTAGAGCAAATTTTCAGTGGCAATCCTAGGGTAGATTTTTCTTCTTAGCAGAAAAGAATGTTATTTTTAAATGGATAACATCAGACATATGAAAGAGCAGCACAAACCAATTGAGATAATGATAGAGAAGATTAATTATCTCTATTCACAGATGAGTAAAGATTGTGATGATAACAAGCACATCGAGCTTTCTCTACTCAAGAAATATAGCTCTGAACTTTATGATCGGGTTATTGACTTGGAACTTGCAGTGACTAACAGCTTGGACTCTAAAGACGACTCCAAGGATTTTGAATCGACGCTTGCAAATGCAATTGACCGCGAGGAAACTGGCAAAGAAGAAGAAATACTCGAGGGTAATACTGTTGAGGATGTGGTACGCTTAGAATTTGCTGCTGAGGGTAAGCGCATTATGCGTCGTCTGAAACGAATCAACAAACTCAATGGTGAGGTTATAGAAGTGCATCAAGATGATGCGCTTGAGGAAGGTACAATGGCGGAATACAAAAAACCGCAAAGCAAATTTCTAACTGGTTCTGGCCTGGTGGCAGCAAGTGCGCTTACCGCAACAGTTGAAACAAATAATCTTGAAGAAGAAAGTTCAACCGAAATAGAAGAAACGGAAACGCTAGGGTTTTCAGAAGTTGAGAAAGTGGAACCTGTTACAATCGAAAACGAAGTAGAAGAAACTGTAGAAACTGAAAGTTCGACCGAAATAATTACGGAAGAAAAAGCAATAGAGCAAGAAACTTTAAGGGAAGAGTTAGAACCAGAAATAGTTGAAGCAACTAGTCTTGAAGAATCTAACATCGTTGAAGAATCAATTTTAGAAAAAACTGAAACGCCAGAAGAGAAACTTATTGAAGCGGCAACGGAAGAAATAGAAATTGTAGAAGAACCGTCGATTGTTCCTGAGCAAACAAAGGTTGAAGAAATAGAAATTGTTGAAGCAATAAATACCACTGAAATTCCAGAAGAGACGGTAGAGGTCGTTGAGTCTGTAGAAGAAGTTGGATTGGACGAAGTGCAAGAGATAGAAGAACCACTGATTGCAGAAGCGAGCGCTCCAGTTGAAGCATCATCTGAAATGGAATCTGTGAAGGACTCCGATTGGGTAAAAGCTGCTGAGGAAGAAGGAAAGGTAAAGCAAGAGCCTGTAGAAACTACTGAAGCTAGCATGGAAAGTAAAGAAGAGCTAGTGACGGAGGCAAATGATGTCGAAGCAAATACTGAAGTTGAAGCAGATCAAGAGCCAGAGAAACTCACAGTATTAGAGGAGATATTTGGCAAGAACTTTTTCGCAGCTGGGGCAGCAGCAGCTGGAACTGCTGGAGCAACCAGTATTTTAGGATCTGGCGATACTGACATTATTGATACAATAGAGACAGCAGACAATGATGTGGTCGACGAGGTGGAGCAAGCACTTGAAAATGCTATTGAGGCGGAAGTAGATACGCCAACTGAAGTACTCGAAATAGATGAAGCCCTAGTGGATGAACCACTAGAAAATATTGAAGAAGCTAAATCTGCTGAAACAGAAATCTTAAACCCTGAACGAATTGCTGAAGAGCCAGCAGTAGTTGAAGACTCTGCTTTGGAAGAGCCGTTTGTAGAGGAGCCAGTGCTAGAAAAACCTCTGGTTGAAGCAGAAACACCTGTTTTAGAAAAGGCGGAAGAGCCTGTAGCGGAAATTGCAGAAGTAAACGAAGTAGAAACGGTTGAAGAAGAAATAGTAGAACCTGTTGAAGAAATTGTTCAGTCAACTGGCGACCTCAACTTTTTCGACATCAACAACAATCAGAAAATTCGTTTCGTGAATGAACTGTTTGCTGGCGAACAAAACACTTACGACGAAACCTTAAAGGAAATGAGCCTATCCAAAAATGTGATTGAGGCTTATACCTACATCAACTTACATGTTAAAGCAAAGTACAAATGGGATAGTGAAAACGATACCGTTCGCGAATTTCAAAAGATTGTAAAGGATAAATTCCTTTCCTAGAGTAAACTTGGAATTAAAGACTTTAAAAAGGCGTAGATCATTTCGGTTGCGCCTTTTTCTTTTTGGAAGTAAGTCTTAAGTTTTTCTCTGGCCTCTTCACGATTTTTACTGGACAAAGCGGTCGTCGCTGCACGATGCAAACCTTCGACATTATTGATTTCTAGTCCAACTCCCAACTCCTTCAAATCCTGAGCTTCTCTGAATCGCTTGTTCTTGGGGCCAAAAATTACTGGAATTCCATAAACTGCAGCCTCCAACACATTATGGATCCCCTCACCAAAACCTCCACCAATATATGCGCAATAGCCGTATTGATACAATGAAGCCAGCATACCAATGTTGTCAATAAGCAAGACACGCTCATCCTTCAGTGCTTGCCCCTTCAATAAATCAGAGTAGCCAACAAGTAAAGGACCAAACAAGGAAGCGACTTTAGATAAATGAGATTCTCCGATCTCGTGCGGTGCTAGTACCAATTTGAGCTCAGGCTGCGCTTGAATCAACTCAAACAACAACTGCTCATCCTTTTCCCAAGTACTCCCCGCCACTATGGTGGGAGCACCCTTCGCAAATGAGTCCACAACAGCATTAGCCTCTGGCTCTCGAGCGCTTTCAATTACCCGATCAATCCTAGTATCCCCGGCAACACTCGTTTTTTGATAGCCCGCCTTTTCCAGAACGACCTTAGTCGACTCATCTTGCACGAAAATATGGTCAAACTTAAAAAGCGCTTCCCGTATAAAGCCTCCACCCGCACTGAAATAACGAGCACCTTCATTAAACTTAGCAGAGATAAGAACGGAAGGTATGTTTCTGGCTTTTAAGCCCGAGAGGTAATTGGGCCAGACTTCGTACTTCACGAAAACGGCAAGAACAGGTTTTACCGCATCCAAAAAGGCTGCAGCGTTCGCACGAGAATCCAAGGGCAAATAAAACACCCTATCTGCTCGAGCATAATCCTTTCTTATCTCATAACCAGAAGGCGAGAAAAAAGTCAGAACTATTTGTTGCTCAGCATTGGCCTCCTTAATTTTTTCAATGAGCGGCCTACCCTGCTCAAATTCACCTAGGCTAGCGCAATGAATCCAGATCGGATTATTCAGTCCTTTACTTTCACTAAGCAGTTTAGAAACAAGTCCACTCTGCCCCGCTAACCATCGTTTAGTCTTAGGGTGAAAAGGAGCAATAACGCGCATCCCCAGCTGCCCTAATCCAATACTGCAGTCGTAGAGAAATTGCCGCATTAGTTGTAGTAGTAGGTATCGCTTCTGCCATTTCTATAAATTGGCAAGATCCAGCCAGCTCTAATGCCGTAAATCAGATCAAATCTATTTTCAATAGGGAAGGTCTGGGTATCAAAATTAAAAACACGACGTTCACCAGTAAATGCAGGAAGCACTTGCAGTCCAACATAAAAGTTCTTCAGTTTGTTTTCATCCAAGTGCGTTAGTCCAAAGTAGAGTTCAGTATGTATACCATTAGTCAAGCGGTCGTAGCCCTTTAGAAGATCACCAGTTAATTGGGGCACCTCCTCCATACTTATACCAAAAGCTATTTTGTGCTCAATAAAACCAAAACCAGCTTTGGCCACCCACATCCAACTCCCGGAGTCAGCCAACTGCCAAGTCTTGCCCAAATTGAACTGGATTTTGTAACCAAAAAGCGAAGGGTCAACTACTGCCGGAAATCCATTAGCACCAATTACCTGACCGTTACTATTAATAAGGTTCGCCCCGAGGTTTGGCTCAACAACATCTTGCCCAAAGAAAACACCACCTTCGATACCATAGAGTATCCGCGAAGGCGCCATTATTTCCCAAGACAAGTTAACTGAGCGACTACCCTCAAACCTATCGGCTAAATCAGCGCCAGTAGCGTGTACACCCATGCCCAAACCAATCAAATGTGTGCTTTTTGGGCGCTGCTCCTCTTGCGCACAAAGCGCCGCAGAAAAGCAAATGAGGAACAAAAAAAAGTTTACTCTAAACACTCTTTAAAGATACCTCAATCAAACCGCCTTTTAGGAAAATTTAAGTCTCCGAAGCGTAAGGATAAGCGTAAAATCAGTTTTTCATATCGAAATAAGAACCTAATTTCGCGCAGCCGAACTGTTAAACCTTAGGCTCATAGGATGTCTAAGTGCAGGAACGAATAAAACATAAACGGAAAAACCATGAAATATCTATTACTCGCGCTTATGCTGGTCACTACAAGTCTTCAAGCGCAAATCAATACAGAAGAAAAAGCGCTTGCTGCAACATTACAAGATGGTATGTACGCAGTTTTTGAAACCACCAAAGGAAACATCATTTGCAAATTGGACTACGAAAAAGTACCGCTTACCGTTGCAAACTTTGTAGGCTTGGTAGAAGGAACACGCAACAATCGCCTACGTCCAACAGGTCAGCCATTTTATGATGGCAATACATTTCACAGAGTACTTCCAAACTTTATGATTCAGGGAGGTGCGGTTCTCAATGGCGACGGCGAGGATATCGGATACAAATTTCGCGACGAAATAGATCAGACCCTACGTCACAACCGTTCGGGCATTTTGTCAATGGCCAATGCCGGACCGGCGACCAACAACACCCAGTTTTTTATCACACACGTTCCAACTCCGTGGTTGGACAACAAGCACTCAGTTTTTGGATCGGTCATCGCTGGTCAGTACGTCGTGGACAGCATTGCACAAGGAGACACTATGTTGAAAGTGCGCATTATCCGCGTTGGCAAAACGGCCAAGAAGTTCGACGCAGAAAAGCAATTCAAAAAATTACAGGCGCAGTAGAGAAGCGTTTATTGGTATGTTGTTGTTAGATTTAATCAGGGCAGCAACAGGCTATCCGCTTGTACTCGGCATGTCTGCGCTTTGTTCGGCATAGTCGCGGGTGCGTATTCCCTAAACGGTCATCCACCCCCGCTCCTTGCCTCACGTAAGCGCAGCCACACCTCATACCGCTACTATCCTGGCTGCGGGTTCTCCCTAAACCTATAGAAAAGAAAGTCATTTCGAAATTGTCGAGAAATCTCCCGGTCTCAAAGCGAGCGCAGCGATGAAACAGAAATGAAAATCAAAACGCTATGCTTTCCAGTGCTGGCGCGATCGTCTCGCTCGTGTCCGTACTAAGCCGTCGCATTGTCAGCCTTTTCGGATAAGTCCTAACTGTAGAGCAATCATACTGTTTCGTATTACCGCTCATTACGCACTACGCGCAATTCGCTCATAATCCTCTGATTTCTCGACAAGTTCGAAATGGCTTTGGGGGTCCATGAAACCGTTTTTACATAACGTTTGAGGGCGAATACACAGATTTCTCGGCTGCGCTCCAAATGACAAGAGGATGAGATGCGTGAGGGATAGAGGCCTTTGTGGAGCTCCTGTTGGAAAAAGCAAGGAAAGACCTTAGCTCCCTAGAGCTAGAAGGGCTTTTTGCTTTTTGCAGAACAGAGCGACGGCCGAAAGCCCGACCCAACAAAAAAGCCCCGCACGTTAGTGCGAGGCTTTTTTGTTGGGGCACGCCCAAATCCTTAGGGCACGCCCAAATCCTTAGGGCACGCCCAAATCCTTAGGGCTCGCCCAAAATTTGAATTCCTTACACGACTTGACTATCGTCAAACTGCTCCAGATTATCGGCAACTCTTCTCAAAAATGAGCCACCCAAAAATCCGTCGACCACGCGGTGGTCGTAAGACAAGGACATCATCATCATATGGCGGATGCCGATAACGTCGCCATCAATAGTCTCCAGCACGGCTGGTTTTTTAATTATAGCGCCGGTGGCTAAAATCGCCACTTGCGGTTGGTTTATAATTGGCGTTCCCGACAGGTTTCCGAAAGTCCCTACATTGGTTAAAGTAAATGTACCTCCCTGAATATCGTCTGGTTTCAAGGCATTGCCTCTCGCCGCACGAACCAAGCGGTTTGTTTCTTTGGTAATGCCAACCAAGTTTAGCTGATCGGCGTTTTTAATAACTGGAACGATTAGGTTACCACTCGGTAAAGCGGCAGCTATTCCAATATTGATGTTTCTTTTGAAAATAATATTGGTACCATCGACGCTAACATTTACGCCAGGAAAATCTTTGATGGCCCGAGCAACGGCCTCCACGAATATTGGCGTGAAAGTTATATTCTCTCCTTCGCGTTCTTTAAACGGGCCTTTAACTCGGTTCCTCCACTTATACATGTTGGTTACATCGGCTTCTACGAAAGAAGTAACGTGTGGCGAAGTACTCTTGGACATAACCATGTGATCGGCTATGAGTTTACGCATACGATCCATCTCTACCACTTTGTCTCCGTGTCCGACACTAACCGCCGCGCTTTGCTTCGCTACAGATTTGTTTACGACCGCTACTTGAGATTCGCTTTGCGCCGGTGCTTGAGCTTGCCCTGCACCATTTCCTCTATTCTGTAAATAGTTGAGAATATCGCTCTTGGTTACTCTACCCTCTTTGCCTGATCCGTGTATGGCATCTAATTCAGCCATTGCAACGCCTTCTTGGCGGGCTATGTTTAGCACAAGTGGACTGTAGAATCTTCCCGATCCACCATTGCTTAAAACGGGCGCTGACTTGACTACTTCTATAGTACTTGTTTGCACCGGGCTCATAGCCTCCTTTACAACATTGGGCTGAGCTTTAACCTTTTCAATTACTGGTTCGTCAGCCGGACTGGCTGTATTAGCCGCTCCTACGGTTTCAATTATTGCAATCGCTTTTCCTACTTCTATAACGTCTCCTTCCTGAAAGAGAATTTTGTGCAGTGTTCCTTCGACTGGAGAAGGCACTTCAGAATCAACTTTGTCGGTAGCAATTTCCAACACTGATTCCTCCAAGGCTATACTTTCACCTTCTTTTTTGAGCCACTTGAGTATGGTCGCTTCAACAATACTTTCACCCATTTTGGGCATTATAAGTTCTACCTGAGCCATGTTCTTGTTTAAATTTCCTTAAACGAAAATAAGGCAAATATTGCAAGGTAAGCCCTATCCTAATATGCACTTTCTCAAGAAGTTAAGGGCCAAATTTGATGCTAAAGGAATATTTATCTCCCTACTCTGCGTTAGGTTCAGCAATTTCGTTTTTACCACTGTTTCCTTTGCGGCTTTTTGGGCGACTGCTAGCCAAACCGTTCCTACAGGTTTATCGGGGGTTCCTCCACCAGGACCAGCTATACCCGAAATAGCTAGTGTGATATCTGCCTTTAGACTATCAATTGCTCCTCGCGCCATTTCTATAACCGTTTCTTCGCTTACGGCACCCTTAGCGATTATGGTGTTCGGTTCTACAGCTAATAAGTCTGACTTCATTTCATTTGAATAGGCGATTACACTTCCGTTGTAGAATCGTGAAGAGCCTGGAATACTGGTTATCAAATGACTGATAAATCCTCCGGTACAGCTTTCGGCCAGGCCAAGTTTTAAGTTTCGATTAGTTATGAGTTCAGCTATAACTTCTGCTAGTTCTTGCTCGCCTTCTCCAAACACGCAAGGCGCTATGATTTTCTTAATTGACTCTGCGGTATCATTTACGTGTCTCTCTACTTCGGCTTTGCCTCTTCCACTGACTCTAACCCGCACCTTTCCCATACTAGGCAAATAAGCCAATGAAACTCCATTTGGTAAATCGCTTTCTTCTTTGGCAATTAGATCAGCAATCTTAGATTCGGGTAATCCTGCGGTAAGTATGGTTCGGTGGTAAATAAAATTGGTGTCGTAGCTAGCTTCGAGTTTAGGTAATACGACTCGCGTCATCATATCTTTCATTTCGTAAGGAACACCGGGCATTGATACCACAACCTTGTTTTCTCGTTCAAACCACATAGAAGCCGCGGTCCCTTTTTGATTTATAAAGACTTCGCATGCTTCCGGGACTAAACTCATTTGGTAGGCGGTATCGCTCAATGCTCGATTTCGACTGGCGTAGTACTTTTTGAGGTGCTCTAAGATTTCAGGGTTTTCCACCATTTCGCAGTTATAATACTCCGCTAGGGTGGTTTTGGTGATATCGTCCTTGGTTGGCCCAAGTCCCCCGGTAATGAGAACTATGCTATAACTCTTAATCAATCGGTCTAGCGCGGCCAAAATCTGAGTTTTTTCATCACTTACGGTTACAATCTCCTTTAAATCGAATCCTCTAGCATTGAGCTCTTTGGCCATCCAGGCGCTATTTGTATCTATAATTTGGCCAATGAGTATTTCATCGCCAATTGTCATAATTGCCGTATTCATGTAGATATCTTTTCTGCCTAATAAACCCTTCAAAAGTAAGAAAGTCAAACCTTTGGTCTTTCAACTAAAAACCAAGGAATGAAAAGAATAATCATTTTATGTGCTTGTGTTGTCGCGTTTTCTGCATGCTCGGGATCAGGCAATATTTTACAAACCGTAAACGATGTACTCGCTGATGTAGAGGGTACAACTGGCGGTGTTACTGACAGAGATGTCTCGAACGGGCTGAAAGAAGCTCTAGTAAGTGGGCTCATTAAAGGAGTAAACGTTGTTTCTAAAGAAAACGGCTACTTCAAAAATCCTCAGATTAGAATTCCTTGGCCTGACAATGTGAAAAAGGTTGAGACTCGTCTACGAAGCATTGGGCTTGACAATCAAGTAGACAAGGTAGTGCTGACCCTTAATCGCGCTGCTGAAGAGGCGGCGTCTAAGGCCAAACCTATTTTCTTAGGCGCCATTAAGCAGCTGACATTTGCTGACGCTATGAATATCCTAAAAGGAGAAAATGACGCAGCGACTCAATTCTTAAAGCGTGCCACTACGAGTCAATTGACCGCTGAGTTTACACCAGTAATTGATAATGCGCTGGATTCTACACAAGGCACCAAGTACTGGGGAGAAATTATCAATACCTATAACAAAATTCCTCTAGTTGAAAAGGTTGACCCTGATTTAACTGGCTTCGTAACTGGAAAAGCTATGGACGGTCTTTTTACGATGGTAGCTAAAGAAGAGTTGAAAATTAGAAAAGATCCAGTGGCTAGAACTTCTGAGTTATTGAAGAAAGTTTTTGCTCTTCAGGATTTGTAGTTTCAATTGATATTGGGCAAAGAATATTTGAAGCGACCTGAAATCAGGTCGCTTTTTTTTGTACAATATGTTTAGGTATTAAGAATTAATCTTCTGCAATGCCAAAACAAAGTGCCGGCTCGACATGTCAGGTCAAGATTTTAAGAGCTCAGTTGTCAAAACAAAATAAAATCAGGTTCAACTCCCTTTGCGGACAAGTCTCGTCGCAATACGGGCTTAGGTGGTACTCTTTTTGCCGAGTAAGCATGTAATCGCCAAGTTACGTCTCTTTAATACATGGGTTTTCGGACTCATTTCGAATTAGAATATGCAAGCTGGATGCATTGAGCATCCACCCTGTCAATGGTATGTCCATTAGCAAAAAAGCTATTTAACTAATCGAAATGATACAAACAAGTTCGAATTCTAGACAATGGGGATTGTCTACAATTGTTTTCTTACTATCCTTTTTTGGCCTCACAGTTTTGAATACGCAATCTGCGCAAGCGCAGTTGAATATTGTAGCCGATGTTACCCATGTAACCTGTAACGGGCTTTGCAATGGTGTGATTGATTTGACGATAACAGGAGGCGTAGGCCCTTACGAAGTACTATGGCTCGGTAGTTCTAATTCCGGTCTAACGGAATCTGGCTTATGTGAAGGTTCCCACGCGTACAGTGTATCGGATCTTGGAGATCCAGCTTCAGGCCCAGTATTTCAGCAAGTTTCTGTAATCGAACCCGATGTTTTGGTTGGATTTTTCGTCAATACAGCTATCCCCAGTTGTGATGGACTTTGCGATGGATCAGCGACACTTGAAATTGTCGGTGGAACTGAACCGTATAACTTTAGTTGGCCAGCAGGTGCGACTGTCTCAGCAGATGGACTCAGCGCAACTGGTCTTTGTCCAGGACCTCTGGTGATCCCTATAACCGACGCAAATAGTTGTTCAACTGCCGCATCAAGTCAACTAGATTTTCCTGATCCAATTGTTCTAGCTACTACTACGAGTGAAAACGCTACTTGCGCTGGTAATGATGGATCGGCTTCTGTTACAGCATCTGGAGGTAATGGGCCCTACGATTATCTCTGGAGTGACGGACAAATGGGAACTATGGCAAGTGGCCTCGCACCAGGTGACTATACTGTAGAAATAACAGACATGACAAATTGTATGGCAACAGCTATGGTAACTATTGGCGGAAGTACAAATACAATGATGGTCTCACTAGACCAAACTACTAATATCACATGCTTTGGCAGTCAAGATGGAACAGGTACCGCATCTGTATCTGGTGGTACTCCGCCTTTTACTTACGCTTGGTCTTCTGGAACGGGCGATGGCTCTACTTCAAATACCTCAACTGCAACTGGATTAATTCCGGGTCCTGGCTCAGTGACTATTACCGATGCCAATAGTTGCGAGGAGACCTTAATGTTTGATATAATAGAACCACCTGTTTTGGTTCTATCAATAGACGCAACTACGGACGTTTCTTGTCCTTTGGATGGTAATGGAACTGTTACTGCAAGTGCTACTGGTGGAAGTGGGAGTTATATATTCACATATACCGATGCAGTAAGTGGAGCAGATGTTACTGCTCAGGCTACATCAAATACACTACCTGGTGGAGATTACATCGCCACGGTTACAGACAGTATGAATCCAAGTTGTACTGATTCTATTCCTTTCTCTATTGTTGAACCTACTCCTATAACTGGTATGGTTGACAATGCGACAGATCCTACTTGTTTTGGAGCTATTGACGGAACAATAACTGTATCTGCTTCTGGTGGGACAGGTAGTTTAAATTATGCTTGGTCGCCTTCTGGAGGTAACGCAGCGACTGCGTCTGGATTAGCGGCTGGAACTTATACAGTAACTATTACTGATGATGCTGGCTGTTCTATTGAGCTAACAGAAACTTTAATAGCTCCGACGGAGATTATCGCAGTTATCGATCCGCCAACAAACATTGCTTGCTTTGGTGAGACCAATGGTACCGCAACAGTTGTAGTAACAGGTGGCTCAGGAAACTTCGATTATTCGTGGTCTCCCTCTGGAGCTACTACCGCAACTGCAACAGGGCTGGGTTCAGGTCTTCACACAGTAACCGTTTCAGAACAAGGAAACCCTTCTTGTTTTGTAACCGATGATGTGACGATTTTTGAACCAAACTTATTAGAGGCTTCGGCAACAACCACCGACGTTTCATGTTTTGGTCTTTCAGATGGAACAGCGACTTTAACCATAAGTGGTGGAAACGTTACCACTCCATACACAGAGGATTGGCAAGGTGTTGATCCGAACGCCTTGGCAGCTGGAAATTATGATGTCATCGTTACCGATGCCTCAAATTGTAGCTTGACCGTAAATGTAGTTATCAACGAACCAACAGAAATTATGGCATCAGTAGTACCTACTGATGTTTCTTGTTTTGGTGGAAGTGATGGATCTGCGACTGCGACAATAACTGGAGGAACGCCTCCTTACGTGGAAAACTGGAATGGCGCTGATCCCTTGGCTTTAATTGCAGGGTCATACATTCTTACCGTAACAGATGCTAATATGTGTTCTGTTGACGTCGATGTAGTTATCGCCGAACCTGCTGAATTTTCTGTTACGATTGTAGCTACGGATGCATTGTGCTTTGGTCAAAGTACTGGAACAGCTGTTCCAACTATAGTAGGTGGTACTGGACCATTTACGGAAGATTACGGAAATGGAATTACTAGTGGAACTGCTCTTCCGGCAGGAAACTACACACTCACTGTTACTGATGCAAATTTCTGTACAGCGACTACTACTCTTGACATTTTCGAACCAGTAGAATTGACTGGTTCGGTTGCAACTTCGAACGTAAGTTGCTTCGGACTAAGTGATGGTACGGCAGTAGGAGCAATTTCGGGAGGAACAGAACCTTACACTCTAAATTATGGCGGAGATGAAAACGCTCTCGCTGCTGGAACTTATACTTTACAAGTTACTGATGCTAATGGCTGTACACTCGATCTTCCATTTGACATCCTACAACCTGATGAAATCGTAGTAACACCTACAACCACTGATGTTTCATGTTTTGGCGGTTCAGATGGAACCGCTACATTAACAATTACTGGTGGTACTCCAACCTTTACAGAAAACTGGAATGGCGCTGACCCTAGCGCTTTAGCTGTTGGAACCTATCCTGTTACAATAACCGATCTTAACGGTTGTTCGGTAGACATCGATGTAGTCATTAACGAGCCTTCTGAATTTTCAGTTACTGTTGTTACTACTGATGTTTTATGTTTCGGAGAAAGTACTGGAGATGTTGTACCAACAATTGTTGGAGGAACTGGACCCTTTACCGAAGATTACGGTGTTCCGGGTTACGTCGCAGGCCAATGTCCTGCTGGAAACTATACCTTAATAGTAACTGATGCGAACGGATGTACAGCAATGGTTGATTTCGAAATACTTGAACCTACAGAATTGACTGGCTCAGTTGTAACTACTGACGTTACTTGCTTTGGACTTAGTGATGGTACAGTGGCAGCAACTATCACTGGTGGCACTCCACCTTATACAGAAGACTACGGCGGAGATCAAAATGCACTTGTTGCTGGTATGTATACTCTTACTGTAACTGATGCTAATGGCTGTTCACTTAATCTTCCATTTGATATCTTACAACCAGATGAAATAATAGTAACTCCAACTACTACTGACGTTTCTTGCTTTGATGGTACAGATGGAACTGCGACTTTAACTATTACTGGCGGCACACCACCATTTACAGAAAACTGGAATGGTGCTGACCCTGCTACTTTACCAGGTGGAACTTATCCAGTAACCGTTATGGATGCTAATGGATGTACTGTTGATATCGACGTTATCATCAACGAACCAGCAGAATTCTCAGTTACAGTTGCAACCACAGATGCTTTGTGCTTTGGTGAAAGCACAGGAATTGCAACTCCGACTATTGTCGGTGGTACTGGAATAGTTACAGAAGATTACGGTGTAGGAAATGTTGGAACTGCTCTTGCAGCAGGTCCTTATACGCTGACTGTTACCGATGAGAATGGATGTACGGCTAGTACGGATTTTGAAATATTTGAAGGACCAGAACTTAGTGCAACAGTTGCAACGACTGACGTGTCTTGTTTCGGATTAGCTGATGGTACAGCGGAAGCAACTATCACTGGCGGAACTGCACCTTATACCGAAAACTTCGGTGGCGATCAAAACGCACTCGTTGCGGGGTCATATACATTACAAATAGTAGATACGAATGGATGCACTTTCGATGTTCCATTTGACATCACCGAACCAAACGCGATTAACTTAACGGTAACGCCAACAAATGTTGGTTGTTTTGGAGAATCAACTGGATCTGCATTTGCTGAAGCAACCGGCGGCAACGGTATGTTTACATATACCTTTACCGATGCTACTGGCACTGATGTTGACGAAACTGCATTATCAGCTGGTAACTATACGGTTACTGCAACGGACGCATCAGGTTGTTCTTTCACCGAAGACTTTGTCATTGAAGAAGGAGCAGAAATAGTTTTACAAACAAATGTGATCCAAAATGTCTCTTGTGCTGAAGCACAAGATGGTCAAGTTGAAGTAACGGTTACAGGAACAACCGCTTTAATAGTTTCGACAGAATGGACAGATGCTACTGGAGGCCCAGTAAATCCTGACGCCCTTGCGGGTGGTGATTATAATGTATTGGTTACTGACGAAAACAACTGTACGGCAATAGGAACAGTAACGGTAACTGAGCCCGCCCCTCTTGTAGGAGATTGTACTTCAACAGAAATAAGTGGAGCTGGTCAAACCGATGGTAGCGTTGCTGTTAGTGTAACTGGTGGCGAAGGTACATACGCTTACGTGTGGGACGGCCTTCCAAACGATACGCCAACTATTGAAAACCTTGGACCTGGATCTTATATGGTTACGGTTACAGATGGCAATAATTGTTCTATTCAAATAGTTTGTGAAATTCTTGATGCTGACTGCGTTCCATTCACGATTCTAATTGACACAGTTGATGTTCTTTGCTATGGAGATGCGAATGGTTCTGCAACTGCAACGGTGACCGGTGGAGATGGAAACTATACTTTTGAATGGTTAGATAACCCTTCGACTACAGATCAAGCAGAAAACTACGCAGCAGGCTCTTACACAGTAATGGTTACCGATGGTGCTGGCTGTACTGGAATTGAAACATTTGACATTGCCGAGCCAGCAGAATTGTTCTGGGCTATTGACTGTGATATCACTCCAGTAAGTGCACCTGGATTAACTGACGCTTCTATCACTGTTGAAGCTAGTGGAGGCACTGGTGTAATTACTTACGCTTGGGACAATGGACAAACTACAGCAACCGCTACTGGTTTGGGTGCTGGACCTCATACCGTCATTGCTACTGACGAAAATAACTGTTCAATAACAACGACTTGCACGATTCAAGATTTGAATTGCGACCCAATTACCTTAACCATAACTCCTTCCGATCTGCTTTGTTTCGGAGATACAAATGGCTCCGCTATTGTTGACGTTATGGGCGGCGTAGGACCTTACACTTACGAATGGTCTGCAGATGCAACCGTAGATGCTGCAGAGATTATGGGGCTTTCGGCTGGACCGATAACAGTTACTGTTACTGATTCACAAAACTGTTCTGAAACTGCATCGAGTGAAATCCTTGAGCCAGCTGAATTAATCTGGGCCATCGAGTGTGATATCACTCCAGTAAGTGCACCAGGTCAGACAGATGCTTCTATTAGTGTTGAAGCTATTGGTGGTACTGGAAACATTGATTACGTATGGGACAACGGGCAAACAACCGCAACCGCTACTGGCCTAGGAGCTGGTTCTCATACCGTAACTGTAACAGACGAAAATAACTGTTCAATTACAACAACTTGTACTATTCAGGATTTGGACTGCGATCCAATAACATTAACAATAAACCCTGTAGATGCACTGTGCTTTGGAGATACAAACGGCTCAGCAACTGTTGAAGTTGTTGGTGGTACTGCTCCATATATGTACGAATGGTCTACAAATGATTCAGGAACTGAAGAAGTAACTGGACTTTCAGCAGGACCAATAAGTATTATCGTTACCGATTCGCAAGGATGCTCTCAAACTGCTTCTAGTGATATTTTTGAGCCGGCTCTTTTAGAATTTGTTGGTGCTTGTGATGTTACCCCAGTTTCATCCGCAGTATCTAATGACGGTGAGATAACAATTTCAGCAATCGGAGGCACTGGTAACCTAACTTACGATTGGACACCAGATGTGAGTACAAGTGAAAATGCTACTGGACTAGCACCTGGTTCATACACAGTGCTGGTAACAGATGAAAACAACTGTACAATAGAACAAACTTGTACAGTTCCATCAACTGATTGTGATGTATTTACGCTTTCTGCAGTAGAAAATGCAGAGACTTGCTTTGACGCAGCAGATGGCTCGATAAATATAACCATCGATGGTGGTCTACCTCCTTTCAACTACGACTGGACTCCAACAACGGCAATGATAAGTGGGTCAAACCCTACTGGATTGGCTCCTGGAACTTACGATGTAGTAGTTACAAGTTCAGATAACTGTACTCAAACAGCATCTTACGAAATTCTTGCTGCTGACGAATTCATAGCTGAAGCAATTGCTACGCAATTGAATTGCGATGGTACAGGACAAAATGGAATTACAGTCGCGGTAACAGGTGGAAATGGCCCTGGCTTTGTTTATAGCTGGACACCGAATGTGAGTTCAACTGATTCGGCATCTGATCTTGATCCTGGTACGTATACCATTGAAGTAACAGACGATTCGAACTGTGTTTCAACGACAACTGCAATAATCAATGATAGTGCAATCCCAACAGCGACTTTTACAGCTGCACCGCAGCTTTGCGACTCAGAAAACTTGGAACTAGATATAATGGCATTCGGTCAAGGTTCGATTGTTCTAGAATTTACAATAAATGGAGATCCTTATACAGTTCCCAATTTGTCGAATGGTCTTGGCTTTACTCAGGCCTATCCATTGTCAACCTTGGATACCTCATCCGGTCAACTCGACATAGAAATGGTTTCTGTAACTGCAGATGGTTGCCTAAACGACATGGTAAACGAATCTCTTTCAGTTATAGTCGTTTCAGCTATAGAGCTCGAAGCGCTTCCCGTTGAAACTTGTTCAACTGACAACATGACCTTTACCGTTGAGTTCGAAATAAGCGGTGGAGATGCTGCAACCTATTCGGTTGATCCAGCAGGTTCAGGTACGCTAAGTACTTCCGCTCCATACATCTTTACTTCTAATCCAATTACAAGTGGCGATTCATACTCATTTAATGTTATGGATAACTCAGGATGTGCAGCAATTACTGTGGACGGAAGTTTCGATTGTAATTGTGAAACGGTGGTTGGAACAATCGATCTAACGCCAATTGAAATTTGCGATGACCAACAAGCTATGGTAACGATTCTGACAGATCCAGTTTCAGACGGCGATGATGCCCAAATTTTCGTACTGCACGATAACAGTGGTGCTTCCATCGGCGACGCAATTCAATTTAGCGCAGATGGCGTGTTCGCTTTTACTCCTCCAATGGTACACAACACGACCTACTACATCTCAATGGTGATTGGAAATGAAGACACAACTACAGGTGTTGATTTGGCTGATCCTTGCCTTGATGTAAGTCCAGGAGTACCGGTAACATTCTTTCCATTTCCAGTTGCCCAACCAGGACCAAACGATGCTACTTGTAGCAACGAATACCAGCTTCAGGCCTTACTTGATACAGGAGCTACTGGTACTTGGGAAATCATTGACGATGGCGGTATCAACTTAACGATCTCAGATCTCAATGATCCTTCTGCTCTTGCAACAGTTGACAACTTTGGTACAGTAGAACTCGCTTGGACGAGCGCTATGGGTGATTGCTCAGATACTGCGAACATCATTATTGAGTTCTTAGAAGTCATTACTACTACGGTTGAACCAACTGCAGTAGTTTGTAATACTACTGATGGAGGCTCAACGATCGAACTAAGTGATTTGGTTTTATCCGGTGTATCTACTGGAACTTGGACTGACGTTGCTTCGAGTGGAGCAAGTGCAACTGGCACTACTTACGACTTTAATGGTTTAAGTGCCGGCACATACACTTTCAACTATCAAACACCAAATAGCGGCGGCTGTCCTTCAGAATCGTTCGACGTGGAAATTACAGTTAATGATTGTACATCGACATTAGTTTGTCCAACCGTACTGACAATTGCAGAAGGAACAGAGGCTATTTGTGAGGGAGATTCAGTTGACTTAAGTGTCTACGAGTCATCGATTACTATTGACGATCCTGATGGCACATTCGATGGAATAGAATGGTTTGCGGATGATGCACACACAACACTTATCTCTGCCACTTTTGCTCCTCAATATACAGGCTCTTGTGATCCTCAAATAATAACTGCATACCCAGGTGTCCTATGCGACCTATCAGGAACAGTATTATCGGGTGGTGCAATTGAAATAACTGTATATCCAATTGCAACTGGGGAATTAGAGCTCAGCACAAGCGGATGTCAATTGACTGCGCAACTAGATTGTCCAAACTTCTCATTCGAGGGCACAGGACTTTATCAAACCATACCAGAAGACTTCGAGGAAATAACGCTTGAAATTTTTAATGAAGATGCAGTAAGTGCAGGGCTTGAGCCTTGTGGCAATACAATATCAAACAGTTTCAACTGTGATGAACTAATCAAATTCATTACGCTTCCAAACGCATTTTCTCCTGATGGCGACGGCATGAACGACTTCTTTCATCCACTATTGATGACTGGAGTAAGTGATGTTAGGCTTGCTGTTTTCAATCGTTGGGGACAAAAAGTCTTCTCGACAGAAGACATGTTCCACCAGGGATGGGATGGGAAATTCAACGGTGTCGACCAGGAAATAGGTGTATACGCCTACATAATGTCCGCAACATTTTTTGATGGGAAACAAAAAGTGTTGAAGGGTAACGTCACCTTAATAAGATAAAACAAAATTAATCGGAAAATTAATACAAATGATCTCAGTAACTTTTTTAAAGAGAGGACTCGGCCGCTGGCCCTTGTTTCTTCTTGTATTCCTTATTGTAGGATTGCAAGACTTAAACGCTCAGCAACCGTCAGAATGTTCGTGTGACGAATATTTGTACCTAAACGACTTCCAAACGGATGTGATCCATAAGTTTCGTGTAAACCAAGACGGCTCTACGACCGAGATTGGAAATCCATGGGCTACAGGAATAAATAACCCTCACGGGATTGGTTTAGACCCAAATGGCTTCTTGTATGTAGCTGAACTAGGTGGAGAGACCCATAGATTAAACTGTGATGGTCAAATTCTTGATTCTAGTGCTACTGATAATTCATCCGGCACGCTTAACCACGTAGTTATTGGAAACCACATCTTCTACAATAGAGCTGGCCAAATTTTGGCCTATAACCTTTGCTCAGGTAATTTTGTAGGACGACTTTGCTATAACAATAATGGCAGAGCAGCCTGGGGTTTTCAACTTGGTCCGGATGGCATGTTTTACGTCACCGATAACTTCGAAGGTGGTATGGCTAATGGCGCTCCAAATGAGGGAAGTGTTTTCAGACTAAGTGCTGACTTAGCAGATTATACAGCCGGCAGTTGTTCCACAACTTATGCTCCTTTCATTGATGGATTAGGAGGCTTAAGAGGGGTTACAGTTGATAATCAAGGTAACGTTTATGTCGCTCAAAGGGATCCAGATAACGCTATACTCAAATTCAATAGTGCGGGACAACTTTTAGATACATTAGTAGATAACGCAAATGACCAAGTCGGTTTTAACAATCTCTTCGCACTTGTTTACGTCGAGTCTGTAGATTTAATTTATCTATCCAGTTGGTTCGACGACTGTATTGGCATAGTTGATCCAAACACATTGACTTACACGGGTGCTGCGGTTCCGTGGTTTCCCGGTACATCCGCAAAAGCAATGGGCGTAATTACTGAGTGCTGCCCTATTTCTATTCAACCTGATACGACTGTTGCTGTATGCGATAATCCTGTTAGCAGATTGATTCTGCGAGAATATCTACCCTGTGACAATGTATGTGCAGGAGATTGGAATAGAACATCAGGTATTGGTGGATTTTTCGATTCTTGTACTTTAGAATTTATACCTGATGAAAATACGACTGATACGCAATTTTGTTTTTCGCGCCCTGACCACCCAAATAACTTTTGCGGTGGCATTGATTTTTGTATAAACTTCCAATTACAATGCTGCGAACTAGAAATTGATCAAGAAGCAGTTGACCAGACTGTTCAATGTGACGGGACTCTAGATGATTTCCAGGCCTGGTTGAACAATAATGGGAACGCTCAACTAGGCGGGAACGCTGCTGCCGACGTACATTGGACCAATAATTACAATGGTAACTTTAACTTTACCTGTGGAGGAGCTGGAAGCTTTACGGTAACTTTTACAGCCACAGCAAGCTGTGGATCTGAGGTATCTACTGAAGCGACATTTACAATTCTCGATACTAATCCACCAGTTATTTCAACTCAAGCAAGCAATCAAGCTGTCAACTGTGATGGCTCTGGTAATACAGCTGCACTCAACGCTTGGTTAAACTCTAATGGAGGCGCATCTGCAACTGATTTATGCGGAGGAGTTACCTGGACAAACAACTTTAGCGGTAGTACAAACGACTGCGGAGCAACAGGAGTAGCTAATGTTACATTCTTTGCAACAGATAACTGCGGAAACACGGCAACAACACACGGGCTATTTACGATAAGAGATAATGCACCGCCAGCTGTAACTTCTCAAGCACAAGACATTTCAGTTGAATGTGACGGCAACGGGAATACAGCTGCACTCAACGCTTGGCTATCCTCAAATGGTGGTGCCAATGCTTCGGATGATTGCAGCAATGTAACTTGGACAAACAACTTTGATGCAAATAATTCATTTGCAATTTGTGATGGAACCGCTGGAACGGCAACAGTTACTTTTACTGGTTCCGACCAATGTGGGAATGCAGTAACTACTCAAGGTACATTTACAATAGTAGATGCGCTCAATCCAGTAATTACACAAGCACCATCTAATGCATCTGTTCAATGCGACGGTAACGGAAATCAAAATGACCTTGCCAATTGGCTTGCAAATAACGGAGGAAGCAGCGCTTCTGATCAATGTTCTGGAACGGATTTAATTTGGACAAACGACTATAATCCGAACAACTTCATTCAAGGCTGTGGAGCGTCAGGAGAGGTTCTAGTTATCTTTACTGCAACCGATGCTTGTGGAAACAACACGACCGCACAAGCTACATTTGAAATAATCGACAATACTAATCCAACAATTTCAAGCCCAGCGGTTAGCGCGGTGGTTGAATGTGATGGAAACGGCAACACAACAGACTTAAACAATTGGCTAAACAACAACGGCGGCGCACAAAGTACCGATCAATGTTCTGGAAGTGAGATAACCTGGACAAACAACTATTCTCCAAATAATTTCAACACAGAATGTGGTGCTGCAGGAAGTGTATTAGTAAGATTTACAGCTATAGACGATTGCGGAAATTCAGTATCTTCTACTGCGACATTTACAATAGAAGATACGACTGACCCTGCAATAGGATCAAATCCTCAGGACTTAGTTGTCGAATGCGACGGTTCTGGAAACACGAATCAGCTTAACAATTGGTTGAATAATAACGGTGGCGCGACCTCTAGTGATAGCTGTAGCCCGAACAACCAAATTGTTTGGTCAAATGACTATACTCCTGGCAGTTTTCCGTTTGATTGCGGTGCGTCTGGTGTACTTAACGTAACATTTACTGCTACCGACGATTGCGGAAACGCAACAAGTGCTCAAGCAACATTTACTATCGAAGACACAACTGACCCATTTATTGATGGAAACGGTGCTTTAGACATGACTGTAGAATGCGATGGCAACGGAAACCTAGGTGACCTTCAAGCTTGGTTAAACAATAATGGAGGAGCTGATTTCAGTGACGTTTGTAGCGGATCTAGTATTAGTTTTACGAACAATTACAATCCAAATGGGAATAACGGCGGCAACAACGGTGCTGTCTTTGTCGATTGTAACGGCCTTAGCGTTAATGACCCGAATGCAATTGGAATTGGTGGCTCTGTTTTAGTAACCTTTACTGGTTCAGATGAATGTGGTAACTCATTTGACACGCAAGCAACATTTACTATAGAAGATACAATACCTCCGTCAATTGATACAGAGGCACAAGACCTAACAGTTGAATGTGACGGTGAAGGAAATCTTGATGATTTGGCTGCATTCCTTGCTTCAAATGGAGGTGCGTCAGCATCAGACATTTGTTCAGGCTTAGATTCTGATGGCAATGGAAATATTACTTGGACCAACGACTTTAATCCAGGTGACCTTGTTTATGATTGCGGTTCAGCAGGTGATGTTCTTGTAACTTTCACAGCGACAGACAACTGTGGAAACGCTTCAAATACTCAAGCTACTTTTACAATAGAAGACGATACTCCTCCAACTATTGATACACAAGCACAAGATGTAACAGTTGAATGTGATGGAAGTGGAAACACTTCTGACTTAGCAGACTTCCTTAATAGCAATGGTGGAGCAGATGCTTCTGATACTTGTTCCGATACTTCATTAGCAGGAACAGGTAATACCGATATTGTCTGGACCAATGATTATAATCCTGCGAATTTTGTTAGAACCTGTGGTGCAGCAGGAAGCGTTCTTGTAACTTTTACAGCGACTGATGATTGTGGAAACACATCTGACTCACCAGCAACTTTCACAATTGTAGATACAATTGATCCAAGCATTGATTCACAACCTCAAGACATTACAGTCGAATGCGATGGCTCTGGCAACACAACTGAACTCAACAACTGGTTGAATAACAATGGTGGAGCTACGGCAAGCGACGTTTGTAGTATGAACAGCGATATAGTTTGGAGTCACGATTTCACTCCGGGAACCTTCCCATTTACTTGTGGAGCTTCTGGAAGTTTACTAGTTACTTTTACCGCAACTGATGACTGTGGAAATGACACAAGTGCTCAGGCTACTTTTACTATTGAAGATACCACTGCGCCATTTATAGATGGAAACGGCGCATTAGATTTGACAGTTGAGTGCGACGGTAACGGAAACGTTGGTGAGCTTCAATCATTTTTAAACAGTAACGGAGGAGCCGATATTGATGATCTTTGTAGCGGTTCGAATTTAGTATGGACCAATAACTACAACCCGAATGGTAACAATGGTGGAAACAACGGTGCTGTATTCTTTGATTGTAACGGACTAAGTGTAGACAACCCTAATGCCATCGGTATAGGCGGATCGGTTCTCGTAACATTTACCGCTACTGATGATTGCGGAAACTCTTTCGACACTGAGGCGACCTTTACTATTGAAGACTCTACTCCACCTTCTATCGACACAGACGCTCAGGACTTGACAGTTCAGTGTGACGGTGAAGGGAACCTTGATGACCTAGCAGCATTCCTTGCTTCAAATGGTGGTGCCTCGGCATCAGATATTTGTTCAGGTCTTGATAGCGACGGAAGTGGAAACGTAACTTGGAGTAACGATTTTAACCCTGGAGATCTAGTCTACGACTGTGGTTCAGCAGGAGAGGTTCTCGTAACTTTTACGGCAACTGACAACTGCGGAAATGCTTCCGATACACAAGCAACATTTACAATAGAAGACGATACTGCTCCAACTATTGATACGGAAGCACAAGATGTAACAGTAGAATGTGATGGAAACGGAAACCAATCAGATTTAGCTGACTTTTTAAACAATAACGGAGGAGCAAATGCTTCTGACCTATGTTCAGACACTTCATTAGCTGGAACTGGCAACACCGATATTGTTTGGACAAATGATTACAACCCGAACAACTTCAATATTACCTGTGGTGCTGCAGGAAGTGTTCTTGTAACATTCACTGCTACAGACGATTGTGGCAACACATCAGACACTGAAGCTACTTTCACAATAAGAGATACAATTGACCCAGTAATTGATGGTGCAGGAGCATCTGACTTAACAGTTGAGTGTGACGGAAACGGAAATACTGGCGACCTTCAAAGCTTCTTAGACTCTAATGGCGGTGCTACTGCATCGGACGTATGTTCTGGTTCAGATATAGTTTGGACCAATAATTTAGAAGACGGAACAGGCGGATCTAACGGAGTTGGCGTTGTCTACTTCGATTGCGATGGTTTAGAAATCAATGATCCTAATGAGCTTACAGCTGGAGGAGCTTTGACAGTAATTTTCACCGCAACGGATGACTGTGGCAACAGCACTAACACTGAAGCTACATTTACAATTGAAGACACCACTCCTCCATCAATTGATGGGGAGGCACAAGACTTAACCGTCGAATGTGATGGTGAAGGCAACTTAAGTGACCTGCAAGATTTCTTAAATAACAATGGCGGTGCTTCTGCATCTGACATTTGTTCTGGACTAGATTCTGGCGCTGACGCGGGAGTTGTTTGGACAAACGACTTTAACCCTGGAGATTTAGTTTACGATTGCGGATTCGCCGGAGATGTTCTTGTGACCTTTACAGCAACAGACAACTGTGGTAACAGCTCAGATACAGAAGCGACCTTTACTATAGAAGATAGCAATGGACCTACTATTGACGCTGAAGCAACAGACGTGACTGTTGAATGCGATGGCAATGGAAATGCAGACGACTTAGCAAATTTCCTAAATAGCAATGGTGGAGCTTCAGCTTCCGATGAATGCTCTAACTCTGACGCAGGAGGCAATGGAACAGACGATATCGTTTGGACCAACGACTATGTGCCAGGTGCACTAGTCTTTGATTGCGGTGCAGCAGGTTCAATCCTTGTCACCTTTACTGCAACGGACGAGTGTGGAAACTCTACAGATACTCAAGCGACATTTACAATTGAAGACACAATTGATCCGGTAATAGACGGAAATGGTGCACAAGACCTCACAGTAGAATGTGATGGTAACGGTAACCTTGGTGAACTTCAAACATACCTGGACAACAACGGTGGTGCAACTGCTAGTGATATTTGTTCAGGATCGAATGTTACTTGGACGCACGACTACAACCCCGGAGACTTGGTATTTGATTGTGGGGCAGCAGGTGATGCTACCATTACTTTCACCGCAACTGATGATTGCGGAAATTCGTCTACAACTTCAGCAACTTTCACTATAGTAGATACCTTATCTCCGGTAATTGACGGACCAGGAGCTCAAGATCTTTCAGTAGAATGCGACGGCAACGGAAACTTCAATGAATTGCAAAGTTGGTTAGGTAATAACGGTGGAGCAATAGTGACAGACGAATGCAGTGCTGTTACGTGGAGCAATGATTTTACGGCTCTTTCGGACGACTGCGGAGCTTCAGGTTCAGTAACTGTTAACTTTACTGCACAAGATGATTGTGGCAACTCAGTAAGCACAAGCGCTACATTTACAATTCGCGATACCGTGTCACCAGTTATTCCTGGTGGTGGAGCTACTGATCTAGTAGTTGAGTGCGATGGGGCTGGGAATCAGGCTCAGTTGAATGAGTGGTTGAACAACAATGGAGGCGCAACTGCTACCGACGTGTGTAGCAGTGTTGTATGGACTCACGATTTTGTAGCAAACAACATAGTTTTTGATTGCGGCGGTGCCGGTGATGCAACTGTTACATTTACTGCGACTGACGATTGTGGAAACAGTTCAACAACCGAAGCTTCATTTATAATTGAAGATACTAGCAGCCCTGAGTTTACATTAGAAGCTGCAGATTTAACTGTCGAATGTGATGGTTCTGGTAACGGAACTGATTTACAAAATTGGCTTGCCAGCAACGCAGGTGCACAGGTTATTGAAGATTGCGGAGACGTAGCTTGGACTAACAACTTCTCAGCCCTATCGGATGATTGCGGCTCATCTGGAAGTGTTAGCGTTACATTCACTGCAACAGATGATTGCGGAAATGCCTCTACTACTTCAGGAGTATTTACTATTGTCGATACTACCCTGCCTACTATCACAGTATCTCCGACAGATTTAACTGTTGAATGTGATGGAGACGGCAATCTAACCGAACTGAACAACTGGTTAAACAATAATGGAGGAGCTAGTGCTTCAGATATTTGCGGTCAGGTTGTTTGGTCAAATGACTTTACGCAAAATAGTATACAACTAGACTGTGGAAACTCAGGATCAGCAACAATAGTCTTTACGGCTACTGACGATTGCGGCAATTCAGTTACAGATTCTGCAACTTTTACCATCCAAGATTCTTCAAACCCAGTGATTAGTGCGAATGCAAACAATGTAACCGTTGAATGCGACGGTGCAGGAAATGCAAGTGACCTACAAAATTGGTTAAACAACAACGGCGGTGCAAGTGCATCGGATGATTGTAGTGATGTTACTTGGACTAACGACTTTACGGCGCTCTCTGATGATTGCGGTGCAAGTGGTAGTATCCAAGTTACTTTTACAGCGAGTGATGATTGTGGTAATTCAACTAGTACTACTGGAGTATTTACAATAGAAGATACTACTGAGCCTACAATTCAAGGGCCTGGTGCACAAGACCTTACTGTCGAATGTGATGGTAATGGAAACACCGCTCAATTAAACGAATGGTTAAACAACAATGGTGGTGCTACCGCTACTGATATTTGTGGTGCCATTGTCTGGAGCAACGATTATCAGCCAGCGAATACAATAACTGATTGTGGAGAAGCTGGCGACGTAACTGTTGTCTTTACTGCTACTGATGATTGTGGAAACAGCTCTAATACTTCAGCTATCTTCTCAATTGTAGATACGAGTAGCCCAGAATTCACGACAGAGGCAAGTGACCTTACTGTTGAGTGCGATGGTTCTGGAAACTTTAGCGATTTGCAAACTTGGTTAAGCAACAATGGAGGTGCAACTGTTATCGAGGATTGCGGAAATGTAATCTGGTCTAACGATTTTAGTGCTCTCTCAGATGACTGTGGAGCTTCTGGAAGTGTTCAGGTAATATTTACAGCAACCGATGATTGCGGAAACAGCGATACAAGCACTGGAGTGTTTAGTATTACAGATACTACTGACCCAACTATTGATACTCAAGCTTCGGATATAACTTTCGAATGTGACGGTAACGGAAATCAGGATGAAATCAATGCTTGGTTAAACTCAAATGGCGGTGCAGCAGCTACAGATATATGTGGATCTATTTCTTGGTCAAATGATTTTGACTCAAACCTAATTGAACTTGATTGTGGCAATGCCGGAACAGCACAAGTAACATTTACAGCTACTGACGCTTGCGGAAATGCAAGTACTTCTCTTGCAACGCTTACAATCTCTGATACAAACGCTCCGCAAATTTCTGTTAATGCTTTAGACGCAACTGCAGAATGCGACGGTGCTGGAAACTTCACTGAACTTTCTGCTTGGTTAAACAATAATGGTGGCGCTTCTGCGTCAGACGATTGCGGCGATGTAGTTTGGTCTAATGACTTTAGCGCTCTTTCGGACGATTGCGGTGCTACAGGAAGTGTTCAAGTTACCTTTACAGCTACTGATGATTGTGGAAATGCTGCTAGTACTTCAGGCACATTCACAATTCAAGATACTACTCCACCAACAGTTTCTCAGCAAGCTGCTCCTATTACACTTGAATGTGATGGCGCAGGTAATACTGCTGAAGTTCAAGCTTGGCTGAACGATAATGGCGGAGCTGTTGTAACTGATATTTGTAGTACAGTAGTTTGGACAAATGATTTTGACGGAAACATCACTGTTGATTGCGGAGCTAGTGGATCAACTACAGTAACCTTTACAGCTACTGATGCTTGCGGAAACGTAATTACCTCTATAGCTATTTTAACAATAGAGGATACAACTAGCCCAACTGTAACTATCGAAGCTGCTGATGCAACGGTAGAATGTGACGGTGCCGGAAACTTCAATGACCTTCAAGTGTGGCTAAACAACAACGGTGGTGCAGCTGTAGCTGACGACTGTAGCGACGTTGTTTGGACCAATGACTTTAGCGCATTAAGCGATGAATGTGGTGCGACGGGTAGCGTAAGTGTTTCATTTACTGCTACTGACGATTGTGGAAACACAACTTCCACAGATGCGACTTTCTCCATAACTGATACATCTGCTCCTTCGATTGACGTTCAAAGTTCTGACCTCACTATAGAATGTGACGGAAATGGAAATGAATCTGAAATTAACGCTTGGTTAAATTCTAATGGAGGTGCAGCTTCTACTGACATTTGTGGTGCTGTAGCTTGGACCAATGATTTCGACGCTAACCTTATACAACTCGATTGCGGAAACGCTGGTTCTGCTCAGGTTACATTTACGGCTACAGATGCTTGTGGAAATGCTAGCACTTCGGTTTCAACTATTACAATTGCTGACACAAGTGCTCCGCAAATAACAGTAACTGCACAAGATGCAACTGTTGAATGCGACGGTGCTGGAAACATAGATGATCTTGCCACTTGGCTAAATAGCAACGGCGGTGCTGCAGCGGCAGATGATTGTAGCGACGTAGTTTGGTCGAATGACTTTAGCGCTTTATCTGATGATTGCGGTGCAACAGGAAGTGTTCAAGTAACTTTCACAGCTACCGATGATTGTGGAAATGCTGAAAGCACAACTGGTACATTCACAATTCAAGATACTACTCCACCATCTCTTACTGAGCAAGCTGCTCCGATTACACTTGAGTGTGACGGTGCGGGTAACACTGCTGAAGTTCAAGCTTGGCTAAACGATAATGGAGGTGCTGTTGTAACTGACCTTTGTAGCACAGTAATTTGGACGAACGACTTTGATGGAAACATCACTGCTGATTGTGGTAATAGTGGTTCTGCGACAGTTAACTTTACGGCAACTGACGCTTGTGGAAACGTAATTACTTCTACTACAACTCTTACAATTGAAGATACAACTAGTCCTACTGTAACTATCGAAGCTGCTGATGCAACTGTTGAATGTGACGGTGCTGGAAACTTTAACGACCTTCAAGCTTGGTTAAACAATAACGGTGGTGCAGCTGTAGCTGACGACTGTAGTAATGTTGTTTGGACCAACGACTTCAGTGCACTAAGCGATGAGTGTGGTGCAACTGGTAGTGTAAGTGTTTCATTTACTGCAACTGACGATTGTGGAAACGCAACTTCAACGGATGCGATTTTCTCTATAACCGATTCCTCTGCTCCATCTATTGATGTTCAAAGTTCTGATCTTACGTTAGAATGTGACGGTAACGGAAATGAAGCTGAGATCAATGCGTGGTTGAACTCGAATGGTGGAGCCGCTTCTACTGACCTTTGTGGTGCAGTAGCCTGGACTAATGATTTCGATGCCAACCTTATCCAAATTGATTGTGGCAATGCTGGTTCAGCTCAGGTTACATTTACGGCTACTGATGCTTGTGGAAATGCAAGCACTTCAGTTGCTACGGTAACTATCGCTGATACAAGCGCTCCACAAATAACTATAAGTGCTGAAAACACTACTGTTGAATGCGACGGTGCAGGAAACATAGACGACCTTACTATTTGGTTGAATAGCAATGGCGGCGCTGCGGCTGCAGATAACTGTAGCGACGTAGTATGGTCGAATGACTTTAGTGCTCTCTCTGATGATTGCGGCGCAACAGGAAGTGTACAAGTAACTTTCACAGCTACTGATGATTGTGGAAATGCTGAAAGCACAACTGGTACTTTCACAATTCAGGATACTACTCCACCATCTCTTACTCAGCAAGCTGCTCCAATCACACTTGAATGTGACGGTGCAGGTAATACTGCTGAAGTTCAAGCTTGGCTTAACAATAATGGTGGAGCTGTTGTAACTGATCTATGTAGCACAGTAATTTGGACGAATGACTTTGATGGAAACATCACGGCTGATTGCGGTAATAGTGGATCAAGTACAGTTACCTTTACTGCTACTGACGCTTGTGGAAACGTAATTACTTCTTCTGCTGATTTAGTAATTGAAGACACAACTAGCCCAACTGTAACTATCGAAGCTGCTGATGCAATTGTTGAATGTGACGGTTCTGGAAATGCTGGCGACCTTCAAGCTTGGCTAAATAACAACGGTGGTGCAGCTGTAGCTGACGATTGTAGCAATGTTGTTTGGACCAACGACTTCAGCGCATTAAGCGATGAGTGCGGTGCGACGGGTAGCGTAAGTGTTTCATTCACTGCCACTGATGACTGCGGAAATACAAGTTCAACGGATGCAACTTTCACTATAGCTGACACTTCTGCTCCATCAATAGATGTTCAAAGTTCAGATCTTACATTAGAATGTGACGGTAATGGAAATGAAGCCGAAATCAACGCGTGGTTAAACTCAAATGGCGGCGCAGCTTCTACTGATCTTTGTGGCGCTATCGCTTGGACTAATGATTACGATGCGAACCTTATCCAACTTGATTGTGGAAATGCAGGTTCTGCTCTAGTTACTTTTACTGCTACTGATGCGTGTGGGAACACAAACACTACAGAAGCAACACTAACAATTGCTGATACTACGGCTCCTCAATTTACTATCGCTGCATCAGATGCAGTTGTAGAATGCGACGGGGCAGGAAATGCTGGTGATCTGCAAAACTGGTTGAACAACAACGGTGGTGCAGCAGCGGCTGATAACTGTAGTGAAATAATTTGGTCGAATGACTTTAATGCTCTTTCAGATGACTGTGGAGCAGCTGGAAGTGTTCAAGTAACTTTTACAGCTACTGACGAATGCGGAAATGCAGAAAGCAGTACAGCAACGTTCACAATAGAGGATACTACTGCTCCGGTTATAGACCAAGAAGCTGACACATTAACAGTGGAATGCGATGGTGCTGGAAATGAAGCGGAAATACAAAGTTGGTTGAACAATAATGGTAACGCTATAGTTTCAGACTTATGCGGTAGCGTTGTATGGACAAACGACTACAACGGGACGATAAACGCTGATTGTGGTCAAAGTGGAAGCATTACTGTGAATTTCACAGCGACAGATGATTGTGGAAATCCAGTTTCAACTACTGGTACAATAATAATAGAAGATACGACGAGCCCAGTATTTACAATTGACGCCTCTGATGTAACCGTAGAATGTGATGGTTCTGGAAACAGTACTGATTTACAAGCTTGGTTAAACAATAACGGTGGCAGTTCGGTTGCAGACGATTGTGGCGATGTGGTTTGGAGCAATGATTTCAATGCGCTTTCTGATGGTTGCGGAGCTTCTGGAAGTGTAGAAGTTACGTTTACAGCTACAGACGATTGCGGAAATTCTGCTTCAGATTCGGCTGTATTTACTATTGAAGACAATACAGCTCCTATAGTTACAACTGACGCCTCTGATATCATATTAGAATGTGGAGCAGATAATGAAACTGCCATCAACAATTGGTTGAACAGTAATGGCGGCGCTGTTGCCAATGATGTTTGCGGTGCGATAGAATGGTCAAATGATTATGATGGATCTTTATCCAACATTGTTTGTGGTCAATCTGGAAGCGCTACCGTCACCTTCACTGCAACTGATGCTTGTGGCAACCCTATTGAAACTACGGCAACCTTCACATTAGAAGACAATACAGCTCCTACAATTTCAATTGTAGCTTCTGACTTAACTGTTGAATGTGATGGCAATGGCAATACTACTGAATTACAAAACTGGTTGGATAGCAACGGTGGCTCGGCTGCCGCAGATAGCTGTGGAGATATAGTTTGGTCTAACGATTTCACTTCTTTAAGTGATGACTGCGGGGCCTCTGGAGAGGTTGAGGTGACTTTCACTGCAACTGACGAATGTGGAAACTCCGATTCTTCAAGTGCGACTTTCACAGTTCAGGATAGCGCAATACCTGAAGTAACAAGCGACGCAACAGACTTAACTGTTGAATGTAACGATGAAGCTGACGCAGCTATTCAAGTTTGGTTAGATAACAACGGAGGAGCAGTTGCTAGCGATATTTGCAGCAATGTTACTTGGACCAATGACTTTACCACCGTAAGTGGTGGTTGTGGTAACGCTGGGTCCGCAACTGTGAACTTCACTGCAGCAGATGCATGCGGAAACTTAGTTACAACTACTGCAGTACTTACTATAGAAGACACAAGCCCACCATTATTAGTTACGCAAGCAAGTGATCTGGTATCAGAATGCTCTGGACCTCTTGATGAAACTGCTATTAATGCGTGGTTAGATGATAACGGAGGAGCTGACGCAACTGATGTATGTGGTGACGTTACTTGGTCAAATGACTTTACAGGATTAACCGCTGATTGTGGTGAAACTGCATTCGCTCTCGTTACTTTCACTGCTACCGATGACTGCGGAAATATTGCAACAACTTCTGCGAATTACATAATCGAAGACACGACTTTACCAGACTTTGCAATTAATGCAAACGATATTACTGTTGAATGTGACGGTGCAGGTAACGTTACAGAGCTTCAAGATTGGTTAAACAGTAATGGCGGTTCTTCAGCTAGTGACCTTTGTAGTAACATTGTTTGGACAAACGACTTCAATGAATTAGACGGTGACTGTGGAGCTTCTGGAAGCGTTGAGGTAACCTTTACGGCTACTGATGATTGTGGAAACAGCGCTGAATCAACAGCTACCTTTACAATTGTTGACTCTACTCCACCATCTCTAGACACTGAGGCTAGCGATACTACTGTTATTTGTGATGGATCTGGAAATGAAACTGAGCTTAACAACTGGTTAGACAACCAAGGTGGAGCTCAGGTTACTGAACTATGTGGAGACATTACTTGGACTAACGATTTTGACGGTTTGTCAATCGAATGTGGAAACACTGGAAGTGCAACAGTAACATTTACTGCAACTGACGAGTGTGGCAATGTTGCAAATACAACAGCTACTTTCGGAGTTGAAGACACTTCTGACCCAGTATTCAGCATTGAAGCTGAGGATTTAATTGTAGAATGTGATGGATCTGGCAATGCCGATGACTTCGCAACGTGGTTAAATGGTAACGGTGGCGCTGCTGCCGCAGATGACTGTGGTTCAATTGAATGGTCTAATGACTTTAACGGATTAAGTGATGAATGTGGAGAGACTGGTTCTGCGACTGTAACTTTTACAGCGACAGACGAGTGTGGCAATAGCTCTAGCTCAACTGCAACGATCGAAATAATCGATACAACTCCTCCAGCAATTTCAGCCGAAGCAACGAGCCTATTAACTGAATGTGAAGCTGATGGAAACTCTGCTGAACTCGACGCTTGGTTAGACTCAAATGGTGGTGCTACCGCCACTGATCTATGTGGATCAGTAACCTGGACACACGATTTCACTACATTAACTGATGGCTGTGGTGCTTCAGGAACAGCTACTGTAACATTTACAGCGACTGACGATTGTGGTAACGAATCAAGTACAACTACTGAACTTTCTATTGTTGACAACACGCCTCCATTCTTTATTACTGACGCAGCTCCAATCTCATTGGATTGTACTGACTTGGAAAACTCAAGTCAATTACAAGCTTGGTTAGATAACAATGGTGGGGCCGTAGCAGAAGATAACTGTGGTACAGTTAGCTGGGCTAATGATTTCATTGAAGCTAATGTAAGCTGTGATCCATCTCAAGCTGTAACGGTAACATTCGTTGCAACTGATGATTGTGGAAACTCAGCAATTACAAGTGCTGCTGTTTCTGTTCTTGATAACGATGCTCCAAGTATTACGCTTGAAGCTGTTGATCAAGTTGTTGAATGTGACGGAAATGGAAACATTAATGAATTACAAGCTTGGTTAGATAATAATGGTGGTGCAAGTGCTAATGATGCCTGCGGCACTGTCACTTGGTCAAACGACTATGACGGTCAAGTAGACACAAGTTGTGACGCATCGCATACAATCAGCTTCACAGCAATGGATGATTGTGGAAACATCGCGACTACATCTGCTACATTTAGTGTAGCAGACACATCAGCTCCTGTTATAAGCAATACACCTGCAGACATTACGGTTGAATGTGATAATATCCCTGCCGCTAATGATCCAAATGCTCTTGACGTTTGTGGAAACGCAAATGTTACTTTAGATGAGAATAGCACTCAAACATCAAATGGAACTTGTTCTGATAACTCATATGTAATAACTAGAACTTGGACAGCAACTGACGAATGTGGAAACACGTCAACTGCTTCTCAAACCATTACTGTTGAAGATACAACAGCACCGATATTCGATGCTATTCCAGCAGACATTGCAGTATCAGCGGACAACGTTCCTGACTTTGCAGCTATACCTGCTTCGGACAACTGCGATAATGATGTTGAAGTTACTTTTGTAACTGAACAAGAGAATATTACTTGTGGATTTGTAACTACTATTACTTGGACTGCAATAGACAACTGCGGAAACGCAAGTACAGCTACTCAAGTAGTAACTGTTACTGATGAAATTTCTGCTGAAACAACTGTAGTTGGAACAAACGATTGTTCTGGAACAGGTGTAGGAAGTGCTTCAGTTACTGTCAGTGGCGGTCAAGCTCCGTATACCTACTTATGGGATAATGGTGAGACTACAGCTACTGCAAGTCAACTTTCAGATGGTCCTCATTCTGTAACTGTAACAGACGCTACTGGTTGTGATACCCAAGCAAGTGTAACCATTGAAGCAGCTCCTAGTCTGACAATAAACATTACTGGTGCCACACCTGTAAACTGTACCCTTAACTCAAATGGTAGCGCAACTGCTGCTCCAGTTGGAGGTGTAGGGCCTTACTCATACTTATGGGATAATGGTGAAACTTCGCCAACAGCAATTGCATTATCTCCTGGTGTACATAACGTAACCATTACTGATGCAAACGGTTGTACCGCTGATGGTTCTGTAACTATAATAGTTCCAGATGCAATAACTGTAGAAGCAATTATGTTGACACCAAGCACTTGTAATAGTGCAACAGGTGCTGTACAAGCAATAGTAAGTGGTGGTAATCCACCTTATAGCTACTTGTGGAGCACTGGTGGCACTTCGGATATCGAATCTGACTTAACTAATGGTGTATATACTGTAACAGTAATTGATGCAGCTGGATGTACCGGAGAAGCAACGGCAAACGTTGGTACTTCTGGAGGTGACATTGGTGTCAATGTAGCCTTGAGCAACGCAAGTTGTGACGGAGGTGGAGTTGTAACTGCAAGTGCCAACGTTGTTGGAGGCACAGGTCCTTACACTTACTTATGGTCTGATGGTTCAACCAACGCTAATAACAATGGATTGTCAATAGGCAATCACTCTGTGGTTGTTACTGACGTAAATGGCTGTACCAGTGAAGAATCATTCACTATAAGCGGTATGGAAGCCTTGTCAATCGCATTCACAACTTCGGCGGCCAGTTGTTCTGGATCTGCCAATGGTGAAGCAATAGTTTCAGTTTCAGGTGGTTCTGGTCCTTACTCATACGTTTGGTCGAATGGCCAAACTGGTCCTATCCTTACTGATGTTGATGGTGGAACTTTTACGGTGAATGTTACCGATAGTAATGGTTGTACTGGATCAGAGGAGGTAACAATCTCCGCAACTGGTACACTGGAAGCGTCTGTTTCAACTATTGATGTAACCTGCTGGTCTGGTTCTGATGGTGTTGGTACGATTACCGTAACAGGAGGAACTGCTCCTTACGAGTTCTTATGGCCGAACGAATCAACTATCAACGAACTAGCTGGACTAGAAGCAGGAATCTATGATGTTTTAGTAACTGATAGCGAAGGCTGTTCTATGACTGTTCAAGTTGAAATTGTACAACCGGATCAGTTAATTGGTCTTATTCCTGAAGTTACAAATGCGAGTTGTTCTGGTGATGCCGATGGTGCTGCAACCGTAACAGCTACAGGTGGTGTAACTCCTTATTCATTCTTATGGCCGAATGGTTCAACCGAAACAAGTCAATCAGGTTTGCCTGCTGGTGTAACCGTTGTACAGGTTTCTGATGCCAATGGTTGTACTACTAACGCAACAGTATTCGTGGCTCAACCAAACAACTTATTTGGAGAAGTGTCCGTGGTTTCAAATGCCGATTGTGGTGTATTGAACGGAGCAGCTTCTATCGAAATAATTGGTGGAAACGAACCTTTCGAAGTACTCTGGTCTAATGGAAGCACATCTCTGGATGCAACAGGATTCTCTGCTGGATGGCATTCAGTTGAAGTTTCTGATGATGCCGGATGTACTTCGGTTTCGAACTTCCTGATACCAGGAAACAATGATATCGTAATCGAGGTACTTGCTACAACACCTCCGGGTTGTTCAGATGCAACTGGCGGTTCTGCATCTATCTCTATCAATGGTGGTTCAGCTCCTTACGATATACTTTGGTCAAACGGTGATACTTCTTTAACAAGTTCAAACTTGGGAACTGGAATACACACTGTTTTAGTAACAGATGCTCTAGATTGTCAGCAAGGGTTCTTAATCGAATTTGAAGAACTAGCTGAACTAGAACTTAGTTTATTAAACATTCAACCGGCGAGTTGTGCTGGAGCCAATGATGGTTCGGCAACAGTTACGGTACTCAACGGTAATGACAATTACAACTACCAATGGTCAAATGGTGACACTAGCGCAAGTTCAGAAGGACTAGCTGCTGGTAATTATACCGTTGAAGTAAGTGATAATACTGGATGCTCTGCATCTATTGATGTTACAATTGAAGAATTGGGCTCACTCTTCATTGTTGAAGAAGGAACTCAGTCTACTTGTGATCAACAAGCATTTGGAAGTATTGATATCAACGTAGGTAATGGATCAGCTCCGTTCACCTACAGCTGGAGTAACGGAGAAACTACTCAAGACATTAGTGGTCTCGTTTCAGGTGCTTATGAAGTAATGATATCTGATGCCAACGGATGTACAGCTTCTCAAGAGTTCATAATTTTCAATGAAAGTTGTGCTACTGACGTTGAACTAAGTATGTCAGTTGATATTACTGAGGTGGCCCCTGGAGACATCGTTACTTATACTATTGAAGTATTTAACAACGGTGCTGGTGTTGCACTAGACTTAGAAGTTGAAGATATACTTCCAGCTGGATTAATATTCCAAGCTCAATCTGCTACCGAAGGTAGTTACGATAGCGCTACAGGAATTTGGACTATTGGTGATCTAGCGATTTCAGCTTCCGAAACCTTAACTATAACTGCTTTAGTACAATCTATTGATTCTCCTATTATCAACTTTGCTCAAGTATCGGCTCACAGTAATGCTGATGTTGATTCTGAGCCAGGTAATAATACCACGAGCGATGCAATGGAAGATGATGAAGCAGTAGCGGTAATCTTCCCTAATGGAGAAGTAGGTAGCCAGACTGGCGATTTTGACTTGGCTTTGAACCTGTCAGTCTTCAGTCAGTCTTCTACACCACTTATAGCTGGTTCAAGTACAGTAACCTTCGCAATAGAAGTATTTAACCAAGGTGGAGTGGATGCATTCGGTATAGAAATTACCGATTACATACCAACATCTGGTCTAACACTTAACGATTCAAACTGGACTGTTGGTGCAAATGGTTTTGCTACCTACAACTTCCCAGTAAACGTTCCAGCTGGAGCTTCTCAACAAATACTAATTACTTTCGATGTTGATGCATCTGCAAGTGGTACTTTCGAAAACTTCGCAGAAATTTCTGCTGGCTCAGATATTACACAAACGGCTATCGATATCGATTCTAATCCTGACAATGTCAACAATGATCTATTTGTAGATGATGTATTAACTGATGACGGCACAATCGATGAAGATGATCACGATATAGCTTCTGTACAAGTTATTGCAAATGGTGCAGGTACTACCGATGGTTCTGACGACGATACTGGCGGAATGCTAGCATCCGGTACAGATACCGCTGGAGGTACAGCAACCGATGATGCTACTACTGGAATGGGCATCACCACTGACGGTGGTGATACCGGAGTAACTACCGATGGTGGTGATACTGGTACATTTACAGACGGCACTGACACAGGTGTTGCTACTGACGGTACTGACACTGGAGTTGCTACTGATGGCACTGACACTGGAACTACAGACGGTGGTGACACTGGAGAAAATACAGACGGTGGCGCAACAGACGGAGTAAACACTACAACCGGTGGAAGCGGCACAACTGGTGGCGGCGGAAGCGGTGTATTCGTAGACAGCGATAACGACGGTATTTCTGATGAAGATGAAGGAACGGGAGATAGTGATTTCGACGGTATCCCAGATTACCTTGATACTGATAGTGATGATGATGGTTTCTCTGATGCTCTAGAAGGTACGGGAGATGCAGATAATGACGGCGTTCCTGACTACTTAGATCCAGATCTTGACGACCAAGACGGTGACGGAATCCCTGATTCTGTTGAAGGTCCAGGTGATGAAGACAACGATGGTATCCCTAACGTCTTGGATACTGATTCAGACGGAGACGGAACACCTGATAGTGTTGAAGGTCTTGGAGATTCAGACGGTGACGG
>CAZZIZ010000004.1:0-41600 GCA_964654535.1 uncultured Chitinophagales bacterium
GTCCTGTTTCATCGCTAACTCTATTCTTCGTCGCTTCTCATTTTCTAACAGATTTAGACCTTAACTTAATAACATTGGACGTGCCCCTCGTCGGCCTAGCGATTTTTCACCTTTTGGCGAAAAGCAACGCTGCACTCGGGTCGCGGAGCCTGTTACAAGCGAAGTCGAGAAATCTCATTAAAATGCTCGCTAGGCGCTCGGTCCCTTTCTTGTCTCGGCAAAGCAAACCCTTCTAGCGCAAAGCGGTAAGGGTTAGCTGTCTCACAAAAGTGACTCCTCCCCTTCGGTCAACCTACTTCCAGCGCTCACGCAATTACCCAATCAAACCAATCATTACGCTCAAATCTGTATCTTCAGCGCGCTTAGCAAGCACACCTATAAAATCAAGAGTAAAACTAAGAACCCGTGGTACAAAACCTATTAGCCGGTAAAAGAGGAATCATATTTGGCGCACTAGACGATCAATCTATCGCTTGGAAAGTCGCTACAAAGGCACACGAACAAGGAGCTAAGTTTATCCTCACCAACGCGCCAGTAGCATTGCGTTTCGGAGCCATCAACGATTTGGCCGCTGCTTGCGAAACGGAGGTTATTCCAGCCGACGCCACGAATATGGATGATTTGGAAGCACTCATCGATCAGTCTCAAGAAAAGCTAGGAGGCAAACTAGATTTTATCCTTCACTCTATTGGAATGTCGATGAACCTACGTAAGAAAAAACCTTACACCAACTTGAATTACAACTTCATGCAGAAGACCCTCGATATTTCTGCGCTTTCGTTTCACCGCATTATGCAACTCGCCTACAACAAGGAGGCGATGAACAAAAACGGATCTATTCTTGGTTTGTCTTACATCGCTGCCCAGCGGATTTTTCCAGACTACAGCGAAATGGCAGAAGCCAAAGCTTTATTAGAATCTATAGCGCGAAGTTTTGGTTACCACTTCGGTACACGCGATGGTGTTCGGGTAAATACCATTTCACAATCACCAACTTATACAACTGCGGGTTCAGGCGTAAAGGGTTTCAAAGAATTTTTCGACTACGCCGATAAAATGTCTCCGCTTGGAAATGCTTCAGCCGAAAGTTGTGCTGACTTATGCGCCTTTATGTTTTCCGATTTGAGTCGATCCATTACGATGCAGAACCTCTACAACGATGGCGGCTTCTCTAATATGGGAATGAATCCGGCTTTGTTGAACCTTGAGGGCGAAGCAAATTCCTAGGATTTAGCAAGGACTTCCAAGGCTAATAAGAACGTAATTACGACAAAATCAAAGTAACATTGAGTTTAATTAGCTCATTTTCAGCCATCTAATGCCGTAGGCAAAACAGACAACATTCAGGATTCTCCAAACGTTTTAGAATAAATTAGCTCAATGCTGGATAGCAAGCTCATAGAACTTCTTCGTCGCCTAAGCAAAAGGGAATTTAAAAGGTTGGAATTGTTTTTTGCTTCGCCCTACTTCAATCGACGGGAAGAGCTTGTACGCTTACTCAACTACTTGAAAAAGTTCTTTCCGGATTTCGATCACAACTCAATTAGTAAACACTCGTGCTACGCAGCCATTCATCCTAACGAAGCATACTCTGAAAAAAAAATGGGTTACTATCTGAGCTTTTCGGTTCAATTAGTTGAAGAGTTTCTAGCTGCAGAAAACTACAACAAGCGCTCAGTTTATAAGCAAACCCTACTCCTGCATCAGTACAACGATTGGGGCATGGAATCTGCATTTTACAAAGTTTTGAAAAACGCTAAGCGGGATCTAAACAAAAAAGATTTACGCGACGCCGATTTCTACTTTGACCAATTCATTTTGGAGGATGCGGAAAACAGATTCTTCGACAAACAAAATCGCCACCTCTATGATGAAAGCGTTCAGCGTGCGGTAAATCATCTAGACACTTACTACCTCTCGGTCAAGCTGCGGTTTTGTTGTGAAATGGTTAATCGTCAAAAACTCGTTGAGCGAAACTATGAGACGAATTTTATGCAAGAAATTCTCGATTATCTGGACGCGAGAGTTATGGACCTTGTGCCACCAATCGAGATATATTACACCATTTTAAAAGGCTTGCTCAACGAAGAAGACGAATCGTATTTCATCAAACTAAAAGAGCTGTATCTTAAGTACTATCAGCTGTTTGGTGAATATGAAGCAAGAGAATTGTACTTGTACATTATCAATTACTGCGTGCGCAAAATAAACGCGGGCAAAACGAACTACTACAAGGAGCTCTTCGACATTTATAAGTTCGTACTGAAAAATAAAATCCTACTTGAAAACAATGTAATTTCTCCTTGGAGCTATGCGAACATTGTAACGGTGGGGGTCAGAAACAATCAGTTTGAATGGACGCATGACTTTATCCAAGAGTATAAATCAAAGCTCGACAAAAAGGTTCGACCAAATGCATACGCCTACAACTTGGCATACTGGCATTTCAATAAAGGTCAATTCACAAAAGCACAAGAGATGCTGACTAGAGTCAAGTTCGAAGGTTTGATTTACAATTTAAGTTCGCGCGTATTACTAATGCGCATCTACTTTGAACTGGACGAAAGCGAGCCTTTGTTTTCATTAGCAGAATCTTTTCGCAAATTTGTAAAGCGAAATAGTATCCTGGCAAGCAAGAGAAGAATCCCTTATTTGAACTTTATAAAGTTCACAACCAAGCTAGCGCGTACCCCTAAATCGAGCAAAGCCAGATTGACTCGCCTGAAAGAGTCCGTAGAAGAAGGTATTGAGTCCGTTAATAAGCCGTGGATTCTGGAAAAAATCCAAGAAAAATTGGATGCGTAACACTTGGATGTTCTAAAAAAGTTTCCCACTCCAAAACACACTAAAGTCTCAATATCAACGTTTTATATCTACGATAATGCGACAAATGGCCTTGTTTGGCTTGGAAGTTGATATTTTTTGTCCTTTTTGAATCACAACAACTGAGCTATTTTGAGCGTGTTCTAAGGGGAAATGTATTGGTCTAGAACCTTCCAATGCAGCTATTACGAACAAAAACGGATTATAAAATGAACTATACAAGTACAGTCCCGCAAGGGAATTCCGCAAGAGAAACATTGAACAGCAAGCCATATGAGTCACGTTATATGACTCATTTCGAAACGGTAAATTTTTCCAAGAATGATTTGATCTATATGCCTGGATCAGTAGCCGACAAGGTATACTTCATCCATTCCGGTAGAATCAAACTTGGGAACTTCGATGCAGAAGGCAAAGAAGTAATCACTAGTGTACTCTTCGAAGATCAAATATTCGGAGAGGAATGTTTGATCAACTCGGGTGAACGCACTGAATATGCCAAGGCAATGGGCGACACCGTTATCAAGGTTATCCCATCTGACATATTCAATCAAATTTTAAACAATGACGCAAATTATGCGGCAAGCGTGACCAAGTTAATCTTGAAAAAGCTCGTTCAGGAAAAGAAGAAGTGGTATTCGAAGATGACGAATTTAGCACGTCCACGGATCATTACTTTTTTAGTAGATCTGGCTAACGACTATGGTAAACGACTGGGGTATGAGGTGCTAGTGAATAAATTCTTCACGCATCATGAACTAGCCTGTCTTACGGGAACAGCTCGACAAACCGTATCTTCTGTCCTGAATGAGCTCAAGAAAAAGAACCTTATTTATTTCGATCGCAAGAAAATAATCTACCGCGATTTAGAATTACTCAAAGCAGAGTTAACTAAAGAAGATTAAGTTTTTTATTAAACATCATTTATTAGGAAGGCGATTCATTTTTGAATCGCTTTTCTTTTGCATCAAAATGTAGGGCAAACAAAAAGGGCGACTCTTTCGAGTCTCCCTTTTGTGGTATATCTCCCTTACCAATAAACCCAGGGGGTTATTTATCACTAAATGTATAGCCATTTGCCTCGATTACATAGGCGGCTATATCTTCTCTCATTTTTTTTGTGTTGTGAAGTTCATAACGCGTCAAGTTTTTAAGCACTTTTAAAAGTGCTACAAGATTTTCACCTTCCGCGAATGATTGCAGCCCATGCTTACCGTGTAGATAGAAACGTTCCAGCGCATCTGAACAATAAGCCTTCATTATTTTCAGCTTAATATCCGCGTCCATTCCGCGATCTATCAAAGCCTCTACTCTAAGTACAGTAGACTCAATCATTAGAAGCTCTATAAGCATATCAGACAAGTTCATTACGATTTGCTGCTCTTTCTCTAACTCGCTTTGAAACTTCTGTACAGCAGCTCCTGTAATCAAGAGGAGTGCCTTTTTTATGTTACTCACCATTTCTTTCTCCAACGCAACGCCACCTTTCAATGCTGCAAAGTCAGGCTTGTACTGCAATAACTCGGGAACCGATTTAGAAACCTCCATCACAGAGTTCATTACATCGAGTTCACCCTTCATCGCTTTCTTGATTAACATGCCTACACCCAACAAGCGATTTATTTCGTTGGTGCCTTCAAAGATTCTATTGATACGGGCATCGCGGTAAGCTCGAGCGGCAGGAAACTCTTCAGAGAAACCATTACCACCATAAATCTGTACCGTTTCATCAACACAGTAATCCAATGTTTCTGAACAAAGCACTTTTATTAGCGCACATTCTATAGCGTACTCTTCCGCCGCTTTTCTCTTAGCATCTCCAGGACTTATGCCTTCAGCTTTTAAGGAATCACTATAATCTCCTATTAAGCCTGCAACTCGGTAAGTCGCCGATTCAGAAGCGAAGGTTCGAATAGACTCTTCGGCAATCTTATATTGAATTGCACCAAAAGAGGCAATAGGAACACCAAACTGCATCCGCTCTTTCGCATACTTGGTACCCGAATCAACAGCAGCCTTAGAACCTCCTACAGCCAATACACCTAGCTTGTATCGCCCTATGTTCAGAACGTTAAATGCAATGGCGTGGCCTCTCCCAATTTCACCCAATAGGTTTTCCTTAGGAATTTTTACTCCTTCAAAAAACACCTGTCGAGTCGATGAGCCTTTTATACCCATCTTATCTTCTTCATTACCCAGGTTAATGTTCTCTCGATTAGCCTCAACCAAAAATCCTGTGAAGCCTTTTCCCTCTATTCGATCGTCTTCTTGGACCTGAGCAAATACAGTAAACAAGTCTGCAAAACCACTGTTGGTGATCCACATTTTCTGTCCAGTTATAATAAAGTGTTCGCCATCTTCAGATAAGACTGCTTTCGTTTTAGCAGCCAAAGCATCAGAGCCTGAGCCAGGCTCTGTTAAACAATAGGCAGCTTTCAATTTACCCATTGCCAAGTCCGGCAAGTATTTTTTCTTTTGTTCTTCAGTACCAAAGTACAGCACTGGTAAAGTTCCAATTCCTGTGTGGGCAGAAACCGCCACACTAAACGAATGAGTTGGCCCTATTTCTTCAGCCAAAAAGGTCTCGGTAATAAAGTCAACGCCCATACCACCATAATCCGCAGGAAGACCCGTACCTAATAATCCCAATTCGCCGCACTCTTCCAAAAGCGCCACAACCAGATCAAAGTCCTGTTTGTCAATTTCTTTAACCTTAGGCATCACTTTCGAATTCACAAAGTCACGCGCCATATTTCGGAACATCACTTGCTCTTCGCTAATCTGTTCGGGAATGAAGACCCCTTTCGAAGACGTTTCCCTAATTACAAATTCACCGCCCTTGAGAAATTGTGTTATTGTTTCTGTAGCCATTTTGGTATTTTTTTAGCCCACAGCGAAATTAGCGAATATTCGCTTATTCCGCTTCTAGGTTAAGATGTAATGCAAAATACAGACCCTTTTTCCGCTTAAATCCGAGTTTAAAGTCTAAATATTTGATAATCAGTTTGGAGTGCCCCCATTTCTGCCAAGCTTTCGGCCACGCTGCAAATGGGGTCGGGCTTTCGGGGGTCGCTCTGTTCTGTGTTTTTCAAAAATCGCATCTACCACTATGGTGGTAAGCTCATTTCTTGAAACTCACAACAGGAGCTCCACAAACCCCTCTATCCCTCACTCGAGAAAAGACTTAATCAAAGAATAACCAAGTAAATCCAAAACGTACATTTCTATCGGCGCCCGAAATGTATTCGGTTGGAAAATAAATATTGCCGCCCAAGCCTTGTGATATATGTTCTGTTCTAACGTAAACGCTCACCCTATTAATTTGAAAATTGGCGAACAAATCAACAATCGGATATGTATCCAAGTTGCTACCATCAATTGCGAACTGTCCTAAGTGAGGCTCATATTTCAAAGTACTATACACTGTCCAGTAGCGTGCAGTTATTCCCACATCCATTACTGTAGCATTATCAAAAAGCGGCGTTAAATAATGCACTGCCACCTTTCCTAAAAACTCCGGAACAGCCAATATATTATTGTTTGTTTCTTGAAAATGCAAGTTGGTATCAATAAGCCATCGGCCAAATTTAAAATTGGATTGAACTTTCAAGGTGGTCAATCTAATCGATTCCGCTTCTCTGAAAAGCGTCCCGTTGGTTTGAAAAACTATCCAGTTATTTATGGTATTATTTTCCAAACTAACTTTTATGGGCTGTCGCTTAAAAGAAAGCGAAGCACCGAACCTAGTAATATCAATATTTGGCAAAGACTCATTACGATTAAAAGGACTGTGGTTGGTATCATAACGGAAAAACAGTTGCGATGGTCTCCGGCTGGAGAAACTGTTCCAAACCCGCAAACCTCCGATCTCTAGCTCATAGCCTAGCGAAGCGCTGTAGTGCAAATCATTTTCGTTCAATCCTGTAAGTCCTAAATTAAAAACTCCTTTTAAGTCCAATCCAATCAAGTCCTTCTTGCGTAAATCGAAGCGCGACTCAAAAAGGCTATTGTCAAAATATTCCCCAATATCTCGGAAACCAAGACCAAAATGGTCACTCTCTTGGCTGAGAAAAATACTCTCGTACTTTAGGCCTGCCTTTATTTGACCGGTGTACTTAGACCAATCGTTTTTTCCTAATAAAAAATTAACCCCCGCCCGATGCACCCATCGCTCTACTCGGAGGGTATCGGTTGTGGTAAAAGGATTGTACAAAATGGTATCGTAATTAAGCGGATCGACGAGCAGGTCTTGATAAGACGCAAACTCTCTGATGTACTCCGTGGTATGGTAGACACGCAACTTAGGATCAAGTTTTTGGATATTAACCGAATCGTTGAGAGCGAATTTGTAAAAAGAGCCAAAGTCTATGGACTGTCGAAAACGAAAGTGCTGGTCTCGTTGACCACGACTTGCTTGGTCGTAAAGCGGCTGAAGCAAATCTCTTTCTGTGGTTAGCGTATCTCTCAGTTCAATACGGTCTGATTCTATGACTCCGCCGTGTTCATTTATTTCGTGCTCGTTACTTAAGTAACTAAATGCGACATTGTACTTTCCATTCAAACTACGATACCACAACTCGCCAAAAAGATTGCTGCTGCTCGCACCTTGCCTAAAAACATCTGGTTGTTGTGATCTATCGACACCTATGTTTCCTCGACTGGATAAACGCTGAAAGTCTATATTGATATTGAAGCGTTGTTTTATTTTTTGGCTATGCACCAATTGAAAGGCCTGTTCTTCTTGGAATCCTAGCACATAAGTCAGACGCGTTAGCGGAGCCTCATTATCGAAGTAGTATACATTATCATAATCGTAGCGATACAAATCGAGTTGATGATAGCCTAGGTCGAATCCGAGTTCTTCCTGTGGTTTGAAAACAAGGTTCTGTATTGTTTGCGCACGATAGCCAAGTACGTTCCGCTCCACATCCTGCATATCCAAATAGGACATGTATTGATGCCTATTCTTGGTACTATCTATGGCTTCGAAATCCAGCTGTTCAGGATCGGAGGTGTATTCCATTAGCTCGTACTTCTTCCAGACTTGCAAAGTGTCTTTTTGTAGTATTTGCGCAGACAAAAAACCAACACTACAGAATGAGGCAAAAAACAATGAAAGTACAATTCGTTGGAGCTGGTACATTGAGGGCTCAAAGATACAGTTTCAATAAATAGACTGCAGCCTTTATAAAATCGTTGCGTGAGGGATGGGAAGCGTGCGACCGAATGGGAGCAGTCGCTTTTGCTGAAGCAGTATGTACTTACCGCCTTAGCGGTAGAAGTACATGCTTTGCTGAAGCAAGAATGAGACCGGAGCGAAGCGGAGCGCTGGAACAGCCCGACCCTTTTCTTTTGCGCAGCAAGAGGGAAAAGGGGCACGCCAAGAAAATTAATACAAAGATTTACAAGCAAAATTTTCAGACGTTAACAATCCGTAACCCCTCTCAAGAGGGGGATTTTTGTTGAGGTTGTTTTTTTCTGACCTTGCTCAGAGAACGACGACCCTCCCTAGCCCTCCTTTAAAAGGGAGGGAACAATTTCTAGTGTACCTGAAATTTCAAACTCTGGCGAAAGGATGCATCGCCAATGCTGAAGACGTAAACGCCTGCGGACAATTCTTGTGACAGGTCTATGTTGTGCTGGCCAGCGCTGATAAATAGATTTCCTTGACGAATGCTGCGACCAGTTATGTCGGTGACCGACCAGTTTGATTGTAGATCACTCAAGTCACTCGTGGTGATTTGAATCTGTGAGTTTTGCTGTGAATAAAGGATATCGAATACGTCTTCCTTTTGCTCTATGCCGGTGGTCTCTGAAAACAAATCGCTTTCGAATACGTACAAACCGGTTTGCATATCGGATACTAAAATCTTACCACTCGGCAACTCGCTGTACAATCCCCAGGCTCCTCGGAAAGAAGAATACGACTCTAGCGGAAAAGTGTCGTAGTCTACAAGCCTAATAGGATTACTCGGATTAGTGAGATCATAAATAACAACTCCGTCGTGGTAGTAACTGCAGATTAGGTAATCGCCTTTGAACATTACGTTGTGCACCATAGAGGAATCTGCCAGCATAGGCAGCGTAGCGGTTACAGTAATGTCACTGAAGTCACTGACGTCTAAAATTTTTATAGGCAGTCCGTGATTTTCATCGCACATAGCGTACATGTTTCCGTCATCTGACAACCAACCGGAGTGATTGTATCCTTGTCCAAACGCTTCGTAGTTGGTTAAGGAACCCATGAAAACTGGGTTTTCAGGATCGTTGAAATCGATGATTTCAAAACCCGACCATCCACGATTGAAATAGCAAATTCCATCGCGGACGTATGCGTCGTGTGCTTCTAAGAAATCTAGTGTATTTATTAGAACAGGGTTTTCTGGATCTTCTAGAGAATAAAGAGACATAGAATTGTTCGGCTGTTTTTGCGACTGCGTATACAATATGCCTTGGTCTTGATCAATGAAAATGTTGTGCGCGCGTTGGAAGAGAGCGTTTGAGTCGTAAACCAGTTCCAGTGATTCTGGTAGGTTTCTCAAATCTATTATTTGCAATGAACTATTTCCTTCATCGGCAACTGCATACAAATATCCGTTGTAGTCGTGGTAGTCCCTATGTATAAGATGCGCCCCTTGTGATTTACCAGCGATATAACCCACTTCGACGATGTTGTCTCCGTCAGTTACGTCAAAAAAGTGTGTACCATCGGTACTACCTATTACTGCAAACTCTCTATCGTTTTGTACAAAGCCCCAGACTTCGTTCCATGCATTATCGAATGCAGTGGTCGGAGTCATATCTGGAATTTCCCAATGAAAAATGAGATCTAATGTTTGTGCTTGAAGGGCTTGAGAGCCGAGCACAATAAGCAGTGTCAGTAAGTACTTATGCATTGACATGATTTAGTAGTTCTTTGATGACCGTGGTCATTTTGGGTTCGGCTTCTAAAGCTACGGCAATTACCTCTTCTACGGTGACTTCTTTTACCTCTTCAGGTGGATAGTTTTTGTCAGTAATTACTGAAATGGCGAAGATTTCTAAGCCACAATGGACGCCTACTATGACTTCTGGTACGGTAGACATTCCTACACAATCGGCTCCGATTTTATGCAGGTAAACGTATTCGGCAATGGTTTCTAAGTTCGGGCCAGGTACCGAGCTGTACACTCCTTGATGGACACTGTAATTGTTCTCTTTAGCAATTGCTTCCGCTTTACTTCTTAGGCGTTCCGAATAGGGCTTGCTCATATCGGGAAAGCGCGGGCCCATCTGATCTAGGTTGGCTCCACGTAGCGGGTTTTCTTTTTGTAGATCGATGTGGTCTTTTATGATGAGCAAATCACCAGCATTTATATGTTCTTGCACGCTACCAGAAATATTGGAAACGAACAGGACTTTTATGCCCAACACTTTCATAACTCGAACAGGAAAGGTTACCTGTTTCATATCGTAGCCCTCGTAGTAGTGGAAACGACCTTGCATTACAATTACACTATGACCGTTTATCTTACCAAAGAGGAGTCGCCCTTTATGACTTTCTACGGTCGAAACCGGAAAGTGCGGGATGTCAGCGTAATCGATTGCGGTTTCTATTTCAATGTCTCCAACCAGGTTTCCTAAACCGGTACCCAGGATGATACCCGTTTTTGCATCGCTGTTTACTTTGCCTGTTATAAAGGCAACTGCTTCTTGTATTTGATTCCAATAATCCATAATAAATTTTACGTGGTGAAGCTAGGCTTCTCTTTTCTTCTCTTCAAGTAATTGCAATATTGCTTTTGTCAACTTTTCCTCATCTGCAGGATTGAAGAAGGTTTCTACTGGTTGCACGTGTATCGGAATGCCCGCTGCTTCAAATTTGGGCCTAAACTTCAGCATACGCGTTGCGTCTTTTTCCGTGGTAACAAAGATGTAATGGTCTGGCAACTTATTCCATTTCTCTAAAATGACTTTTACGTCTTTGTCAGTAAAGTAAAAGTGATCGGGGAAGTTGATGGACACTACTTTCTTAAAGTGTTGTTCCAAATGCTGCACTAGTGGTTTGTTGTTGGCGATACCCGTTATAAGCAAGACGCTTTTTTCTTTGTCGTATTCAATTTGCTCTTTAGAAAACACATTGTAAATCGGAGTGTATTTTAATCCTGAGACAAAAAGCTCTTGCTTGGGTTCTGCTTGCCAATCTCGGGTAAGCTTAGCCAGAGAGGCTTGACTAGGATTTTCGGCTTTGGTGAAAATGATGATATCCGCGCGTTTGCTCTGGACTTTGCTGTCTCGCAACCTACCCGTCGGTAAAAAGTGATCGCTATAGAAAGGATTGTAGGCCGGCGATAAAAGAATATTGCAATCGGCTTTGATCATTCTATGCTGGAAAGCATCGTCGAAAATAATGAGGTCGGTTTCTGGAAACAGGCTCATTAGTTCCACGACCGCCAAAGTACGCTCTTCTCCAACCGCTACTTTTATCTTAGGATACTTTGAAAAAATCTGAAAGGGTTCGTCGCCAATTTGCTCTGCCGAGGTTCCACTTTCTGCTAAGATGAAACCCTTAGAACGGCGCTTATAGCCACGACTAATGACCGCTATTTTATGCGAATCTTGAAAACGCTCAATGAGAAATTCTGTCATCGGGGTTTTGCCACTTCCGCCTACAGACAAGTTGCCGACAATGATGGTGGGTACGCTAAACTCGACGCTTTTATAGATACTCTTGTCGTACATCCAATTACGAAAATGGACGCCCAAACCATAAAGCCACGATAAGGGTAAGGACAGAAATCTGAGTATCTTCATATTTTGATTAAAAATAAGAAAGCAGTCTATGAATATTAGTGAGATTACTTCTTTCCTCGAGACGATTGCCCCACCCGCTCTGCAAGAAAGCTATGACAATGCTGGCTTGATTTGCGGTGATGCTAATTGGGAGTGTACAGGAGCGCTTATCTGCTTGGACTCCATAGAAAGCATAGTCGATGAAGCGATAAAAAACAAGTGCAATCTTATCATTGCGCACCATCCTATTGTTTTTCGAGGCTTGAAAAAAATAACTGGCAAGTCTTACATAGAGCGCACGCTAATAAAAGCCATTAAAAATGATATTGCCATTTATGCTGTTCACACGAACTTGGATAATGTCTATGCTGGCGTAAATGCGCGTATTTGCGATAGACTAGGCATTCAAAATCGTAGTGTCCTGATGCCTAAGTCAAACTTGAAAAAGCTGTCTACTTTTTGTCCGCCCGCGGAGGTCGAGAAATTAAAAAGTGCTTTGTTTGAAACTGGTGCAGGAGCTATTGGCAAATACTCCGAGTGCAGTTTTATGATCCATGGAACCGGTACATACAAACCCAACGAGGGAGCAAATCCCACCGAGGGGGAAGTGGGTAAACGCAGCAATACGGAGGAAACAAAAATAGAGGTCATTTTTCCGTCTTATTTAGAAACGGCGTTGATCAATAATTTGAAAGCCGCTCACAGCTATGAGGAAGTAGCTTATGACATTTATAGCCTGACAAATAGTAACCAAGAAAACGGCACAGGAATGATCGGGGAATTGGTGGAGCCTATACCTATTGATGAGTTTTTAGAGCGAATTAAGGTGCAAATGAAGGCCTCCGTGATTCGACATACGGCTAAGACCAAGAAAATGGTTCAACGCATTGCTGTGTGTGGGGGCACAGGAGCTCCCTTTCTTGGGGCGGCAATTGGCCAAAAAGCCGATGTATTCGTGTCTGCTGATTTCAAATACCACGAATTCTTCGATGCTGATCAAAAAATAGTCATAGCAGATATCGGACACTTTGAGAGTGAGCAGTTTACGTGCGATTTGCTCTATGAGCTATTAAGCCAAAAATTCCCTACTTTTGCCCTTCTTTTGACCCAAGAAATTACAAACCCGATCAATTATTATACGTAAATGGCAACAGCACAAGATTTAACAATTGAAGAAAAGTTAGCGGCGCTTTACCAGCTGCAAGTCATTGATTCAAAAATCGATAAAGTTCGAGTACTTCGTGGTGAGCTTCCTATGGAAGTGAGCGACTTAGCCGATGAGCTGACTGGCTTGAATACCCGTATTGAAAACTTGGAAAACGAGGTTGGTGCATATAACCAAGCGATTTCTGATAATCAAAATGGAATTAAAGAAGCCGAAGCCTTAATTGCAAAATACGAACAACAGCAAAATAACGTGCGTAACAATCGCGAGTTTGATGCCATTACGAAAGAAATGGAATTGCAAAACTTGGAGATACAACTTTGCAATAAGAAGATAAAAGACGCGACTGCTGCTATCGACAGCAAAAGTGATTACTTGACTGAGTCTAAAGATCAGCAAGTAAAATTGAGTGCTGCGCTTGACGAAAAGAAAAGTGAGTTAGAAAAGATTTCTAAGGAAACTGAAAACGAAGAGAACAAGCTGCAAGAGCAAAGTGATAATGCTAAGAATAAGATTGAAGATCGTTTAATCAAAGCTTACGATAGACTGCGTAATAATTACAAAAACGGCTTAGCTGTGGTAATGGTAGAACGTGATGCCTGTGGCGGTTGCTTTGCAAAAGTTCCACCTCAACGTAAATTGGAAATAAGTCAGCGTAAAAAAATTATCGTCTGCGAACACTGCGGTCGCATTTTAGTTGACAAACAAGACGATAGCGAATAGTTTTAGGCCGTGCGCTTAATCTGTTTCTTCCTGTTTTTTTTTCGCTAGGCCTTTCTGCCCAGCAATTCGAATACAATAATAATTGTCAAAACGCCTATAAGGAGATTTTACGCCTTAAGGTGAAAACGGGTCGCGCGCTCATTGCACAAGAACGTGCCGAAAACCCGGAGAATTTGTTTCCCGTCCTCTTAGAGAGCTACTGCCAAATGTTCGAGGTATTCATAACCGAAGAGCCACTCAGACTTGCAAATTTTCAAATGGAGCAGGAAGAGCGCATCAAACTCGTTAAAACAGGTGATGAGACCTCACCATATTACAATCTAATTCTCGCTGAGCTTGAATTGCAGTCGGCTATTGGAAGGCTGAAGTTTGAAGAGTACATTTCTGCTTTCGTGGAAATTAGACGCGCTTTTAAATTGTTAGAGGTAAACGATAAGCGCTTTCCCGATTTTAAGGCCAACTTAAAAAGCCTGGGTATTCTCCACGCACTCTTAGGTACTATTCCAGAAAATTATCAATGGGGCATTAAAATGGTAGGAATGGAAGGCGACATAGATAAAGGAATCGCTGAACTCAACTCCATACATAACTCAACAGAAGAAAACCACTTCAAAGAAGAAGTCGCTGCATTCTTAGCCTTCTTTCAATTGTTCCTCGGAATCGATTACGATCGCGCCTCGCAAATGGCCAGCACTGACTTGGTAGACCCTGAAAGTTTACTGCACTCTTTCTTACGCTCCGACATTGTTTATAGACTTGGAAATACAGATGACGCGATTAAGGTTTTAGAAACAAGACCAATGGGTACGGAATATATAGAATTCCATTACCTAGAGTACTTTTTAGGAACCCTCAAACTCAATCGACTGGATACAAAAGAAGCAAAAACGCACTTCACAAATTTTGTAAACAAATTTAAAGGAAGACACTATATCAAAGAAGCCTATCAGCGTTTAGCTTGGATTGCTTTACTCAACGATGATGAAGAACAATATTTCGTTCATATGGAAAACTGTGCATCCAAGGGCTACACCTTAGTAGATGCGGACAAAAGAGCCAATCGAAACTCTATGAAAAAGGTTCCGCCAAATAAGAATCTGTTGAAAGCTCAGCTTTTATTCGATGGTGCTTACTACCCCGAAGCTTTAGGAGAGTTGGAAATGATTCGCGTTACTGAATTCGAAAAAGAAGAAGATAAACTAGAATACTACTACCGACTCGGCAGAATTTATGAGGGTATGAATTTGCTTGAACTTGCGCTTGAGTATTACCAACGCACCATTGATTCTAGTGACCGAATAGGGCATTACTTCGCTCCAAAAGCTTCCTTGCAAGCTGGAATAATTCACGAACGTAAAAACAACCAAGAGCTCGCACGACAGTACTACAAAGGTTGCTTGACCTACAAAAACCACAGTTTCAAAAACAGTATTGATCATCAAGCGAAGGCGGGCTTAAATCGTTTACAGAAATGATCGTTTAGCTTTTCCTATCTTTCGCTTATTAATCAACTGCTTTAATTTTTGATCAGCCAGGACAAATCTCTTAAGGAATACAACACCTTCGGTGTTGAATCTATCGCTGCACACTACGCACCCATAACCTGCTTAAGCGATTTACGCGAGTTAATACTGAGCGATGTTTACCAGACTGAGCAGAGACTAATTCTCGGTGGCGGTAGCAACCTCCTGCTCGTTGGCGACTTCAAAGGTTTGGTCATTCATAATTTGCTCGAAGGAATCAAAGTGATGAAAGTTGGCTCTGAGACCGTACAAGTAGAAGCGATGGCCGGCGAGTCTTGGCATGAGTTAGTACAGTTTTGCGTAGAAGGAAATTTAGGTGGAATCGAAAATCTATCCCTCATTCCTGGATCAGTTGGCGCCGCGCCAATGCAAAATATAGGCGCCTATGGCGTGGAGCTAAAAGACTGCTTTGTTTCTCTAGATGCGATGCACTTGGAAAGCGGTCAAATAAAAACCTTCAATAAAGTACAATGTGGCTTTGGCTATCGCACCAGTGCTTTTAAAGAAGAACTCCGCGATCAGTACATTATTTTATCAGTACTACTTGAGTTGCAAATTGAACCAAAGTTTAACCTTAGCTACGGCAAAGTGCAAGAAGTAATAGATGCAGATTATGGAGGTGAGGTCTCAGTGAAAAACGTTAGCGCTGCTATTTGTTCTATTAGAGAGAGCAAACTACCTGACCCAGCCAAAATTGGAAACAGTGGTAGCTTCTTCAAAAATGCCTTCATCAAAAAATCCCACTATAAAACCTTGACGGCTTTGTATGATGACATACCACACTACCCCGCCGAATACGATATGGTAAAAATCCCAAGTGCTTGGTTAATCGAACAGTGCGGTTGGAAAGGAAAAGTGGTTGGCAACACTGGAACCTACAAGAACCACTCGCTGGTGCTCGTCAATCACGGAGCTGCAAGCGGACAAGAAGTTTATGATCTTTCGAATGAGATTATGAAATCGGTAAAAGACAAGTTCGACATCGACCTAATGCGAGAAGTCAATATTGTACGCAGTTAAATCGTAAGCGAAACAAAAGTCTAGTACTCGAAATTCGGCTTAAGCGTATTAGTATCCTTACCATAGAAGCCATTAATCTCAGACATAACTTCATCAATATCATCGGTCAATGTCATTAGATCCATATCCTTCGGACTTATAGTCGCGTGATTTTTTAGCATTGTATTCTTAGCCCAATCAATCAGACCAGTCCAGAACTCAACACCATAAAGTATGATTGGCACTTTCGCAATCTTCTCCGTTTGCACCAAGGTAATAGTCTCAAAAAGTTCGTCCAATGTTCCAAATCCACCAGGGAAAAGAATAAAAGCCTGAGCGTATTTCACAAACATAACTTTACGCACAAAGAAATAGCGGAAGTTTATAAGCTTGTCCGAATCAACATACGGATTAGCGTATTGCTCGAAAGGTAAAACGATATTTAAGCCAACGGATTTCCCATCTGCCTCTTGTGCGCCCTTATTTCCGGCCTCCATAATACCTGGTCCACCGCCGGTTATAACACCGTAACCATCTGCGACCAATCGCTTACCCATTTCGACGGCCTTTTCATAATATTCTGCACCGGGCTTGGTTCTAGCTGAACCATAAATTGAAACACAAGGGCCGATGTATTCCATCTTTTCAAAGCCCTCTACGAACTCTGACATTATACGGAACATTCGCCAAGAGGACTCAGCCTGTAAAGCAGTCCACTGTTTATCTCCTTTATTATCTCCTATATCTACCATTCTAAAATTTTAGTTTGACGCTCGCCGATCAACAAATAGGAACAATCCCAAAGCCGTCAACAAACCGTTTATCAAAAGTAATTCGAAACCTATTTGATATCCATTAAAGATGTTAACCGAATATTTGTTTATTAAGAAGCATAAAATGGGGCTAAGCACACAAACTATAGGAATCCAAAAGCCATCTTTAATCTTAAACTTAGTAAATAGACCCACAGCAAATAAGCCCAGCAAGGGGCCATATGTGTAGGTCGCCGCTTTAAAAACCTCCCAAATAAGCGAATCGTTATTTATCAATCTAAACAGCAGAATAACCACAAAAAGCAGTACCGAAAATCCAAGATGAACTGTATACCGCGCCTTTGGGCTACCCTTCCCTTCTTCAAAACCCAAAAAGTCCACACAAAATGAAGTGGTCAAAGAAGTTAAGGCTGAGTCCGCAGAACTATAAGCCGCTGCCAACAGTCCCAAGAGAAATATGATTCCTATAAAAGGCTTTGCGTGGTTGATGGTTATTTCAGGAAAAAGTAAATCGGGTCTAGACTTTGTAACGCCCGCTACCACTTCTTCAGGAATAGAAATTCCTTTTGCGTTTGCGTATAGAAATAAAAGTGCACCCAGTACGAGAATAAAAAAATTGACCGCGACCAAAACAACAACCATCGAGAACATATTCTTCTGTGCGTCTCCAATGTTTCGACAGCTCAAATTCTTCTGCATCATATCCTGATCTAAACCAGTCATAACCACAGAAATGGCCGCACCATTTATAAATTGCCATGCCCAATGCTTATTGCCTTCATAAAAAAACATTTGGCTGTATTTACTATCGCGAACCGCCGTAAACATCTCTGGAATGCTCCAGTTCATTTCACCAGCAATAAAATAAATCACCAAACCCACTGAGAGCAACATAAAAAAGGTCTGCAGCCCATCTGTCCAAACAATGGTTTTAATACCTCCTTTAAAGGTGTACATCCATATCAATGCAATAGTCAGCGCAACCGTAACCGCAAATGGAACTCCCCAACTCGCAAAAATAAAGTTGTGCAGCACTAGCGCCATTAGATACAAACGCAAGGCCGCGCCAATAACGCGCGAAATCATAAAGAATGTGGCGCCCGTACGATAAGACCAATTACCAAATCGATCGCGCAAGTATTGATAGATAGAGGTAAGCTCCAAGCGATAATACAAAGGCATCAGTACCAAGGCTATTATCGTGTAGCCCAACAAGTAACCGAAGCACATCTGCATATATCCAAACTGCCCCGCACCGACTGCGCCAGGAACAGAAATAAAAGTGATGCCTGATAAGCTCGCGCCCACCATTCCAAAAGCAACCAGAAACCACGGCGACTTTCTATTACCCACGAAAAAAGCACGGTTCCCATCGTCCCGTCCTGTTAACCAAGAAACCAAGAAGAGCATCGCGATATAAGCGAGGGTTATGGCAAGAATAAGTTGAGGACTAAGCACCAATCAAAAATACGTCTAAGTACAATGAATCTCGATTGAGTGATAACAAGGAGGTTGAATTTGAATGTCATTTGGGCAGCAACAGGCTATCCACTTGTACTCGGCACGTCTGCGCTTTGTTCGGCATAGTCGCAGTGGCGTATTCCCTAGACGGTCATCCACCCCTGCTCCTTGCCTCACGAAAGCGCAGCCGCACCTCATACCGCTTCTATCCTGGCTGCGAGATCTAGGTAATGCACAAAAATGTTATAAAAAGTCAGAAGTCTAATATTGCCTATGTCTCTAAATAGAGTACATTTATACCTACAAGTCAGTAAGTGCGTCAGGGGTCAAATAAAAGGTCACATCAGCTCTATGAGCTTATAAAATCGCTTTCCAAATCAGAAAAGCGCTTCTTTAAAATATTCTCTAAACGACATGTCATTGGAGAGAAAAATAAATACGTAGAGCTTTTTGACGCCATCGAGTCACAAAACGAATACGACGAAGCCAGTATCATAAGTCAGTTCGAGGGAGAACGATTCATTAAAAGACTCGCTGTTGCCAAGGGCTACTTATACGAGTTGATTCTGAAAAGCATGAATCAATATCACGCTCAAAACGGAATTCACAATCAGATTCTATCCTTAACTAGACAGATTTCCTTTCTCTTCGACAAGAACTTGTTTCGACAAGCCCAAAAAATCTTGAGCAAAACCTACGACTTGGCCGCAGAATATGAAAAGGTATCCATCCTACCAGAGCTGCTGCACTGGCATAAAAAAATAATGGAAGCCCAGTTTTATTCAGGCAAGCAAATTGATGATATAGAAAAACTCTATAAACGCGAAGAAGAAGTACTCGATCAAATCGTAAACCAAAACGAGTATTGGTTGCTGCAAGCCAAACTGTATTATCAGCACAACTTAAAAGGTATCATTCGAAACAGCGATGACCTAAACAAGATCGAAGATATTTACAACAGCACCTTGATGAAAAAAGAGGAGCAGGCTTTGACTTATCGCGCCAAGATACAGTTCAACAAAATCTACTCTACTTACTTTTTTATCCTTCGCGATTTTGATAGTTGTTATCGTTATATAAAAAGGGCTACCGAACTTTATGAAAAAAGGCAATCCTTTATTGAGAGTTATCCATTAGAGTACATACAGAGTGTAAATAACTTGCTTAACATTACGCAAGTTTTGAATAAGCCAGATGAAACTTTAGCTGGCTTGAATAAGTTGCGCCATCTTATGGAAAATGAAAAGTACCGCAACAAAGAGAAGATCCAACTCAAATTATTCGAGTCTTATTACTATCACTTACTCAACCTGCACCTTGAAAAAGATGACTTCGTGGGCGGCTACCAATACATCCCAGAAATCGAAAAGGGCATCAAAAAATTTAGCGACGGTATGAATAAAATGGGTGAGCTTATGCTACATTATCACCTGTTCCAGATTTGCTTCGGTGCCCGCAAGTTTGAGTCCGCTCATAAATGGGTGAACAAAATTCTAGGTAAAAAAGGCAGCGATATTCGTCAAGATATATTGAGCTTTGCGCATATTTTGAACCTCATGGTTCAATACGAAATGAAAACCTTTGATAATATAGAAACGCAAATAAATGGAACCATTCGCTTTTTGAAACAGCGAAAATCATCTTACAAATTTGAGTCTATTGTGGCCGAGTACTTACAAGACCTGAAGCAGATAGAAACCCCACTAGAGTTAAAAGCATCTTTCGTTCAACTCAGGTCTCAATTTCAATCACTCACCGACGATCCATTTGAGAAAAAAGCATTTGCCTATTACGATTTCATAGGCTGGTTAGATAATAAAATTAATAGCAAAGCGGTACGTAGAAAGAATACCGCGGTATAATAAACGTTTTATAAATAAAAACGTCCTACAACACATGAACATACGTTTTACCCTCACAACACTCACCTTTTTCTTCCTCGGGCTAATTCTCCAGGCGCAGACGCCTCACTTCGAAAAGATTAATGACTTGCCTAGCAACAAGGTAACCGACCTACTTTTTCAAGACGGTAAACTATGGGTGTGCACGGACTACGGGGTATCACTTCGTGGACTGAATCATAACCAGGAGTACTTAAAGAAAGTAAAAGCGAGCAAAATTTTCATAGACAAAAAGGAAAGGGTTTGGGTTGGCACCAGCACTGGTCAACTGTTGCGTACTTCAGATGGCGAATACAAACAAGTGCCAATACCTGGCGAACTCCTTACCGATGATCAAGCCGTAACGGCGCTAAACGTAAGCGCTGATAAAGTCTGGTTAGGAAGCAACAAAGGGCTTATCCTTGGTATGGGATTAGATGGTGACTACTACGAACACGTCCCCTCAGAATTCAAAGGAGTCGTGAACAGTTTTGTCGTTGACAAAGGAAGAGCAAAATTGGTTGCTAGAGCTAACGGATTATTTATCAGTCCTAAAAAGTACACGAAGTGGTTCGAGTACAAAAACATCCGCGAAGTAAAGAAAATTCAGATGCAAGCGGGCGCATACTGGTTAATCGGTGAGTCGCTAGACGGAGGTGCTGTGTTATTGAAATCCAAAGATTTTTTAGACTGGGAAAACCAACCGATAAGTTGCCGAAACCTAAAAGTAAGCAACGCAAAATTCCATGATTTTGAAATTGACAGCAAGAATATTTGGATTGCTACTGACAAAGGAATCATACATTACAACCGTAAAACTAGAGAGTGTCGCGTAATCAATAAAAAAGAATATCCCGATTTCGATTTGAGTATTGTTCACCAAATTGCCGTCGAAAACGATACTACACTTTGGGCATCCAATAAAAATTTGGGTCTACACAAAATTACCTTCCGACCAGATGAAATAATTGATGAGCCTATGGCCGATAAGCCAGTAGTTCAGGTTATAGATGGTGCGCCAGTACAGGAAGAATCGATAGAAGAAACATTCGACCGACGCAACCTCACCAAAGTCTCGGACATAAATTGCAACGATACATTAGTGCTTAACCAACTGATCTTCAAACCGAGTACAGCAGATTTCGTAAACATGTCAGAAGCAAAAGCTCAAATGGATATTCTGGTGGAATATTTAAACTCTAATGAAAACAACACCTTAGAGCTTATGGGACACACAGATAATATCAGCTCGAACAAGAGCTACTTACAAGAGCTTTCTGATATGCGTGTAGAGAGAGTAAAAAGATTCTTAACCGAAAGAGGAATCAAAAAGAACAGAATAAAGACTTATGCTTTTGGTGGTACTAAACCACTCATAAAATCTGCCTCTGAAAAGAATAGAGATAAAAATCGACGGGTTGAGGTCTTTGTCCGCTGTAAGTTTGGTTACTAGATTCCTGACTCGATAAATACATTTGCCACAGGCTAACAACACCCATAATTATTTCGAATATTAACTTTATTTTTCGAACTACTAAAATTCGATGAGATATTTCCATAAAGCTAGATTCAGTTGGGCAAGGCTAAGCGTCTTGTGTTTTCTCGTTTTCCTAGCTAACACTTCCCTTGAAGCTCAAAAAGAAACTTATGCCAAGGGAGATTTGGCCGTAAAACTAGGTCTAAGCAATAATTTTCCACTTGCTGTGCTTGATGTTTCTCTAGACTATTCCGACCAACTTATACTGAGTTTTAGTGCCGAATATTTGCTAAAAGGAAATCGTTCAAAAATTGTTTTCCTTGGAGCAGGATTATTTTGGGGTTACACCCAATATTCATTTCAAGAAATATCTACAAACGGCGAGTTTTCGTTTAGAAATATTCATCAACCAATGATTGGCCCACGAGCCACGATGCACATTGATTTTTCGAAAAAAGGTATTGCAGAGTTATACTTTGGAGGACAAATCTTACTTAGCCCCCAGTGGGTAGCTGGAAGAACAATACGAAGCTCGTTATATACGGAAATTTACCCTGGAGCTTACGTAGGATTCAACTTTGTGATTATTAAAAAAACCGTGGGTCTATTCGCCGAAATTGGTCTTGGAACGGGTGCTGGTAACATTGGAATAAGTGTCACAGTACCTTCTCGGAAAACTAAAGCTGCGCCGAGTAAAGCAGCACCTTAAGCGCCTCGTCAATTTCACCAGACTCTATCAAGACAGTCGAAAAATTGTGCAGGTGAAACTGCTGTTCAGCCAAGTCCTTGTAAGTGCTTACAATCTTATGCACTTCCATCATCTTCGCCATTTCCGAAATGCTCTCTGGACTAGGCATTTCTTTTACCCCACCCAATAAACCTAAATCGTTTCCAGTAAGTACTTTGCTTAAGCGCACATTTTCGGGCAGGCTATCTACGCCAATGGTAAGTTGCGTAACCGGTTGAAACACTTTCATAACCGAATCACCAGAAGCGCGAACATAAAAAGCGCGCCCCATCCTTCCCATTAAATCTATCTTGTGCGGATCAATTTTTTCTTCCTCATCAAGAATAGATTCATCTACGTGCATGAGCAGCACTTTGCAAAAGATTAGGTTACCCGCACCGCCTTCTTCTCCCAAAGGAATAATTTGGCTGACCCTACATTCCATCTGCACTGGCGACTCTTTTACTCGAAAAGGCTTTACTAGTTCTGAAGGAACTGGCGTTAAACCAGCCTTATCAAATTCACTTTCGTCTTCAGCAAAGTCAATACTGGTTAGCGCCATTTGCCGATGAATATCATGCGTCACTACATTGATAACCACTTCCTTGGTGGCCTCTACATTTTCAAGTGTATGCTTGGTCGTGTTGTTTGAAACACGGCGATTAGATGAGAACACCACCATTGGTGGATTTGAACTGAAGGCATTGTAAAAACTGTAAGGCGCAAGATTAGGAACGCCCGCTTCTGAAATAGTGCTGGCAAAACAAATAGGGCGAGGGGCCACTGCACCCAGCAAGTACTGGTGCACATCTGCAGTCTTTGCAGTTTTCGGATCAATTCTTTTTAACGCCATTACTTAGCTGGTAATAAGGTTGCTCGACATTCACCAAAACCGATACGCATACCATCTTTTTCTGCGTGGCCTTTCAAAATAATAGTATCGTGATCATTGATAAATTTTCTTTCCGTACCGTCGGGCATACTCAAAGGTTTCGTACCTCTCCAGCTCAGCTCCAACATCGAACCATAAGAATCTGGAGTCGGCCCACTTATGGTTCCCGAAGCCAACATATCGCCGGCATTGAAGTTGCAACCGTTGATCGTATGATGCGCCAACTGCTGCTGCATAGTCCAGTACATATACTTGAAGTTAGATTTGCAAATAGTATGTGCAGGAAAATCAGCGCATTCCAATTGCGCCTCGAGCTCGATATCTATGGAACCGTTTCCGTCATATTTCAAGTAAGGCAACTCTTCTTTTTCTCTTGCTGGTTGCGGCACACGAAATGACTCCAGCGCATCTAAAGTCACCACCCAAGGCGAAACAACACTAGCAAAGTTTTTACCTAGAAATGGGCCTAAAGGCACATACTCCCAAGCTTGAATATCGCGGGCAGACAAATCATTAAAGAGTACCATCCCGAAAATATAATCGTCTGCTTCAGCAGTAGAGATACTATCTCCAAGCACTTTTCCTTGACCAGTGATGTAACCCATTTCCAATTCAAAATCGAGCAAACGGCTGGCTCCAAATATTGGCGGAGCTTCTTTGTCCGGTCTCGATTGACCTTTAGGCCTATGAAAGGAAGTTCCTGACACCACTATCGAAGATGCTCTGCCGTGGTAACCTACGGGCAAGTGCAGCCAATTCGGAAGCAGAGCGTTATCCGGATCTCTGAACATCGAACCAACATTAGTAGCGTGCTCCTTACTCGCATAGAAATCGGTATAATCACCAATTTGAGCGGGCATAAGCATTTGAACCTCGCTCTGTTTCAAAAGAAACTGATCTCTTTGCTCGGTATTGAGCTCATTGTTTCCTTCCCGCAGCAACTGGGAAACCCTATTACGCACAAATCGCCACTTCCTTTTGCCTAGCATCAAGAAGCTATTAAGGACGTGAATATTGAATACTTGCGGATCGATGTCCTCTGCATCGAAAAAACCTGCCTCAGCCACTGCACCTAGATCAATTAAATGCTCACCGATGGCAACACCAGTGCGAGGATGGCCACCATCATCTTGAAATATGCCAAATGGTAGATTCTGGATCGGAAAATCACTGTTTTCAGGGACTTCCACCCAAGATTTCAGTTTGGGATTGTTGGCTTCTATCACTTTCTTAATTTTACACGAAGTTAGAAAATCTTGAACAAGACATAAATTGACTATAGTGACACTTTATTTAAAGAAGTCTTAGAATCGAGCATAGATTTTGAACTAGGAAAACTCCCAAACACGTTGATTTAAATAGATGGGTCTAGCAGGTAAAATATTGAAATACACGGCTTTTGCAGCGGCAAATTTTGTCGGAGCATTTGTCCTGACCACTGTAGCTGGCGCCCACTATGGTTCATCTAGAGATAAGCGAAAACCAAGCGAGCTAGAAGAAATAGAAGGATATCCTATCAAAAACATCAATTTGAGCACTGTTGATGATGTGCCCATTTCTGCTTGGTATATCAAAAATGGCTGGGATAAGGTGGTCATTCTCTTATCTGGTCGTCATTCCAATAGAGAGAAAAACATTGAAAAGGCTAGGCTCTATTTAAAAAAGGGCTATTCGGTGATTATGCCTGATTTACGCGCTACTGGCAAAAGTGGTGGCGATCGCATAAGCTATGGATGGAAGGAGCGGAAAGACGTCTTGGCTATCTACCAATATTTAAAGGGTGAAGGATACAAAGACATAGCTGCCCACGGTTTTTCTATGGGTGCGGCAACGATTTGTTATTCCTACCTACATATGGTCAACTTTAGCTTTGTAGTATTGGAATCTTGTTATGCTGTTCTCGGTAAAGCCTACGAGGGTGCTTTCAAAAAGTACAGGGTTCCTTCAACTTTATTAAAAGGAATTCGTCCGATGTCGGAATATTTTTCTGGCTACAAAGAAGAAAACATGCAGCCCAAAAACTTGATTCACTTAATCAAATGTCCTCTTTTGGTTATGGCTGGAGACGATGAGAAAATTGTCTCAAAAAAAGCTACACTGACACTCTTTAAAAACAATCAATCGAAGCTTGCCAAGCTTCATTTCTTTCACGATGCAGAGCACGAGAACTTTTCGGAAAGTTATAAAGATGAGTATGTCGAAGTACTAGGAGAATTTCTTGATCTAGTAGGTACCCAAGTCAAAGCATCTGCGTGAGGGATAGGAAGTAGCCGACCAAAGGGAGGAGTCGCCTTTGCAAAAAGCAGCTAAGACTTACCGCCTTAGCGGTAGAAGGATTTGCTTTGCTTTTGCAAGAAGGGGACCGGAGCGAACGCGAAGTACTGGATAAGCCCGACCCCGAACTTGCTGCGTCCGCAGCAATGTTGCTTGCCGCTTCGCGGCAGAAGCAAATTGCGAGCAGCAGCAGACGTGAGTGGGGCACGCCCAAATCCATCAAATTTGGCAATGCCCAAATCCTAATCTACCTTATTAAAAACTCTGTAGGTGTGGTCGAATTTATTTTTCTCGTCGGCTTTGTAAAACCGCTCTGATTCAAGCTCCCAATTGTTCTCGTCGAATTCTGGAAAATAAACATCGCCTTTGGCTTCGTGATCAAGGTAGGTTAGATAAAGCTTGTCCGCATGCTCAAAACCGAGCTTGTAAATTTCGCTACCACCAATAATAAATGCTTCGTTTTCGCCATTGAAGCGCGCAATAGCCAAAGCTTCTTCAAGGCTATGCACTACGACGGTTCCTAGCGCTTGGTATTTTTCCTGACGAGTAATCACAATATTGGTACGACGCGGCAAGGCTTTCGGCAGCGATTCAAAATTCTTCCGACCCATAATAATATGATGGCCAGAAGTGGTTTTCATGAAATATTTTAGGTCGGCGGGTAGATGCCAAGGCAGCTTATTGTTGGCTCCAATGACTCGATTGGAGGCCATAGCCGCTATCATAGATATAATCAAACCGCGACCGCTCCTTTGATGTGTGGATGTGGATCATAGTTCAGCAACTCGAAATCCTCGTACACAAAATCAAAAATATTTTTGACTGCTGGATTAATTTTCATTGTCGCCAATTCTCGCGTGTCTCTGCTGAGTTGCAGATCAACCTGCTCGAAGTGATTTGAATAAATATGTGCATCGCCAAACGTATGCACGAACTCACCTGCTTCGTAACCGCAAACTTGCGCGATCATCATAGTAAGCAAAGCATAAGAAGCAATGTTAAAGGGCACACCCAAAAATATATCTGCGGAACGCTGATAAAGTTGACAGGACAGCTTTCCCTCGGCCACATAAAACTGAAACAGACAATGGCAAGGTGGCAGTTTCATTTTATCGATATCGGCTACGTTCCAAGCGGAAACAATATGACGACGGCTATCTGGTTTGTTTTTTAGATTCTCAATTAGATTGCTGATCTGATCAATGTGTTCTCCGTTTGGCGCGGGCCAACTGCGCCATTGGTAACCATAAACTGGGCCTAGATTTCCATCTTCGTCTGCCCACTCGTCCCAAATGCGCACCTTGTTTTCTTTGAGGTACTTAATGTTGGTGTCACCTTTTAAAAACCAAAGCAATTCGTGTATGATGGAACGTAGATGTACTTTTTTAGTTGTAAGTGCTGGGAAACCCTTTGAAAGATCAAATCGCATCTGATGACCAAAGACACTCTTAGTACCAGTGCCAGTGCGGTCAGATTTGACCACTCCTTGATCCATAACTCGTTTTACTAAATCTAGATATTGCTCCATTATGCCTTGAATTTAGGCATCATGAATGAAACCGAGGGCTATTGCTCCGATTTAAAAGCCAACAGTATCTAGAATGGTGGATTAAAAGACTGAGCGCGATATCTTGGCTACTACTTCTGGACGACTCATAGTGTAATAGTGCAAACTCGGCACTCCGAACTTGATCAAGTCCTTACTTTGCTGAATTGCCCATTCTATTCCTACTTGTCTAACCGCTTTATTGTCTTTGCATTTTTCAACCTCATCTACCAAGTCTTCCGGCAAATCCACGTTGAAGGTTTTCGGGATAATAGATAACTGACGTTTGGTCGTTAATGGTTTGATCCCTGGGATAATGGGAACCGTAATTCCCGCTTCTCGACAATTGTTTACAAAATCAATGTATTTCGAAGTATCAAAAAACATTTGGGTGACGATGTATTCTCCACCAGCCTCTATTTTTTGTTTTAGATACTTTATATCGGTTTTCATATTTGCGGCCTCGAAGTGCTTTTCGGGGTAACCCGCAACGCCGATACAGAAATTGGTTTTATGAACGCCCTGCAACTCTTCAGCAAGAAAGTTTCCTTCGTTCATTTTTACCACCTGTTTAACCAAGTCAACAGCGTATTTATGACCACCATTATCGCCGGTGGCAATGCTCATTTGTTCTTTTGGTGCATCACCTCTTAACAAGAGTACATTTTCTACGCCGAGGTAATTGAGGTCAATTAGTGCATCCTCCGTGGTGTCTTCGGTGAAGCCTCCACATATGAGGTGCGGCACCGCATCGACTTTATAACGGTTCATTATACTTGCACAAATACCTACCGTACCTGGACGCTTTCGAACAAAGACCTTCCTAAAACCTCCACCTTCTGATTTTTGTTTGTAGATATACTCAGCGCGATGATAGGTGACATTAATGTAGGGTGGCTTGAACTCCATAAGTGGGTCAAGGATTTTAAATAGGGTGTCAATGCTCTTCCCCTTTAAAGGAGGAAGAATCTCGTAGGTGAAAAATGGCTTTTTCGACTGATTAACCGTATCAATAAATCTCACTATTCGTCTTTTTCTAGGGGTGCAAAGAAAGCAAATAAACCGCTTTTCAACGCTCTGTACACTATCTTTGCGCGTCTTTAAATTTTTACAGTGAATAATACCAGAGAATCTCTAGAATCCATTCTCCGCGAGCGCATTTTAATTATAGATGGCGCAATGGGCACTATGATTCAACAATATAAGCTGGAGGAGGAAGATTTCAGAAATGAGGCTTTGAAGGATCATCCCAAACCGCTACAAGGAAATAATGATCTTTTGTCCATTACTCGCCCCGATATAATTGAAGCGATCCATAATGCTTATTTGGAGGCAGGAGCAGATATTTTGGAAACGAACACTTTTAGCGGTACCACAATAGCTCAAGAGGATTACGAGTGCGAGCATTTGGTTCGCGATATAAATATTGAATCGGCAAAAATAGCACGCAAGTGCGTTGATGCATATATGGCCAAAAACCCAGGCAGCAAAAAATTTGTTGCGGGTGCTGTGGGGCCAACTAACAGAACGGCAAGCCTGTCGCCCGACGTAAATCGTCCTGGCTATCGCGCCATCAATTTCGACCAGCTACACGACGCTTACTACGATCAAATAAGCGCATTGATTGAAGGTGGTTGCGATACTATTTTAATTGAAACCGTTTTTGATACCCTCAACTGTAAGGCGGCTATTAAAGCAGCGAATAAAGTAAAGCGCGAAACAGGCATAGACTTTCCACTCCAAGTTTCGGGAACCATAACCGATGCGAGTGGCAGAACACTTTCGGGACAAACCTTGGAAGCATTTTACATCTCTGTAATGCACGGCGATTTGTTTAGTATTGGTTTGAACTGCGCCTTGGGTGCGGAGCAAATGCGACCTTACATTCAGGAGCTGTCGCGCATTTCTAGCACCTACATAAGTTGCTACCCCAACGCTGGCTTACCAAACGAGTTTGGGGAATACGACCAGACACCTGGTAGTATGGGTCATCTAATAAACGACTTTGCTGAAAGCGGTTTCTTAAATATGGTTGGTGGTTGTTGTGGAACCACGGCTCCACATATTGCTGAGATAGCCAGAATAGCAGGCAAGCACACGCCACGTGTTATAAAGGAACAAGAACCACTGATGTTGCTCAGTGGTCTTGAACCAGTAGCAGTTCGTGAAGACTCCAACTTTGTAAATATTGGCGAACGAACCAACGTAACAGGTTCCAAAAAGTTCGCCCGACTGATAAAAGAAGAAAAGTTCGAAGAAGCACTTAGTGTAGCTCGCCATCAGGTTGAAGGCGGGGCTCAGGTGATCGATGTAAACATGGACGAAGGTTTACTTGATAGTAAAGCTGCTATGAAGCACTTTCTTAACCTGATCGCTTCGGAACCAGATATTTCCAAGCTGCCTATTATGATTGATTCCTCTAAATGGTCGGTTATAGAAGAAGGTCTAAAATGCCTGCAAGGAAAAGGGATAGTTAACTCAATCTCTTTAAAAGAAGGCGAAGAACAATTTCTGGAACAAGCGCAATTGATTAAAGACTATGGCGCGGCAGTGGTCATTATGGCTTTTGATGAAGAAGGCCAGGCCGATACAACCGAAAGAAAAGTCGAGATTTGCCATAGAGCATACAAGCTCTTGCGTGAAAGGCTCGATTTCAATCCTTACGATATCATCTTCGACCCTAACATCTTTGCGGTGGCTACGGGTATCGAAGAACATAACGATTACGCGATGGCATTCTTCGATGCCACAGAGCAAATCAAAAAGCTAATGCCTGAGGTTAAAGTAAGTGGCGGTGTATCCAACGTTTCTTTTTCTTTTAGAGGCAACAATCCAGTTCGTGAGGCTATGCACTCTTCTTTTCTCTACCACGCCATTCAGCGAGGTATGGATATGGGGATTGTCAACGCGGGTATGATTGAGGTTTATGAGCAAATTCCTGCTGATTTATTAGAGCGCGTTGAAGATGTATTGTTCAACAAACGTGAAGACGCAACGGAGCGATTGGTAGATATCGCCGAGAAATTTCAAGGCAAGGGTAAAAAGAAAGTCGTCAACCTAGAGTGGCGTGACAATCCAGTTGAAGAACGACTGAGCTATGCGCTGGTAAATGGTATTGTAGACTACATTGACGAAGATACCGAGGAAGCACGTGTGAAATTAAAACGACCACTGCTAGTTATTGAAGGTCCCTTGATGGACGGCATGAATATTGTCGGAGACTTGTTCGGCTCGGGTAAAATGTTTTTACCACAAGTAGTAAAAAGTGCTCGGGTTATGAAGAAGGCCGTTGCCTACCTCAACCCTTTTATGGAAGAAGAAAAGGCAGGCTCCACATCATCTGGTGCTGGAAAAATCTTAATGGCAACCGTAAAAGGCGATGTGCACGATATTGGTAAAAACATTGTCGGTGTCGTCTTGGCTTGCAACAACTATGAAGTAATTGATATGGGCGTAATGGTTCCTGCGGCAAAAATTCTGGATACTGCAATAGCCGAAAACGTTGATATCATTGGCTTAAGCGGATTGATAACACCTTCTCTCGACGAGATGGTTTTTGTAGCAAGCGAAATGGAAAGACGCGGCATGAAAACACCATTGCTGATCGGAGGAGCTACTACTAGTAAGGTGCATACCGCAGTGAAAGTAGAGCCGAAATATTCCGGCCCCATTGTTCACGTGCTAGATGCGTCGAAAAGTGTTGGTGTAGCGAACAACCTATTGAGTCCTGAGCGCAAGGAAGCTTATGCCGCCCAAATAACTGCAGAATTAGCTGAAGTACGAACGCGACACGTAAACAAAAAACGCACTAAGTCTTTCATCGACTTAGCCAGCGCTCGTAGAAACAAATTCAAAATTGACTGGGACAAAAGCGAAATCAAAAAACCAAACAAACTTGGTGTTACGGTTTATGATACCTACGATCTAGCCGACTTGAGAGAATATATCGACTGGACGCCATTCTTCTACAGCTGGCAAATGAAGGGTAAGTACCCAGAAATTTTAAGCGACGAAAAGAAAGGAAAGGAAGCGACCAAACTATTCAACGAGGCCAATGCTATGCTCGACAAAATCATCGCCGAAAAGTGGTTGAGTGCTAAAGGAGTTACAGGACTTTTCCCAGCCAACACCGTAAACGATGACGATATAGAAGTTTACGATCCAAACGAAGGTGGCAAGACCATCAGCGACTTCCATATGCTGAGACAGCAGTTACAGAAAGCTGCGGGAAAACCGAACTATTCCCTAGCCGATTTCATAGCGCCTAAGTCAAGTGGCAAAACAGATTATATTGGTTGCTTTGCGGTAACCACTGGAATCGGAATCGAAGAACACGTTAAGCGTTTTGAGGGCAACCAAGACGACTACTCCGCCATAATGCTTAAAGCGCTGGCGGACAGACTTGCCGAGGCTTTTGCGGAGCGCCTGCATCAGGTGGTGCGCAAGGAAACTTGGGGCTATGCGCCCAATGAAAAGCTCGCCAACGAAGAGCTCATTAAAGAAACTTACGACGGTATTCGCCCTGCGCCAGGCTACCCTGCTTGCCCAGAGCATACCGAAAAGGACGCCATTTTCGAGTTGCTGAACGCCGAAGAAAATACGGGCATTACACTAACCGAAAGCAGAGCGATGTTTCCAGCGGCGGCCGTTTCTGGATGGTACATAGCGCATCCCGAAAGTCAATACTTCGGCTTGAGTAAAATTCAAAACGATCAGTTAGCGGATTATTGTGCGCGTAAAAACTGGGACGAGGAAACTGGGAAGAAGTGGTTGGCGCCGCTTTTAGATTTTGCCTAGGAAGGAAAATAATTTGGGCGTGACCCAACAAAAAAGCCCCGCGTAAAACGCGGGGCTTTTTTGTTGGGTCGGGCTTTCGGCAGTCGCTCTGTGCTGCTTCAGGCAAAGTGTTCTTCTAGCTCTAAGGAGCTAAGAACACAACTTGCCTTCACCAACAGGAGCTTCAACAATGCCTCTATCCCTCACGCTTAGACATAAAAAAGGAGCGCTTAAAAAGCGCTCCTTTTTTACGAATATTTTTTTGTCGACCTATTCTTTCACGAATCTTGCCACTTCTCTTCCATTAGAATTTTCCCAAACGAAGAGATATAAACCCGGAGCCAGAGAAGACACATTCAGTTTCAATTGTCCTTCTGCAGCCTCTGCAGCTCTACTCAATATGTATTTCCCGGAAACATCAACAACCGAAATTTGACCAGTCACGGTAGCTTCGCCAGCTAATTGTATATACAAATTGTCTTGAGTAGGTACGGGAAATACTTCAAAGGAATCATTTGATTCTTCACTTTCTCTGTTCACTAAAATTACGTTTGACCAATCCGTCAATCCACTGAACTCAACACTTTTCAGACGATAGAAATTTCCTCCTTCACGTGCTTCGTAATCAAAGAAACTATAGTGACTTGCTGTTTCGCTATTTCCTGCGCCATCCAATTGAGCAATATCGTCAAAAGATGAGCCGTCGAAAGAGCGCTGTAAGATGAAGTAGTCGTTATCGGTTTCGGTGGCAGTTGACCAATAGACATGATTTGCCTTTGCCTCAGGAACTCCATCGAATTCAACAAGCTCAACCGCGGTCTTGATACACTCAACCAGGCCACTGGTAAAAGTACCGCTGCATCCAAATCCATCTGTAGCATTGAATGTAAAGCTCTGACCAGTTATTACACCCAAAGAAACACTCGTACTCGTAGCGTATTCAACAGTGACACCTACCAATGATGTTCCAGTCAAGTTGTATTGACCGCCATTAACAAAAGCAGGCATTCCACCATTGATGCTAATTTCTGCATTTAATTCTCCTGTATCACTATCACAGATCTCTTGGACGTTAATGACTATAGGCGCAAGAAAGATAACCTCGACTGGGGCACTTATACTTAAGCAAGGATCCATAAGATCCGGAATACCACCATTGTTGTTACCTACTACAGATGAAATATAAATCGGCTGATTAAATGGTATTAAACCTTCATTAGTGAATACGCCATCGCTACTCAGTGCAAAGAGTTCAAAATTGGGACTGGCCGGACTACCTATTGGGCTATTATGCAATGCATAAGTAAGCACGTCATCTGCATCAAGTGATTGACCTGAAACTGTAGCACTAACAGTTGACCCTACGCATGCCATTCCTCCACCGCTTACCGTTCCTGCACTAGATTCGCAACCACCGACGGAGACCGTTACTGAGCCTAAAAGCTCGCAGCCTGCTGCTGTTGATGTGACTGTGTAAGTCGTGGTTTGAGTTGGAGATACCGTTGGCGTAGCGCTATTGATATCGTCGATAGAGCCATCGTCAGGAGACCAAACGTAGTTTCCAGCACCACCACTTACGCCAAGCTGAACACTTTCACCTACCATAATCTGAGAGCTACAGCAAGCATCCAATGTTATTTCATCTTGAATAGCCCAAGCTACACTAAGCGGAAGTCCGCTACAGTCAGCCTGATTCATAATGCTTATAATAATGTCTTCAACTCCCTCTGTCACGCCATCCGTAAAAACGGTAATGTCGACTGTACCAGTAGTAGAGCCAGTTGGAATTAAAACCATTCCCCCAAGTGGATCTCCATTTTCCGTTCCATAGTCTACTCCGTTTTCTGCAGATCCACTTAAGGTATACTCAATAACTAAGTCCTCGGTAACCGGTGCAGTGGTTTCAAAATTTACAGTTCCGTTTATACAACCTTCAACAAGATTGTCGACACCGTTAATTTCAACCGAAGGTTCAAGAACAAACTCTATAAACTGCGCATTTAAACTTCCCGCTTCAATAAAAACACCTGAATCCCAAGAAGTGTCTTGTGCATCTGCGATAGCCAGATACAAGCTGTAAGTTTCACCTGCCACAACCGATGCAAAAGCTGTTAATGGAACCGTAAAACCATCATATTGCATATCAAACTCGTTGTTATCATTACTAACAAACAAGTCGGCAAAATCAAGAACACAATTGTCACTTGTACCATTTGTACCAGGAATGCCACTGTTAACTGTGTTGATAGCAACAGGAAGTGTGCTGCCAGGGATTAAGGCAATGTTCTCGTTGACATAATCACCGCCTTCTGGATTAGGCCCAGAAATAAGAAATGCAAAGATGTCATTGAAATTTGAACAAGCAAACTCGTTGTATTCGTCAGATCCAAATACATAATTGAAAGACAATATATCGCCGCAAGGGACTAAGTCAATTTGTAATACACAAGCGTCCATAGAACTTACTCCAGTTTCAGCTAAAAGCGCATCGAGAAAGGGATCGCTTCCGCCATTACTTGTAAATGATATTCCTCCATCTTGGTTGGGTCCAGGAATATCGTTTATACTTCCAGTGGTTAGTACTATTCCTTCGGTTAAGCCTATACCGACATTTTCTTCAGCAGTGAATATGCCAAAGGATGAACCCGGGCAGTTTAACTCTATATTACTAACCTCAATACCTTTGTCTAATAAGGCATTCACTAATTCTCCTGCTGTGTTTTGACCAGTAATTTCAATTTGAGCGCTAAGCCTATTACCGTTGCACACCAATAGGAAAGTTGCGATAAAAAGGGAAAAGATAGTTCGTAAAACTGTGTTCATATAGGGATGGTTTTTTACTTTCATAATTCGCGCTAAAGTTCTCATAATTAAACTTTTAAAAAGGATTGAGTTTTAAACAATCCAAGGCTTAAATACAAGGTAAGCAAGCATAACTATTTAGGGGCTGAAAAATGGTGAATTTGTGCAAATTATGTCACCTACTCTCGGATACAAGCAAATAGGGTTCTGCCGTTTTTGCCCTTATTTTTACCTGTGTCGTCCACATCTTTGCCGATGGCCAGCACTTGAGTAAAGGAGGTGTGTTCCAAAAGAATATTCTTTACGTAATCGTCATTCCAATCATCTAGCTCTCCTGCATATTGCAACTCGTGGCTTTGCCCCGTATCGAGTATTAGAACTTGCTTAGTTATACGATCTAGACCGTTTAATATCTTAGGAAAAGGATAGTCAATTCGCTTCATCACGAAATGATGTAAGAGGCTGAGGCAAGAAACAACATCAAACTTTTCGTCGGTTTCCAGAAGGTATTTGATGATGTCATTTTTTGCAACGCTACTCAAACCATTTATGTGATTGGCAATAAAAACGGAGCTCTCATCAATATCGTAGCCTTTGGCTACCCAACCCGATTCTTGCATTCCTTTAACGAAATATCCGTATGAACAGGGAAAATCTAGGTAAGTCCCGCCATTGGGAAACTTATCCGAAAGGAAGTTTTGCATAAAACCCAGTCGATCTTTGCATTGCCTTATAGTTCCCCATTTGGAAACTTCCAGCTTGTCCAAGGGTTGATACAATTCGATTCCGAAAGTTTGCTGGCTTCTGAGTATGGTTTTTTGCAAATAGGTCAGAGTCGTACCCATAAGCTCCACGGGAACTTGATTTACACCCTTTTTAAATAAAATTGACAGTCGATGATGCCCGTCGACCACTTCATAGCAATCCGAATAATAAACCTGCTTTACCTTGATCCGCTCATTCTGCGCCGATCGACCTTCAGTGCTTTCATTTTCGCTAGCTTCCTTACCAATCTCGAAATTTTGATAGAGCTCATAAAAATATTTTATCTGCTTTTGAAGATTCTGCGGCTGCTTGATACCCATATAGTGCCCGGTATGTTTGATACAGTGGGCCATCATTTTGTAATAGGACGTACCGGCCAAGGCATCTTGATCATTTAAAAGTTCTGGATTAGAGTCAATTAAATTCAACAGCTTTACGTAAGGAGATTCGCCTATGGGAATAGATATACGGCTGTACTCTTTAGTATTTTCAATCCATTGATCGAGAGGGAATCCGCTTTGCTGTCCGATGAGTATAGAATCTATAGGGATAGAAGTTTTAGTGGTTAATCCCAGATTGCTTTTCAGATTATAAAAACGCTTGGTTTTTAAAGTGGCGAAAGGATCGTTAATTTTATGAGCCAAGCTATATTTAGCAATTCGTCTTTTAATCTTTTGGATCATTCTTTAAAATCTAACCTACACTCAATTCTGAATGGAAAGCGTTGCTAAAAGTAATTCATTAAGCATAGTCGTTTGCACTTACAACAGAACAAACTTGCTCTGTAAAGTTGTCAAGAAAATATTAGAATTGACTGCAGAGGAGGAGCGAATTGAGTTGATTGTAATTGACAACAATTCTACCGATTCGACTAAGGCAGATTTGATGAATATCGCAGAGGCTGAAAAAATCAAATACTTCTTGGAAACCCAGCAAGGCCTGTCCTACAGCCGGAACCGAGGCATAGCAGAAGCTAGCGGAGAGTGGATATTTTTTCTCGATGACGATGGCTGGCCCGCTGATGACTTGTTCGAGCGATTGCTAGCCTATGTTGATTCTGATCGATATTCGGTGATAGGCGGCCAATACACGGCCTGGTATTTCTATGGCAAAAAGAAATGGTCGAAGGATCATTACTACTCCAACTTCCCGCAGATCAAGAGACCTAAAGTAATGACGGGCAACGAAAAGCTCAGCGGTGGAATTTTAATGATTAAAAAAGAGCTCTTCGAAAAAGCTGGTCTGTTCGATTCCGAACTCGGAATGAAGGGCAATCAGTTGGGTTACGGAGAAGAAACTGAAATGCAAGAGCGATTGCAAAAGCTTGGTTACGACTTATACTTTGACCCCAAGCTTAAAATGAAACACGTGGTTGCGGAGAAAAAATTGAACGTAGACTATTTCTTTGAGAGCAAGAAGGCCTTGGCGAAGTCGTTTTACCACTATGAGTTCAAGGATAAGAAAATCTACTTTTTACTCGCGCCTTTTATTGCCCTAGGATTGAGCGTGAAAGACGGCGTCTTAAACTTGTTTCGACTTTTTAAGCGAGACTACTTTTGGGAAAATTATATCATCGATACTTTTACCAAGCCTTATAAGTGGTTGCAAATTTTTAAATCTTACATCGCTTAACAAAACCAATCCAGATTAGATTACTTGTCTGCAGCCAGGCCTCCGCGAAAGGGATAGTAGGTATGCGAGGTACGAGCAGTGCGTGTGTTGAGACAGCTACAAGTGCTTACCGCCCTAGCGGTAGAAGCGCTTGTGTTGCTGGCTCCACTAAGTACCGAAGCGAAGCGGAGTACCGGATAGCCCGACGGCTTTGCCTTTTACAAATTGCTTACCGCTTGCGGTAGAAGCAATTTGTAAAAGGCAAGAAGCCGATTCGCCCAAAAAACAATCTTATTACAAAATCATTCCAGCACCCAAGGTCTCATTGGTTTGCTCATCGACAATGATGAGGCTGCCAGTGATTCGGTTTCGTTGGTATGGATCGAAAAAGAGGCGGTTCATAGAGCGGATCTGGATTCGTCCAATATCGTTTAGACCAATCTCGCGGTCGTCTTCTTGGCGGTGCAGGGTATTGATGTCAATCTTGTATTGAATGTTTTTTATTACACAACGCGTGTGCTTGCTGGTATGAATGAGCGCGTACTTGCCATTGAGTTGTAGCGGTTTCGAGTTCATCCAACAAACCATGAGATCAATATCTTGACTGTCTTCAGGTGAGTTGTTTTTACGCACGATCATATCGCCACGGCTGATGTCTATCTCGTCTTCCAAACGAATGGTCACGGACATAGGCGCGAAAGCCTCTTGCACTGGGCCATCGAAGGTATCGATGGATTTTATTTTGGTGTGGAAGCCACTAGGCATGGCCATCACTTCATCACCAATTTTGAAAATACCACCTGCAATTCTTCCGCCGTATCCACGGTAATCGTGGTATTCATCTGACTGTGGTCGAATGACGTTTTGAACTGGGAAGCGACAATCGATTCTATTCTCATCGCTGGCAATGTGAATGGTTTCCAATAAGTACAAAAGCGTTGGGCCTTCGTACCAAGGCATTTTATCCGAACGATCAACCACGTTGTCGCCGAGCAATGCACTCACGGGAAGGTAACGCACATCGGTAGTTTGCAACTTGCTCGAAAAGTCTTCGAACTGATCGCGGATGTTTTCAAAGACAGCCTCGTCGTAATCAACAAGGTCCATTTTGTTCACGCACAAAACGATGTGCGGTATTTTAAGTAGAGAGGCAATGAAAGCGTGGCGCTTGGTTTGCTCGATTACTCCTTTACGCGCATCAACCAAAATCAAAGCTAGATTTGCAGTTGAAGCACCGGTTACCATGTTTCTGGTGTACTGAATGTGGCCAGGTGTATCGGCAATAATGAACTTACGCTTTGGCGTTGCAAAGTAACGGTAGGCAACGTCAATGGTAATTCCTTGCTCACGCTCCGCTTTTAGACCGTCGGTTAATAATGCAAGATTAACCGTCTCCTCGCCTTTCTTTTCACTGGCCGTTTTAATGGCTTCATATTGGTCTTCGAAAATTGATTTTGTGTCGTACAACAAACGACCAATCAATGTACTCTTACCATCGTCTACGCTACCCGCTGAGGTAAAGCGTAGCAATTCCATATCTAAATATCCTTCTGTGCTTGACATATACTTGGTTTAGAAGTAGCCTTCTTTTTTTCTGTCTTCCATAGCGGTTTCCGAACGCTTATCGTCGGAACGGCCTCCCCTTTCGGTAAGGTGGGTTGACGCTACTTCATCAATAATTTTTTCTAAGGTATTAGCGTCTGATAAACTTGCTCCGGTGCAAGTCATATCACCGATGGTACGGAAACGTACTTGTTTCTTTTCGACGGTCTCGTTGTCTTTTGGTGTAACGTATTCGCTGGTGGCCAGAATAATACCATCACGCACAAGACAATCTCTTTCGTGAGAGAAATAGAGATTAGGAATATCAATGTTCTCCTTCAAGATGTACTGCCAGATATCCATTTCTGTCCAGTTACTAATTGGGAAAATACGGAAGTGCTCTCCCGGGTTTTTCTTTCCATTGAAGAGGTTCCACAATTCTGGTCTTTGGTTTTTGGGATCCCACTGACCAAACTCATCTCTATGAGAAAAGAAGCGCTCTTTTGCTCTTGCTTTTTCTTCGTCTCTTCTGGCTCCACCCATTGCGGCGTCACACTTAAGTGTTTCAAGTGTATCGAGTAGGGTAACGATTTGCAACTTGTTACGAGATGCATCGTGTCCTTTTTCTTCGGCAACTTTTCCTTGATCGATTGAATCTTGCACCAAGCCAACTTTTAAAGTCGCGCCGATATCTTTGACTAAGTTATCGCGGAAGGCGATGGTTTCTGGGAAATTGTGTCCCGTATCTATGTGTACCAATGGAAAAGGAAGTTTTGCTGGATAAAACGCTTTACGCGCTAAATGAAGCATAACGATTGAATCTTTTCCGCCCGAAAAAAGCAAGGCTGGAGTTTCGAATTGAGCCGCTACTTCACGAATAACGTAAATGGATTCGGCCTCTAATTCTTCTAAATGCGTTAAATAATATTGCTGTGCCACAATGATCTACTTGGTTATGAAGGCGCAAAAATACTACATATTCAAGCTTACCTGCTCTAATATATATGTACTCAAATTTTTCACAGAGTCTTCTATGCTCTGACCCTCTGTTTTTAGCTCAAAATGAGGGTTTTCGGGGGCTTCATAGGGCTGATCAATGCCAGTGAAGTTCTTGATTTCGCCTGCTCGCGCCTTTTTATAAAGTCCCTTCACGTCTCGACGCTCGCACTCTTCTAGGCTGGTATTGACATAGACCTCCTTGAAATAGTCTTTGCCGATAATACCCGCTGCCATTTCTCGAATTTTGGCAGTTGGGCTGATAAAAGAGTTCAGGGTGACGATACCGCTATTTAAGTAGAGCTTGGTAACCTCGGCGATTCGTCTAATATTTTCAGTTCTGTCCTCTGTGCTAAAGGTGAGGTTATTGCAAATGCCGCTTCGGATATTGTCTCCGTCTAGCACTTGCGCAAAAATACCCTTGTCCATAAGTACTCGTTCTACTCCTTGAGCGATGGTACTTTTCCCTGATCCAGAAAGGCCGGTCAACCAAAAGCAATGACTCTTTTGCTTAAGGTATTGCTCGCGTTCTTCCCTGCCCACAAGGCGATCAAAAATTGGGTGAATATTCGTTCCTTTTTCTGACATACTAATTTCCTAATTCACAAACGGCCAACCAAGCCATTAAGCCCATTCCTGTTTTCAGAGAGTTTTCATCGACATTAAATGTTGGGGTGTGTACGGGTGAGGTAATGTTTTTCTTTTTGTTTCCTGTTCCTAAACGATAGAAACAGGCGGTAGTGGCTTGACTGTAATAAGAGAAATCTTCTGCAGTCATACGTATAGGCAATTCGACCACATTGGATTTTCCCATAAATGCCTGAGCGTATTCCACTGCTTGACGAGTTAGAACGGGGTCGTTTTTAAGCGAAGGATAACCCACGGCAATTTCGACCTCGCATTTTGCTCCATGCGCTTTGGCTACTGAAGTAGCAATGCGCTTGATGTGCTTGTGTACTTGCTTGCGCCACTTTTCATTCATACAGCGTAGGGTGCCTTCCATGACCACTTCATTTGGAATTACATTACAAGCACCCCCAATCGAATTGAATTTTCCAAAAGACAAGACCATTGGTGAGGTTGGATCTGCATTACGACTGGAGATTTGTTGCAAAGCGGTAATAACGTTTGCGCCAATAACTATCGGATCAATAAAATCCTGCGGAAGTGCAGCATGGCCACCTTTTCCGATGATGCGCAAAGTTATTTCGTCGGCACTGGCCATATAAGTTCCTTCTTTGAAACCAACTTTGCCAACTGCCAATGGCGGATGAACGTGTTGCCCGATAATGCTCTTCGGTTTTGGGTTTTTCAAAACGCCTTCTTTAATCATCCATTTTGCACCGCCAGGTAGCTTTTCTTCTCCTGGCTGAAAAATGCATTTAACCGTTCCTCCAAAATGCCCTTTTATTTCGTTCAGAATTTTGCAAGCACCTAGTAAGCTACTGGTATGTACGTCGTGTCCGCAGGCGTGCATGACGCCTTTGTTTTTTGATTTGTATGAAACTTTGTTTGCTTCTAAAATGGGCAATGCGTCCATATCGGCACGCAGGGCTACGGTTTCTTTCGATGGTTTGCCACCCTTTATGGTAGCAACCACGCCAGTTCCCGCGACTTTGTTTTTAAATGGAATGCCCAGCTTTTTTAAATAAGCCTGGACGTAGGCCGAAGTTTTGTATTCTTCAAAAGAGAGTTCAGGATTTGCGTGAATATGTCGACGCAAGTCCACCACTTCCTTAAAATAACTTTTCGATAGTCTTTGTATTTCCTGACGAAGCACCATTAAAATCTAATACCACTCAGTTGCACTTCGTAAGGCACCAAAAATGCAGAAGGAAATTTACGCTTAACCATTTTCAAAGCCTTGAATGCTTCTAAACGATCGACAAAATTCCCTGCTCTTAATTTGAACAGCGGTTGCTTGTAGGTTACATAGGAAGGCCATTGCGGGAAAAGTCTATTGAGCTGCGCTTCTCTTTCATAAACCGTTTCGCTGGTGTACTCTTGGCAAATCTGCAAGCGGAAGCCTTCGATCATATCCTTGGATTGATTGACGGCCTGGTACTTATACAT
>CAZZIZ010000004.1:41700-45640 GCA_964654535.1 uncultured Chitinophagales bacterium
GTTTCGATAATCACTTTTAATATGTGGTCGCTGCAGATAGCTTTCAGCGCTTTAAGTTCGGATTCGACTTTGTCGTGCGCGCCTGACTTTAGGTCGGCTATGTTGAGCACCATATCTAGTTCGTCTACTCCCAGTGCTAGCAAGGATTGTGCTTCGAACATTTTAGCAACGGGTAAGGTGTATCCCAAAGGGAAACCAATTACCGTGGCCACGGATACATCGCTGTCTTCTAATTGTTCAACCGCATTCGCTGCCTCGGCTGGTGGCACGCAAACAGCGGCGAAGGAAAAGCCCATTGCCTCCTCGTATAGTTTTTGAAACTGACTAGAAATTGCGTCCGCTTTGAGCAGGGTGTGGTCAATCTTGGCGGCTAGGTTTTTGTCGAATTGCATTCAACAAAAATTATTTCTTACCGTGACACTGCTTATACTTCTTACCACTTCCACAAGGGCAAGGCTCGTTACGACCTACTTTCTTTCCTACGCGTACAGGCTCCAATTTTGGCGGTGGCATCGGAGGGCCTCCACCTTGTGTTGGTGCGCCCTGTCTTCTACGCGCCCCGCTTTCCATAGCGGCACGACCCGCGCGCATTCTGCTACGGTCTTGCTTCTTGGGTGCACGCGCTTCTTTAACATCGTCTGCATTTTGGGCAGGTAAGTTGCTTCGGAAAAGGAATGAAGCTACCTGGCCATTCACTTCGCTCAACATATTCTTGAACAATTCGAAAGCTTCGAATTTGTAAATAAGTAGTGGATCTTTTTGCTCGTATTGCGCAGTCTGCACCGATTGTTTCAAATCGTCCATCTGGCGTAGATGCGTTTTCCAAGCGTCGTCTATGAAAGCTAGGGAAACAGTTTTCTCCAAAGCCTTAATCATCGCACGGCCATCGGATTCCATCGTTTCGTTTAGGTCGGCGACTACATTAATGCCACGCTTACCATCAGAAAATGGCACTACAATATTCTTAACCGTTTCACCGCGGGTATCGAACACGTTTTGAATAACTGGCTTGGTAACCTCTCGCAAGTTCTTACACTTACGTTCGTAGAACTCCATGCACTCGTCATACAAGCGCTCAACTAATTGATCTTCACTTTGCGACTTAAACTCGTCTTCCGTAATAGAAGTAGACAAAGAGAAGTTTCGAATGATATCCAATTTAAAATCATCGTAACCTTCCTCGGCCATCTTTCCATTACTGACCGTCTCTTCGCATAAGTCGTAAAAGCTGTTGCTCAAATCAACGGATAAACGATCACCAAATAAGGCGTGTCTTCTACGCGTGTAGATTACCTCACGCTGGCTGTTCATTACATCATCGTACTCCAACAAACGTTTACGAATACCAAAGTTGTTTTCCTCCACTTTTTTCTGAGCACGTTCAATCGATTTGGTAATCATCTTGTGCTGAATTACCTCACCTTCTTCGTAACCTATTTTGTCCATCAGCCCAGCAATCTTATCCGAACCAAACAAACGCATCAAGTGATCTTCCAGTGACACATAAAACTGAGTGCTACCAGGATCTCCCTGACGTCCCGCACGACCGCGTAACTGACGGTCAACACGACGAGAGTCGTGACGTTCTGTACCAATAATAGCCAAACCACCATCGCCTTTTACGCCAGCGCCCAACTTAATATCCGTACCACGACCCGCCATATTGGTGGCTATGGTTACGGTACCCGGTTGTCCTGCCTCCGCAACTACATCCGCCTCACGCGAGTGCTGCTTGGCGTTCAAGACATTGTGGGGTATTTGTTTTCTTTTCAATATCCCGCTCAAGAGCTCAGATATCTCTACCGAAGTGGTACCCACCAAAACTGGTCGGCCCAATGATCTCAAGTTTTCTATTTCGTCTATTACCGCAGTATATTTTTCACGAACGGTTCTGTAAACTAAGTCCTCGCGATCATCACGCGCTATCGGTCGGTTGGTTGGTATCACTACAACGTCTAGTTTGTAGATATCCCAAAACTCACCCGCTTCCGTCTCCGCTGTTCCAGTCATACCCGAAAGCTTGTGATACATACGGAAGAAGTTTTGCAAAGTGACCGTCGCAAAAGTCTGTGTAGCTGCTTCGACTTTTACATCTTCCTTTGCTTCAATCGCCTGATGTAATCCGTCGCTATAACGACGACCGTCCATTACCCTACCCGTTTGTTCATCGACAATTTTAACCTTGCCACCGTCTACGATATACTCAACGTCCTTTTCAAAAAGTGTGTAGGCTTTCAGCAATTGTTGAATGGAGTGCAGACGCTCCGATTTTATAGCGAACTCGGCAATAGCCTTATCCTTAGCCAGTACTCGCGCATCATCATCCAATTCAGTATTATTATCTATGTCGGCCATCATTGCGCCGAGGTCGGTCATTATAAAGAACTCTGGATCTTCGCCGCTACCCGTTATCAACTCAATTCCCTTTTCAGTCAGGTCAACCTGATTGTTTTTCTCATCAATGGTGAAGTACAATTCCTTATCCGCATCTGGCATAAACTTGTTCTGCTCAGCCATATAATGGCTTTCAGTAGCCAGCAATATTTTCTTCACTCCCGGCTCACTCATAAACTTGATGAGCGCTTTAGTCTTCGGCAAAGCACGGAAAGCACGGAACAAGTCCAAACCACCCTCACCTTCTTTCACACCAGTATCTCCAGCCTTAATTTTCTTCTTCGCCTGAGCGATATAAGATGAAACCGCTTTCTGTTGCGTGCTGAACAAGCGCTGAATACGAGGCTTCAGTTCATGAAACTCGTGCTGGTCGCCTTTTTCAACCGGGCCAGAAATAATCAAAGGCGTACGCGCATCGTCAATCAATACCGAATCCACCTCGTCAATCATAGCGTAGTGATGCTTGCGCTGCACCAAGTCGCCAGGGTTGCGACTCATATTATCGCGCAAGTAGTCGAAACCAAACTCGTTGTTCGTTCCGTAAGTAATATCACAACGATAAGCTGCAATACGTTCTGGGGAGTGTGGTTTGTAATTGTCGATACAATCAACCGTCAGTCCTAAGAACTGCAAAATAGGCGCCATCCATTCGGAGTCACGTTTTGCTAAGTAGTTGTTTACGGTTACCACGTGGAGACCTTCGCCCGTCAAACCGTTTAGGTAAGCAGGAAAAGTAGCAACTAAGGTTTTACCCTCACCAGTAGCCATCTCCGCAATCTTACCTTGGTGCAAAGTGTATCCACCGATAATCTGTACATCATAATGTACCATATCCCAAGACACCTCCGCGCCAGCAGCCATCCAGGTAGTATTATAAGTAACCTGATCGCCGTTAATATTTATGTGCTCACGACCTACGGCCAAGTCGCGGTCCAAATCAGTCGCTGTAGAATCTAGTGACTCATTTTCTTTAAATCGACGCGCCGTTTCTTTAACCACTGCAAAAGCCTCTGGCAATATGTCCAGCAGCACCGCTTCCAACTCCTCGTTTTTCTCCTTCTCTAGCTTATCGACCTCACGGTATATTTCGTCTTTTTGTTCTGGGTGCAAATCGGGTTGATCGCGCACCAGACCCTTCTTGTGTTCTATCTGTTCGTTGAACTCCGCCAGGCCCTCGCGTAGAATTTCCTGAAAGTAGGCCGTCTTGCCCCTCAACTCATCGTTGCTCAGTCCGCTGAGTTTATCGAATTCCGCATTTACTGCATCCACAATTGGCAAAGCAGCCTGTACATCCTTCTTCTTTTTGTCGGGCATAAATGCGCCGATAATTTTGTCGAGAAATCCCATTTATCGATTCGAAATTTTGAGTTACAAAAGTACGCTTTTAGCGTCTTAGGTGAACGGCCCAAAGCCGCAAAGGGTTTCTCAAAAGCGTCAATCTTTTGCGAAATGCCTTCATTGTCAGGTATTTAGTCAAACAGGCGCATTTTTAGGACAAATTAGCATTGGCACGATGTAGTGGTGGAAAGGATTTTGGGCGTGCCCC
>CAZZIZ010000005.1:0-11865 GCA_964654535.1 uncultured Chitinophagales bacterium
AGCTGAGCAAGAAGGAGACCGAAGCGAAGCGGAGTCCTGGATAGCCCGACCCTTTGCGCAGCCGAGCAATAGCTCTTTCCGCTTGCGGAAGATGAGTTTTGCCTAGGCGTAGCAAGAGGGGGGACGCCCAAACACAATAAATCGGCATTTAGCCAATCGGCACCAAGTAAAGTAAATATCCCAGCAGCGCTCCTCCAACGACGATGTACGCGGAATTGGTTTTTTTGAAAAAGAAAACTACGATCAAACTTATTACAGCGATGGCAATAGATTGCCAGATTACTGCATGCCCATTGGACAAGGAAGCGCTAAGCAGGGTTTCCTGACCCATTTTGATGCATACACCAACGATAAGCGCTACCGCAGCTACATTAACTGCATCGAGCATGGCGCGAATCCATTTTGATTTGCGCATTTTTGGTATGAGCGGATTCAATATTAAAACGAATAAAAACGAGGGCAAGAAAATTCCTATTGTGGCGGCAATGGCACCACCAATGCCATTGAGTTGCCAACCTATAAATGTTGAGGTTGACAACACGGGACCAGGGGTGATTTGTCCTACGGCCACGGCATCTAGCAAGGCCTGACTTGTCATCCATCCTCGTGCGACGAGTTCGGTTTCTAGAAAGGCGAATAATACATAACCACTTCCATACAGTATGGAACCAATTTTCAGAAAGCTCAGGAACACTTTCAGTGTACCTACTTTAGCCGCACCGCTAGCGGCATACTGACCACTTGATAGTAACAAAAAGGGGGCGAAGGAATTTAACTTGTTGCGGTTTGCTTGAAGAGCATACATAATGAAGCCAATGAAAGCACAGCCAAACAGAACCAATACTTCATGAACACCAGCTAGGTTGGCAATGAGTGCAAGTACACCCAAAATAATTAAGGTCGTAGTTTTGAAGGCCTTCTTCCCTAAGCGATACGCTGCAGACAAAATGATGGCTATGACCGCCGGCTTAATACCGTAAATAAACGGCTCTACTTCTGGTAATGTGCCGTACATCTGATACAACCAAGCTAAGAATCCGGTAATAACGACAGCAGGAAAAATGAAACAAGCACCCGCTACAAACAAGCCTGGCCAACCGCCGCGTTCGTGGCCACAATGCATAGTCATTTCGGTTGAGTTGGGTCCTGGGATAAGATTAGTGGCGCCCATTAGATCAAGGAAGTGCTCTTGGGTCATCCACTTGCGCTTCTTAACGATCTCATCTTCCATCATAGCGATGTGTGCAGCGGGACCACCGAAGGCTATAACTCCGAGTTTAAAAAAAACAGATGCTATTTCACCAAGACTACCTCGCTCTTGCTTTTCTACATTCAAATTCTACAGCGTTAATGACCGTGAAGATAATCACGATTTCCCTATTCTTTGTTAACCCAATGTTTACTCAGGAGATAATCTGGATTCTATATGGTCTGAAGAAATGAGCGCTTGACCCTTTGTTCGAGATGCGTTCTTAGAAATGGCTATATACCTGAAAAGGCCAAATGATTATTATTGCTCAGCCACAATATAAAGTCTACAAAATTGATGGTTCCATTTCCATCGCCATCTATGAAAAGATAGGTATTCAAGATGTTGTTGTTACTAAGCCACAGAATAAAATCGCCAAAGTTGACTGTGCCACTACCGTTGTAATCTCCGGCGCGCATAACAAAGGCCCCGTTGCTAGATACCGTTTGCTCTATTCCTCTTACTGCCGCCGTACTGGTCGTTAGATCTAGGCCAGTGTTTGGTAAACTCACGGGATTTGCGCTCATTACTGCGACGTGTCCTCGATGAAACACAACCACAGAATAATCTCCGGCCAGCGCATTGTCAAAAACTAAGGGTCCAGAACCAGAGGAGTCAATGATACTACCAGCGGTATTTATTAAGCCTGCTTTGCGATCAATTACATTACTATCGTCGTTAGCATCGCGCAATTCCAACAATACCCAGTCCACAATGTCTGGAGCGAAACTGCTTACGCTTTCATTTCCTGTGTAATTAAAAGGCGCAACATTATAAGGCTGTTCAGTAGGTAATATACCAAGTTGGTTTAGAGCATTGCTTAGACCTGATCCATCGTAATAGCCTTCGAAAAATACGGTTGCGTTTAGGCTCGCCTGCTGCGCTGCACCTCCGAAACTTAAACTCGTGCTTAAGGGACATTCAGGTGCGCTATCAAACTCTTCCCCAAAAAAGTTAAGAATAGAAGAAATGCCATTAACAATTGGTGGATTTGGCGGGTTCGTGTTTACAGAAACTGTTAGCTCACTCGCGCAATCGCTGCAATCGAATTCAATCGTCAGAACTGGTATGGCCACGTTGGCAACCATATCCAAAACAACTGGGCCAATGAAAGAAAATATTTGGCAAGTCTCCGCGTCTGTTGCTCCCGTAGGTCCGTCTGGGAGAAAAGGCAAAGCACTTTCTGCAGTTGTATTTATAATGCTTGGACTTCCTACTCCATTCGACCAACACAAGGTGAAGGCACCAGTAGACCAGGTACTTTCTGGGATAGGAGAATTACTATAATCCTGATCGGGAATAATCTCAATTGTAACGGCTGAATCAGAGCTTGCTTCAATGCCATAACAAATCGAGGCAGAGGCATTGAGACTAAATAAAAAACCTGCAATGAGGAGCATTAACCTAGATAGGTTCTTTGAAAATATAATCATGCAGGGCTTAAATTAATTAGAACAATCTTTGTAAAATGCCGCTTAGTTCCATCTCGCATACTTCTTCACATTATCTGTAGAATCAAATTCCAGGATAAGCTAAGTGGTTGTTGTTATTCAACCAGAGGATGAAATCTGTAAAATTCACGGTACCGTTACCATCGACATCTACACTTAGGTAAGCGTTGAGGGTATTGTTGTTTTGCAACCAGCGTACAAAGTCTCCAAAATTTACGGTTCCCGAACCATCGAAGTCACCAGCACGCATTACGTAAGAGCCATTGACCAACTTTACTTGTTCTGTTCCTTTTACAGAAGTCGGCGACTGGGTAAAATCAGTTAAGCCGCTGCTCGGCAAACTTATAGGATTGGCAGACATAACAGAAACGTGCCCTCGGTGATGCAGTACGACAAAGTAATTGCCGTCTGATGTATTAAATGATACTGATGGATTCCCATTGAGGTCAACAAGGGTTCCGTCATTTCTTATAAAGGCAGCTTTTGTGTCTATCACTACAGACTCATTACTTGCACTTCGTAATTCTAACAATACCCAATCAACCACTCCGCTTGGAAACACAGAAACAGTTTCCGTGCCCGGATAGTTGTAGGGAGCAGTATTATACGGCTGAGCAAATGGTAAAAGATTAAAATTGCTTAGCGCAGTATTCATTTGCCCGCCACTCATATAGCCTTCAAACATTGCTCTTCCTGAGAAGCTTACCGAAGTAATTGGCTCACAATCTTCTTGAATCAAATTGTTAGGATCCAATTCTACCGTGTAAGTGAATGGTCCTGACTGCCCATTACTTGGAACAGAAACCACGAAAGAATCGAAATAACCCGGTGCTGCTACGGTTTGTATCGGATGTACGGCTTGGAGCCCATTTGATGATGTCGACGTAACTTGGAATTGCAAAAGCTGTCCAATGACAGCCTTTCCCGTATTATAAACGCCTACTTGCACGTTACTTGAAACTGCTCCACTTGTGAGCGCCGTAACGCTTTCGACTTCGTACGAAGGATAATCAAAGTTATACATCTGTACTGCCGGATCGCCTGCATAAGTGAACTCTAGACAGGTCGCTTTGATTCCATTATTGTTAGGTACATATACATCCTCAATGGTCTTCTTAATCAAATCACCTGCTGATGCACCGTACTCGTTTAAAGTCAAATTAGCTAGGAACTGATTAGAGAAAATGTCAAGGAATGAAGGATAAGCCAAAGCCAGCGTAGCTAAAAAGCCTATACTTCCTCGGTTGTCAGCAAGAACATAATCTTCGGCTTGTGATTCTCCTCCCGGTCTGTGAATTTGTCCTACAAAGCAACTGTTACTTAAAATGAAAGGATATTTTCCTTCATTATTAAAATTGTTCGGCCATAAGGTTGTAGTACCATCATCGAAGTGTCCGTTGAATTCCCAATACTCACCAAACGAGTGGCCATTATAAATAATCATAGCCAAGCCATCATTTAATGATGCAGCGTACTCTGGTCTAATTGGCCCCGGTGCGTGATCTGCAATATCAGTAATGTCGTGTTCGACATTCCAACCTGTACTATTATTTTCTACAGCTTGTCTGTAATCAGCTGTAAACTGATAGAAATCATTTGTTTCATCCGTACCCCATCCTTTGGTAGCAAGGAAGACCTGCTTTAAGCGAAGTCTAGCATCTGGACTACAATCATTTTCTACGTCACTGAATACTTGCTCGTACTCAATCAACTTTTCTAAGTAGTATCTTATTTGCGTTCCGTTACTGACCGGTATTCTGCCAGTACCTAATTGCGGTCGATAGTCTAAAACACCATTTGTACTTAGTTTGGTGTCTGAAGGTTGATGTCCGTAAGTCGGAATCAAGCAGTTATCAAAGTTGGTTTGGTTACTTCTAAAATCCTGATAAGCCAATCCTTTCCCAACTAGAAACATCTCTTCTAGATTGGTAGGCCAAGCGTTTGGGCCATTCAAAATAAAATTGACGAAATTCTTAATCGACAATGGGTGTTTTTGTATTCCGTGCGCAAACTGATCGTACAGTTCCTCAATATCGGCCATAGCAACATTATAGGTGCTTACTGGCGAAGAATGCCCACTGTTTGTAGTAATGCCATGTTGTCTGTACTTACGATACTCCTCAACGTAATTAACTGATCCTGTTGTAAGTGAAGGATGATAAATCATTAGGTAATCACCCTGATTTGCTGGCAAGGAAAAGTTCGTAAAGTTTCGAGTGCTAATCGCACTGGCCCCTACTGAAACAACTTCATTACTTGCCGTTGAACTAATGAAGAATTCGTGCATTCCTGGATTAGAAGAATCATAAGGAATTTTCACCTTGTAAGTTCCTCCTTGGTCTGGACTTAAAACATATCTTTTGTTAGAAGTCTTATCCAATAAGACGGCAATAGAACTACCATTAAAATCGCCAATTTCAAAATACTTATCAGCATTTACGTTTACGTTGAATGCAAATGACTTCCTATTTTCTAGGTTGAAAGTATGTGGATAGCGAATAGCTCCAAAAGCAGCAGCAAAGTCACTTTCATAAGGAAAGGGACCTTCAATACCGTCGAGTGCCTTCATTGTAATGTCCGTCGCCAATGGCCCGAGCTGACTTAGTGGAACATTAAAATTATATCGACGAATGTCATAGTCCACAAAATTGTCGTTTATTTCAGGCGTTGTACTAGTTGGATTTGGAAAATCGAATGACCGAACAAAGACCTGACAACGCTGATCGAAGTAGGCACCTACCGATCCGTCTGTACCAACAACTACTAGTTCTACTTCTGGTTCTGGAGCAGATCCTACGTACTGTTCTTTGGTCGCAAGGCGAACGAACTTTGTTGCACTGCTGGTTACTCTCTGACCAGTGTAGCCCTCCCCTTTTTCAAAGTCTGCAAACCAAGCTTTTGCACCACCAATATCGGTTTTCGGTTCTCCACTATGGTTAATATTGAACTGAACTTGGCTAGACTCGTGCATAAAATAGTTTTCTGCAGGGGGTAAGTTTGACAAAGCATTCGAGCCAGCTTGATATCTCAGATTGTTTCCACCAGGGTTCTTAGTAATAAAGTAAGCCGCTTCATCAGTAAACAGACTGGCCAAATCGTGAGGTTGATCGTTTGGGGTTTCGTATAACTGGGTATCGAAAGACCCATCGTTCTTTTTTGCAAAAAACTCAATAAAGTCAGCTCCACCGAAGGCGCCGTTGGTACTTACGTAGATAGGTATTTCCTGCCCGCCCGTAAAAACTTGCAGGTCTGCCCCAACTGGGTTTGTAATGCCCGCTCCAATTAGTGCATTGTAACTAACACGGTGCAAAGCATCTTCATCGGTATAAAACTTGTAGTAGGTCTTCGAAAAATCTATCCATTCGTTTCCATATGATTGCGAAAGCACAGGTAAACAAATGAAAAGAGAAATTATAAGCGTGGTAATCGATCTCTTCATAATTCAAGCAAAATTTTTATCTGTCTCAATTGGTCAATTCGAGGTTTTATTAAGGTGAAGGGGTTCCAGCATTAGGCACAGGACAATCTGTACAGTTCGCAGGCGCTACGTACGTTGAAGGTACGGCTGCAGCTGTACATTGACCTGAAGCATCACTAACTAAAGCAGTAACAGTATGTGAAATAGCGTCCGCTGTCAAACCGCTGACGCTTACGGTAGCCGAAGTCAAACTTCCTAAGCTCAATCCTGTTATAGATTGTGTATTTGTTCCATCAATGCTGATATCAATTTGATCTCCAGAAGTCAACTGATAAGCTACTGTGACGTCGATGCTATAAGTCCCAGTTAATGGATCACAGTCTCCTACTGTAACGCAAGCTATTGATAACTCACAGAAGTCTGAAACGACAGGACAAAGATCATCGCAAGGAATGTCGATTAAGTCGATCGTTTCCGAGTAAGCGTTACATCCATCAGGTGATAATGCGGCAGCTGGAATTTCAACTACATATTGTATCTCACCAGCATCTGGCATCGGCATTCCATTTGCTGCACAACCATCTACGGTTGGCTCCAAGACTATTGGACCAGTTACAGTAGGTGCACAAAGCACTGCAGAAAAATCCAATGAAGGACTAGATCCGCAATCACCGTCAAGTCCCACTACACCTACGAAATTACCAGGAGCAGGATAAACCGTTAAAGTGTGTGTAGGTCCTGTGAATGAAATCGTACAATCATCACTACAAGTAATAGTTGGCGTAAAAACTTGTGTTCTAGGCGTACAAGTAGCGGTGAGCACAAAAGCATCACTAGGACTCCAAGTAACTTCAGCAGTAGCAGGAAAATCTATTCCTAAACTTGCAATGCTCGGGAAAGTTGGGCTTGCATTATCACAAGCGATTTCTGTAGTTGGTGCTGCGGTAGCAGCACTTGGACAGTCGCAAACGCCAAGGCAAGTAGCGGTCAACACGCCAGAAAAAGACTGCTCACAAACTGTTCCATCAAAGAATTCAAAGGAGTAATGCTCATCTATTGTTGAAGTTGTAGCGGGACACGAAGGCATCGGAGCAATCGTACCCATAAACGTTGAACATACAATCGAGTTATCATCAGCATTTACAATATCTACCACTCCAGCGTCGCAAGGGGCGCCCTGTACTTCTATTGCCATAAGATTCGGATAGACATTAACGGCATGCGTAAAAATCGAAGTAGGCTCATCCGTACCATCGCCATCTGAATCGCAGACTACAACATAGTATAAAGTTTCACTTACTAAGTCACAGGTCAAATTATCAAATGCTTGTCCAGTATATGGAGTGGTTCCTGCCGCATCTAAGAAGTATCCACCGGTTCCATTATCGTTTTGGATTACTGGAGCAAAAGGCGCAGCCGATGCACCAGAACAAAGTTCTTCCACGCAGTCTTCACTTAATACTACTGGACAAGGAACAACAACACAATCACCGTGCGTAACATCATAAGCTTCTAGACCACAACCAAATTGGCTCGTTACAGTAGCTCCAGTAACATCTAGTGCACCTGCAGTTTGTCCAGAATAATCAAGCGGTCCAGTGAAGGATAAAACATCACCTGGGCATGCTGCGGTTATAGTAATCGTACAACTCCCAGTATCGTCTGTTATAGTCGGTGCTTGAACTTGAGGATACACATCCAAAGTGAACATCCCTGCAAATATTTCTGATTCGTTAACACCATCGCCGTCAAGATCACATCCAACAAAAGCGTATGCCACTTGCACTTCATTTGCACAATTATCTACTCCGGAGTGAATACCATCGATAACAGGAACCCCTGCAATCATATTCGGATCATCAGAATAAAAGACTCCGTTAAAAGTACCATCTGGATCAAGCGCTGGATTTAACGACTCAACCATTTGTTGCCAATCTGTAAACTCAGTAGACAAATTCCCATCACAAACCATCTCAGGCATATCTATAGGCGTTACTGTAGGACAAGTTAGGTTCGAGCAAGCGCCGTGCGTAACGTCGTAAGTTGTTGCTGAACATCCAAACTCATTGGTGGCAGTTGCGCCAATTATATCTAGAGCTCCTGCCATTTGACCACTATAATCTAGCGGGCCAGCGAAGGAAAGTACATCGTTTGGACAAGTCGCCTGCACTGTAACCATACAGCTTACGGGATCATCAGTTAAAACCGGAGCTTGTGATGCTGGCAATAAAGTCGCGTCATAGGTTCCAACCAAAGTATAATTGTCGGTTGTACCATCGAGGTCAGAATCGCAACCTCCTAGAACAAAAACCATCACGGATTCAGTACTACAAAGGTCAGCACCAGAGTGCGTTTCGTTTGGAGCAATAAAGCTAGGATTAGGCATTGCAGGATCGTCAGAAATAACGAAACCTGAAAATGTTCCGTCCGGATCACTTAATGGTGTAGCTGCTAAAACAGCGGCAGACCAAGTTGCGAACTGACTATCCGTTGCTGGATCGCAAACACTTACTGATAAATCTTCATTATCGAAAGTTGGGCACATAAAGTTGCAGATGTTCACCGTGACATTTACCACAGTGGTAGCATCTAGACAGTTACCATTCCCAAGAACAGTGTAAGTATATGCACCAGAAGCATCAACGGCCGGATCGAAAACAGTTCCACCGCTCGCTAAAGCCGGTGTAAAAGCTCCTCCTATATCCGATCCTGCAGGAATAATATCTTGTGAAGGATCGGTGGTGCAAAAAGTAAAGGTACCGCCAGTACCTGCATTTGGTTCTTGATTAACAGAAACTATAATAGTAGTAGATGCGTCGGTACAAGGTGCTGTACCAGTAACAGTATAAGTATACGTCCCTGCGGCATCCACAGCTGGATCAAACAAAGTTGTACCACTTGCTAAGGCCGGAGAAATGACTCCGCCAGCATCTCCATTTGCAGGAGCTATATCTGACGGGGCAAAGTTTGAACAGAATGTAAATGCATTTCCGTTACCAGCATTTGGAGCTTGATTAACGTTTACCACGACCATTGAACTGGCATCCGTACAAGGTGCTGCACCAGTTACTGTATAGGTATAAGTTCCAGCGGCGTCAACTGCAGGATTAAACATTAGCGTACCACTTGCTAAAGCTGGAGAGAAAGTCCCACCAGCATCCGCGCCGAGCGGTGCAATATTTACCATTGCACCGTCAGAGCATAGGTCAAAGGTTTGACCCATACCAGCATTCGCTGCAGGATTTATCGTTACAGTTGTCATTGAAGTAGCGTCTGTACATGGTGCTATTCCTGCAACTGTGTAAGTATACGTTCCAGCAGCATCTACTGCAGGATTAAACATTACCCCTCCACTTGCCAAAGCCGGAGAAAAACTTCCGCCTGCATCTGCACCAGCAGGAGTAATATTCGTCATCCCGCCATCGGAGCAAAAAGTGAATGCTCCGTCAGCACCAGCGTCAGCCGCTTGATTTATTGTTATTGTCGTAGTTGAAGTAGCATTTGTACAAGGTGCAATCCCTGCAACCGTGTAAGTATAAGTTCCAGCGGCATCTACTGCAGGATTAAACATTACTCCTCCACTTGCCAAAGCTGGAGAAAAACTTCCGCCTGCATCTGCACCAGCAGGAGTAATATTCGTCATCCCGCCATCGGAGCAAAAAGTGAATGCTCCGTCAGCACCAGCGTCAGCCGCTTGATTTATTGTTATTGTCGTAGTTGAAGTAGCATTTGTACAAGGTGCAATCCCTGCAACCGTGTAAGTATAAGTTCCAGCGGCATCTACCGCAGGATTGAACATAACAGTACCACTCGCTAGAGCAGGAGAAAATGTTCCACCTGCATCCGCACCTGCAGGAGTAATGTTTGTCATAACTCCATCAGAACAAAAGGTGAACGCGCCGTCAGCTCCAGCATTCGCTGCTTGATTTAGCGTCACGGTCACTGTAGAGGTAGCACTCGTACAAGGTGCTGAACCTGGAGCCGTATAAGTGTATGAACCCGCGGCATCTATAGCAGGATTGAAAACCCCAGTTCCACTTGCCAGCGCAGGACTGAAAGAGCCCGCTTCAGCACCAAAAGGAGTTATATCAGTCAGCCCATCGGTGGAACAAAATGTAAATGATTCATCAAGTCCAGCAAAAGGTTCTTCGATAAAAGTTATATCCACTGTATCGGATGCACTGGTGCAGGTCCCTGCCCCATCGGGGTCGGTCGTGGTCCAGGTTAGAGTAACTACCTGCCCTAATTCTCCCGCACCAGGAGTGTAAGTTGTATTTAAACTTGCTGCGTTTGCAAAACTTCCAGTTCCACCAGACCACATACCAGGCCCATTAGCCGTTGCGGCAAGGTTGACTGCTGAAGCAATTCCACAAATAGTTTGATTAGCACCAGCATCTGCCGTAGCGTTTTCTGCTACAGTTACGGTTACCGTTCCTGTTCCTTGGCATCCTGTATCATCGGTGACTACAACTTGTAAATCTACAGTTCCAGCACTAGCAGCTGTTGCGTCCAGCGTTAAAGTTTGCGTTCCTTGATTGCTAAGGACAACACCTGTGGAACTTCCTGTTCCTAAATCGGTCCAAGAAAATCCACTGTATACACCAGAACCGCCGCCGGGTACAGCATCAATCATAACCACACCACCGCAGGTTGAAACATCAACTGGACTCGCGGTTACCGTTGAACCATTCAAACTTACACTGGTTGTCAAGTTACAAGCGCCTACTGCAAATTCTTCGCCGAAGAAATTAATCAAACTAGAAGTTCCATTTGCAATTGGAGGATCGGGTGGAAAGTTGTCGATAAAGAAGTTCTCAGCTCCACCACCACAGACGGCATTCAAATTTATCTGAACAACATCTACAGGGACGCCAGCGGTCATATCCAACACAACCGGACCCACGAAAGTAAATTTTTGACAATAGTTTGTTCCAACCAACGTAGACGTAAAGTCAAAAGCGTAGGGAATCGCACTCGTATTAGTAAAACCCGCTATAACATTGGGGCCCAAAGCAGCAGGCCAGCACAATGTAAACGCACCAGTCGTCCAACTACTCGTAGGAACTGGGGTCTGGGAATAATCAATCGTTGGCAATAGACTTATCTCTACCGTATTACTGCCACTACTGGCAATTCCATAACATACACTTGCAAAGCTGTTGGTACTTGTGAATAGGCCACACAGCACTAAAAGCAGACCCCAGGTGTTGGGTCTCACACATATTTTCATCTTACCTAATTAACGTTCAAAAAGGATTCTCAACCAAGAGACTCTTAAGATCGCGAAAAATCCTCGTTTTGTGGCATTATTTGTCTGAATAAAACTGCGAAAATTCTGATTATTCCAATTTTCAAATTGTACAAGAAGTAAGCGACATTCGATAAGTTTGATGAATCCATAGATATCCTGAATTCAAAAGAAATTCTGTTTTGCCAATAAGAATTTGGGCGTGCACTTCTGGTTGTATTTGAGCCATTTCATAGGCTCAAATACAACCAGAAGCACCGGGCTATCCGCTCCAATTCGGCTTGCTTTGTGGCTTCACCGCCGCGCAAAAAGGAGCTTCCTCTGGTCGCTCTTTTTGCTGGCGTTCAGTCCACTCAGCTGCGCCTCATTTCCACTACTATCCCTCACGCATTGCTAGCCGGGATGCCTATATCATCTCTACGGGTCTGTTACTTAAGTAGTCGAACAAAGCAAGACCACACTTTGTAGTTCTGACGTCTATTCAATTCTCTCCACTCTT
>CAZZIZ010000005.1:11965-32913 GCA_964654535.1 uncultured Chitinophagales bacterium
ACAAAGCAAGACCACACTTTGTAGTTCTGACGTCTATTCAATTCTCTCCACTCTTCGGTTTCAGCTCAGATTTTATTCGAGAGACTGTTGAGATTGCACGCCGGGCTCGCAATGACAATAGGGCGCTTGACTAGAAGGTTTTTAATTTTTAGTGGGATTTCGCGCGAGGGATACGGAAGGTGACCCTCAAGGGTCAGTACTTAGTGTTGTGCAGCTTAGCAAAAGCTTACCGCCCTAGCGGTAGAAGCGTTGCTGTTAGCCAGCCACTCAGTACCGGAGCGAACGCGTAGCCTGCAGAAGCCCGCCCCTTGTAAAAACAAAAGACCCTTCGCAAAGCGAAGGGTCTTTTGTTTTTACAGATGGGACGCGCCCATAATGTAAATAATGTCTTAATCTATTTTCACAAACTTCTGCCCAGTGATAAACTGAGTACCTGACTGTACTTGTAAATAGTATGTACCTACTGGTAAATCAGAAAGATCGATATCCAATAGTTGTTGCTGAACGCTGCGTGTTGTAAGGATACGGCCATTAATATCGGTAACGTTTAAAGTAGCTTGTCCCTCGATTACTTCATCCAACTGAATAAACAAACGGTCGGTTGCAGGATTTGGAAACAAGTTTATGTTTGAATTTGGTCCGTCACCAATTCCTACCGCAGTATTTTCCAACTCAAGTTCGCTCCACTGCTCAGCAAATACATTTATGAATGAAGCACCTCCACCAATAAGTGGTGGATCTTTGTCAATGATAATGTTAGATGCAATTACTCCAGCGTTTTGGCTGTTGTCATTAACTAAATTGATTCTCAATACATCGATTGACTGACCTTCTAGTAACTCTAATTCTACAGGATTAGCAAAACCAAATTTTTGGTAATACGTCGACTCATTTTGCTGCGTCATTTTCTGACCAGTGGGATCGTAGTCAAATGGAATGTCACTCAAGACTTCGATTCCGTCGATGATATTTTCACCATAAATCTCGCTCCAAGCGATGGTAAACTCTCCGGTAATGAAAGTATTAGCAGGTTCTTCGTAAGATTTATCGGATGAAATGCTAACAACAACATCGTTGCCTTCTACTCGAACATCGTAGTCAATGCCAGCTAGAACAACAGGAGAACACAAGCAGATTAATAATAGCGTATATAAATTTTTCATTGAAATGATTTTTAAGGTAATTGTTGGATGATTGGGAACGTAAGTTGAAAGTTTACGTTCGCCGGATTAGTAAAAACAGATTGGGTAATCACCAAAATATCTGAACCCGATCCTTGATATATAACTTCTCCGTCCATATTGTAATCAGCTGCGTAATAGCCTTGTACGGGGAAAGATAACTGAAAATTTGTATTTGAAGGGTCTGAAAATACAGTAGAGGTAATCGGCGTGATATCTGAGCCTGAGCCTTGATATATTGTAGCAGTATTTCCGTTTCCGTTGCCTGGCCACATAGTATTAACTGAACCCAATACGCGCATCGCGTTGTTGCCCCATAATCCTATTGCTGGGTTTGAGAAGTCAAATCCTGTGTTGTTTCCACCAGCAAAGCTAACCGTGTTGGCAGTCATTACTCCGAGGTGATTTCTGTGCCTTACAGCTACGTAGTAGTCGTCGGCAGGCATCGCAAAGCTCACCGTTGAAAATCCATCCGTATCTACTATATCGCCATCTCGTTGCAATAGTGCAGCACGCGTATCCATTACAATTGAGTTGTTGTTCTTATCTCTTAGCTCTAGGAAAACCCAATCAACAATAGCGTTTGATCCACCGATTGCTAAAACTGCGTTTGAAACTGTTTCTCCTCCACCGCCACCTACATGGGTGAATCCGGTTAGATCGGTGTAAGGCTCTTGGTTTGGAATTAATCCTTGTACTCTTAAGTCATCGCTCATTAGTGAAGAACTATTATCAAAACATCCGCCCATTTTAACTTCTGATTCTAGAGATACTGAAGCAACTACTTGAGCTACGCAGAAGTTCATCGTTTCAGTGTCATCAAAGTCTCCACCGTTGGCGAGTAATGTTCCGTCATCTAGATTAGTAATATCGTATGACCCCAGACCAAATCCGCAACAGATACCGTCACCGAAAGAATCGTTAATGGTAAAGTCGTAACAATCATTTGGCAAGCACCAGTCCACAGTAATGGTAGTACCGTCTGGCGTTCCAGCATATGTTCCTCCACTTGACGCAAACGTCGCACCAGTTGAAGTGGTCAATATCCAATCGGTTTCCTGAGGAAAATTGTCTAAGGTTAAAACCAAACGTACATTACTTCCATTACAAGGACAAAAAGCGCAGCTTGCACCTCCACAATCTACTCCAGTTTCATCTTGGTTCTGAATACCATCTGTACAAGTAGGACAGGCTGTTGAACATGGACCGTCACAATCGATACCCAGCTCACCTTGATTTTGGATTCCATCACTACAAGTCGGTGCTGGCGGCGGTCCGCATTTTCCATTGTTGATCAATGAACTCCTTGCTCCACCCGGAGCCAATAGTGCACGCATTCTAGTCGCTTGTCCTTGAGTGAATAAATTCATGCAAGCATCGTGCGAATAGTCCATATAGTTTTGAACCATATCCGTGGTGCCACAAGAAGTGTCTCCAATTGGGCATCCACTATGTGAGCCATCTGAAGTTGGTGTATCTGCTACTAAGTCATCTTGATTACAATTGCCATCGCCCCAGATGTGACGAAGATTGAAATAGTGTCCAGCTTCGTGCGTACCGGTTCTCCCTAATTCGAAAGGAGACTGAGCGCCGATTCGTCCAGTATATAAGTAATCGTTTACGATTCCATCAGTACTAGCGGGGCCACCAGGAAACTGTGCGTATCCTAATAATCCTCCACTCAAATCACAACTCCAAATGTTCATATAGTCTGCAGCAGGCCATGCACTTGATCCACCTTGACTATCAAATTTCATTGCGTCGTTCGTGCTAAATGAGGTTTGTGATGTAGCAACTCTGACTATACCATTGGTTGGATTTCCGTTAGGGTCTATGGTCGCCAAACAAAATTCTATTTCCGAATCTGCTGCTTGCGGCCAAGCATTATCAGCATCAGCATTTAGGCGTCTGAAGTCTTCATTTAAAACGTCCATTTGCGATTGGATCTCAGCATCACTGAGATTTTCAGCTGCGTTATTATACACTATGTGGTAAACTACTGGAATAGTATAGATTGGCGGCAATGCTTTTTCTTGTCCGCTTTCATTTGGTTTTTGCAAACTCTGCTCAAGAATGTACTGCTGAGTGTAATATTCAATCTTGTCCATTCTATCTTGGAGTGAAGGATCTGCTAAAAGCAACCTCTCCAGATTTTCCATTGTGCCGCATGTTCGTTCTTGAACTTCTCCCTTGGCGTCTTGTGCGAAAACGTTGATGGAACCAAAAAGGACCAAAAGAAAAAACGCACTCCTAAATTTTAATCTCATAATATCTCTCCCTAAAAAATATTGTTTTCCCTACGGTAACTGCTCCAAAATAGGATAAGTTGTTTGGAAACTCGAATTTAATGAATTTGTAAAAACAGCTTGGGTTACAGATAGAATATCTGAACCTGAGCCCTGATAAACAACTTCCCCGTCCATATTGTAATCTCCTTGGTCATATCCTGCATACGGGAAGGATAATTGGAAATTGGGGTTGTTTGGATTAGAAAAAACGGCTTGAGTAATGCTTAATAAGTCTGACCCAGAGCCCTGGTAGACTACCTGGTCATCCATATTTCCATTTCCAGGCCACATTGTTCTTTTAGCTCCTGAATCGTTCATTGCATTGGTTCCGAAAACACTATTAGCGCTATTGGTAAAATCGAACATAGCGTTTTGACCAGAACTGAAGTCTATCGGTTCAGCGCTCATTATTCCCAAGTGATTACGGTGCCTAACAGCAACGTAATACTCGTCATAGACAAACTGCCCATCGAATGACGGAGCAAAAATTCCATCAGTAGTTACAATATTGCCATCTCTTTGAATGAGTGCTGACCTCGTTGCTAGTACGACGGTCGGATCATCTTTGTCTCTTAGTTCTAAGAATACCCAATCAACAATGGCATTTGCGCCACCGGTATTAAGCACGCTTTGGTTAATGGTTTCTCCACCACCTCCTCCTACGTGGGTAAATCCTAATGCGGTATAAGGTTCTGTTAATGGTATCAACCCTTGTGTACGTAAGTCATCGCTCATAAGATTTCCACCAGTTGTATTACTACCACCTAACATAGACGCCGCAACAACGGTAATGTTTCCTAACGTTGGTCCACAAGGATCACAAGGGCCTCCGCAGTCTATTCCTTCTTCTCCTTGGTTTTGAATACCATCTTCACAAGACTCAGCTGCGATACATTCTATGTCTAAATCCCAACCTCCATTGGTCACAAAAACGTCGGAGAAAAACCTAAGCGTTAAACAGTTTCCTAATCCGGTTGCACTAAAGGTTGCCGGAGCTACCAAGTTGTTTGATGCAATGGCGGCAGTTTGTCCACTACTTGAATTTTCGCCACAGAAGTTTCCAATAAGTGGGGCACTCGTGCTGTTTCCATCATATAGAAAGAACATATCCCAACAACCTGTTCCGTTCGTACTAGAACCAACTGAATTTGCAACTTCAACATCAAAATAATTAAAGGTAACGCTCAGTTGTTCTGTTGGGTCAGGACAGATAGTCCAAACCATATCTTCATTATTACTATATCCATTGTTGGGTCCACCAGAGTCGTATGTGGTTTGATCGCACTCCCAACAAGGATTACATTTTGTTCCACCACAGTCTATTCCAGTTTCATCTCCATTTTGAATGCCATCGGAACAATCTAAGCACGAGTCATCAGGAGTAGTTGCACTAGGGTCAAAGTTGTGTGCATTGGTATCGACGCATCCGAAAGAGCAAGCTCCACAGTTTTGTGAACCTCCACAGTCAACACCGATTTCATCACCATTCCAAATACCATCGTTGCAGTTAGGTGTATTGCAGTTACCGGTTTGACAAGGCGCGTTATTAAATCTTGAGTTAATCAGGGCTGAAGGAAGTGGACCAAATCCTTCATTAAAATCAATACCAACTCCTCCAACTAAATGGCAGTAACTCATTATTGTTCCACCTGCTGGAATAATTGGATTGTTTGAATCATAACAACTGCCTTCCGGAAATCCTGCTTGGCTGCCGCAGTCATCGATTTGACTGCCGTTCCATCCGCAATTGTGCGAGTGAGGCGAACCCATGTTGTGTCCCATCTCGTGAGCCACAACATTGACTGTCCAGGAATAAGTAGGAAAGGCTTGCACGTTGGAAGATAGACTAGCACTCACAGCGTGAGGTGAGCCATTAGAACAAAGTACATCTAGATAAGCAACTCCACCTCCCAGGCCTCTGCCAGAGTGAAAATGGGCTAATCTTCCGTCGTAGTTGTTTACATTGTTGTTTGAGAATTGACCTAATACAGCACTCGTACTTGTGAGCGAAACATAAGGATCGGGGCCAGAGTAAACCAACATACTACTGATGGCTACATCGATTCCGTCATTGAAATAAATAGTTTCTACTTCGTTCCAAATACTTCCTAGCCAATTTACAGTATTGGCCATGTTACTTCCATTGTCTTGATAGGCATCGAAGTCGACTACTGCATAAACTTCGACGCAAGAACCGACAGCCGCTTTTTCCTCTAACTCAATGCTAGGCTTTTCAATATCCTGTCCTTGAAATCCGCTGGTGTCGGTATGACAGTCGAATTCGTTTTCGATTAAAATATCTCTGTCGTTATAATGTATGTAGAGTCCTGGTTCACTTTCTTGTATTACATGGTTTCCTCCACCAATAGAGTACATAATTCTTAAACCGTCTTTATCTATTCCTAGCATAGCGATGGAATTCGGAATTCCGTCGACATATCCTCGATAGTAAACGCCACCAGGAACGTGGTCTACAATTTCTTTCTCTACCGTTTCATTAGTTTGTCGTAAAGTGAAATCGCTTGTAAACGGATCAGCTCTATAAAACTTTAACTTGATGGTTGTTTCGTCAGTAGGAACTACAAAGTCTAGATAGATCGAACGTGTTTGAAGCATCGTTTCTTCAAAACGCCTTTCTAATCTTATTGTACTAAAATCGCTTAAGTGGCCATTGTGCTTGTCTAGTAACTTGAATGAGTTTACCGAAGTGAATGGATTCACTTCTTGAATTTTATTATCACCCAATTCTGAATGATAATACTGATAAAGTCTGTTTCCTGTATTCTGCGCTATAGCAGCACAAAATATAAAAGCACATAAAAATGTAAATGCCCCCCGTATGAATAAATGCATAATCGCGATTCTCTCTCTTAAATGTAGCAGTCCCCTGATTGCTAGGTTTAAGTTAATGCATACCAAGGACTTAAATCCTTGCTTATGAGGGCTTCATTGCAAATTCTGGGCGTTTTAGCAGAATTCAGACGTTTTTCGAAAACCAGCTCGAGTTACCCACAGTAATAAAAAGGAATTGTCAATTGCGGATGCGGAGTACGAGCTCTGTACGGCGATTTCTTGAGTAAGCGCGCTCGGTATTGTCGCTAATCAGCGGGTCTGTTTTGCCTTTACCTAGAAAGGACATACGATTTGTTGGGACTCCTCTGGTCTCAAGCTTCCTAAAAGTGCATCTCGCACGTATTCCTGACAATGAAATTCCTGTCTCGTCTTGGTACTTGCCTTGGTAGACGTCGGATTCGTCATCAGAGATATGACCAAATATTTCTAGATGAATATCGTCGCAGGTAGCCATTAGCTTGGCAATGTTATCTAGCGAAGGAAATGCTGTGCGATCCATGTGAGCAGCGCCCGTTTTGAACATCGTATCGTACCACTGAAACTTAGCGGGCAGTTTACAATCTGCATCAACTATACAATTCGCGAGGCTGGCTTCAATCGTTCCCAATCGAAAATCTAAATCATCGATTTTACAGATAGGAAGATCTTCCGTTTCTTCTTCTTCTTGCTCCTGAATGACGATGGTACTTTCTTGCTCTGGTTCTTCAGGAGTCGGCGCAAGTTTTGTTTCAGAGACGATAGGTGGTTCAGGTGGAGTTATACCACTTTCGCAACCTTGCCACCAAAACAAAAATGGTATGACACAAAGGCCGATAAGCAAAGGCCACCAAGGAAGGCTGGTACTACTTCGTTCGGAAACTACAGTTTCTAATGGCTCAGGATCGGCGAAGCTTTTAGCGATTACCGGTTCCGCAACTACTACTTTTCTTTTTTCAGCTTTCTCTTCGATTTCCTTGTCTATTCGTATACGTTCTTGCGCTTCCTTTTCTCTTAGCTCTCGGAGACGCATCATTTCTTTTTCTTCCTGCTCGCGTCTTTCTCGAATTGCTTCCTCTTCGCGACGCCTTTCCATAACGCGCATTTCATCTTCAATGCGCTCTTGTCTTAGCTTTTCACGGTCTCCCTGAACGCGCTCGTATTCTTCGCTCGATACGTCTAAAGGTTCGTTAACCGCAAGCCCTGCGCCAGTTTCGCCTGCACGATTCGCTGCATTTGAGGTAAGGTCCGCTCCCATCTTTCGGCGAACCATTGTTGCAGACATAAGTATTCCGCCTAGCAAAGCTGAGCCGATTCCAATGCGTGAGTCTTTGCCTCTTATCCAATCAAAGGCGTTCATCATTTCATTTTCACTGAAATGAATAGGGCTTCTAGCTATTTCCGTTTGGGGATCTGATTTGAGACAAAAGAAATACTCTTCTCCGTTTTCGTTTTCACCTCTAAACCATTTGGAATCATCTTGAGCTAATTTTACAAGCTCTTCGATTCCTTTATTTCTGCTGTCTTCGTGATTGTATGCTTGGCTCCTCAGAAACGGTTTTCCGTTGGCGTCGTTGTAGGAAAAGAAAAAATGACCGTCTTTTTCAAAACGATTAAAACCTTCGCTGCCAATGTAAGCAGGAGCAGGAAGGTATTTGTCTGCTGCGCTTTTTACACTGGTTTCTCCGTTTCGTCCAGCGATTATGTCAAGCATACGATCCATTTCACTTTGCGAATTGAAGGTTCGACTTTTGGCGAGTTCTTGATTACCTGAACCTCTTAAACTGAGAAATGGATTACCACTGGCATCGACTAGCCCTTTATATCTTTCACGTTGTTCTAGGTTTTTCTTGACGTCGTTGATGCCGCGAAGTCGGTCGGCAGCCGAGACAAATGCTTGACTATAGAGCAATACTTCGCCCGATTCGCGGTAAGTGAAGTAGAACTTACCACCGTCTGAAAAGGTGTCAAAGCCATCTGGTCCGGCAGCACTATGTTTCTTGTAAAAACTGAGCTCCCTATAACGGTCGTGCATTACGCATTGGTTTTCCTTTGGCGAGGATAACCTTGTAACTGAGGGAATTACGTGGCTAATTTAGCATGTTTGCTATGAACCATGTGGGAGTTATCCAACATCAAAGGATATGCATCATTGCCTTTTCCACAGATCCATAAGTGAGATGTTTATTAAAGCCGTGATTTAGTGTTAGTTACAGAAACAATTCGAGCTTTTAGGCAGGATAAGGAGCAAAGTGTTTTTCGTCTTGTGTTGACTATTTGATACGAAGTTGTTTAAGTCTTGGTTACGGGATAAAGGCCTATATCTGCAAACACATAAAGCAGTGCTAATTAGTCCAGTAAAAACTCCATATTCATTTAAGTGATTAAACCTCCAATTTACACAGCGCTAAGCCTCCCACAAACTATCCCTTAAGCATAGTGGGGAATTGGTAACTAGGCCAGAATAAAAAATGCCTATCCGACGCATCGAATAGGCATGAATTCCAAATTTGAGGAAACTTATTTTAAGCGCTCAGCATCGACTTTGCTTAGTACTCTCCAGCACTCGTGCTCGCCTGCTTTTGACTTAGTTACTGCGAAGAAACGTGTGCCTTTCTGGCGCACTTCATACTCAGTAGCTTCGAATTTCTCTTTGGTTTTAACGTCGTAAAAACTTAATGCTTCTTTTGCCATTTCTATTTAATTTTGAATTTGAACACCCGCAATATAAGCTGATATACAAGGCAAATCCATACTGTTGATGGATTGTGAATAACAGAGATTGTTTTATTGTTTATAAGCATCTGATTATCAATAGGTTGCCAAAACTTAAATTTCTCTTTTTAGGCGACTTTATGGCATTTTCGGCTCGCGGAGGCCTAATTTAGCAGCTTGAAACACGCTTTTACGATTGATTTGGAGGACTGGTATCAAGGCATTGAACTCCCTCTAAGTGCCTGGGAAGGTAAGGAAAACAGGATAGAAATAGGCTTAAATAAGGTGCTGTCTTTACTTGAACGCTTTGAAACCAAGGCAACATTTTTTACACTTGGATGGATTGCCGATAAGTATCCTTTCATAATTAAACGTGTTGCCGACGCTGGACACGAGATAGCTTGTCACAGCTTTAATCACGAAAAGGTTTACGATCAGACGCCTGCTACTTTCAAAGCGGACATTGCCAAAGCCAAGGATCTTTTAGAACAGGTTTCTGGTCAGCAAGTAAGGGGCTTTCGTGCACCCTATTTCAGTGTAACAAAAAAGAGCATTTGGGCGCTCGAAATTTTGAAGGAACTGGGCTTTGAATATGATTGTTCCATCTCGCCTATTGTTACTTGGAGATATGGTATTGCTGGCAGTCCGAATCATATTTACCGAATTGAAGAATTCGATTTGATTGAGTTTCCTCTGACCGATTTCAGCTTTATGACGCGTAAATGGGGAACTGGTGGAGCCTATTTCCGCATATTCCCTTATGCTGCTTTCAAAAAGGCGGTTTTGAAGTACGAGAAAAATGAACAATCGTTTATGTTTTATGCGCATCCTTGGGAATTCGACCCCGAGCACCCGCGTGTAAGGATGGAGCGCAAGGCTCAGTTCACCCATTACCATAACTTGCGCAAAATGGAAAAGCGAACGGAACGAATGTTGAGTGAGTTTAAGTTTGACACCGTTCAGGAAATTCTGGCTGCGCCGGCGCAGCAGGAATCGTTTGCCTCTCTCCGTATTGAAGACTTGATAGCTTAATGCATTGAATCAAAAACCGAAGGTACTGCATACATTGACCTGGCTTGCGCCAGGAGGGGGAGTCGATATAAGTGTGGCTAAGACCATAGACTTGCTCAGTGACAAATATGAGTTTCATTTGGTTCACGGGCGGGTGGTGAATGAAAATGTGCTCACCAAGATGAAGGGCTTAAAGCGCATTGTTTGCAGATCGATGTATCGAGAAATAAAACCTTTAAGTGATCTGCGTGCCTTATGGTGGTTGTACAGACATATCAAAAAAGAGGGCTACGACATAGTTCATACGCACGAGGCGAAGGCTAGTGTTTTAACCCGCCTGGCTGCGAAATGGGCTGGGGTTCCTATTATCATTTTTGGTTTGGAAGGCGTAACCTATAACGACCCGATGAGCAATTGGCGCAGAAATTTTTATATCTGGGTGGAGCGCTTAACGATAGGAACTAACGATATGATCGTTGCCGTTGGTCAAGAAACAATTGATGCTTATCACAATGAGGGTATTGGCAATCATATTCCCTACAAGGTGATTTACGCTGGTGTGGAGATGGATCCATTTGTAAAGGACGTTTTGTCGGAAGATGAGCGAGAGGCGAAAAGACAGGAATTGGGGTACAAGGCAGATGACGTAGTTTGGATAAACGTTGGGCGATTCTCAAGCAGCAAAGCTCAGAGATACTCCATAGAGGCATTGGCTAAAGTATCACTTGAGGTACCGGAGGTTAAACTTCTGCTAATAGGTGAAGGCGAGTGTATGGATGATTGCAAAGCACTGGCTGCGGAACTCGGAGTGGCAGACAAGGTTCAGTTTTATGGTTACTCTACTGAAGTCCCTGCTTTACTTCAAGCGGCTGACCTTTTCGTAATGACGTCTCTTCGCGAGGGATTGCCTCGAGTGGTAGTCGAAGCTTCTATGGCAAAACTACCAACTTGCACCTTTCAAGTTGAGGGTGTTCGTGAAGTTATTACTGATGCTAAGAACGGCTATATTGTTGCCTCGCCGGATGTGGACGCTTTAGCTCAAAAGCTGACTCAACTTAGCAGAAACGGTGCCTTGCGCCTGCAATTTGGCCAAGCAGCTTACGATTTTTGTCATGAACGTTGGGATGCGGATAAAACTATTGGCGAATTAGACGAGATTTATAAATCTTGTCTTAGTAAACTAAAGTAATGAGTAACGAAACAAAAGAAGTAAAGGATTTTTTTCACGGTTATGCCAGTGATTTTGACTCTATTTATGGCCACGAAGAGAAGCGTGGGTTCTTGGGAAAGTGGATTGACCGAAATACGCGTCAGACCATGTTCAAACGTTTTGAAAAAACATTGGAGCATACTGCGAACCCGGCGATTAAATCAGTGCTTGACGTGGGTTGCGGTGGCGGTCGGTACGTGGTTGAGTTTTTGAAACAAGGCAAAGAAGTGCTAGGACTAGATTTTGCACAGGGAATGTTAGACATTGCCGAAAGAAGAGTAAACGATTTTGGTTTCGAAAATCCGAACGTTAAGTGGGTTACTTCTGGCTACATGGAATACGAACCAACTAAGCAATACGACGCGGCTTGTTTAATGGGTTTCTTCGATTATATCGAAGAGCCATTGCCACTACTCAAGAAATTAGAAAAAGACATCAGCAAAGAAATTTACGGAAGCTTTCCTAAGAGCGAGCACTGGCTGGCTGGTCAAAGACGCATCCGTTATAAAATGCGCAACTGTCCATTGTACTTGTATTCTCGTAAGGATTTAGAAAAGTTAATGAACGACGCAGGCTGGGCTGGCAAATACGAAATACACGATTACACGCGAGACCTCTTCGTTCGCGTGGTCTTAGACAAATAATGAAAAACATTTTCCTGTTCATAGCCATTTGCGCTGTGCTTTTACCGTGCAATAGTTTTGCGCAATCGCCGAACGTGCTCCTAGTCATTATGGACGATGCCGGTAACGGACCAATACCAAGCTTTGCACCCAACGGACCGGGACAAGTAAAGGCAATTATGCCAAATTTAGAAGAGCTCATACAAAATGGTTTAAGCTTCGATAATTTATGGGTGAGTCCATCTTGTTCGCCGACACGTGCAACGATACTAACGGGTAAATATGGGTTTAGAACTGGTGTCCTAAACCCTTCTACTTCTAACGCAATCTCAAGCGACGAGTTTTCAATTTTTGATGCTATTAATGAGCAAAGCCCAACGGATTACTCAACGGCCGTCATTGGAAAATGGCATTTAGGTCCATCTGGAAACAACACAGACCTCGACGGGCCTCTTGAATTCGGGATGGATTATTTCGCAGGCTCGCTTGGTGGAGCTTTACCGAATTATTATGATTGGAGTTACATAGAAAACGGCGAAATCGTTAACACTACTGAATATGCGACGACGGTTTACACCGACCTAGCTATTGATTGGATAAACGATCAAAACAATCCTTGGTTTTGTTGGCTAGCTTATAATACGCCGCACGCACCAATTCACTTACCACCTTTAGAAATGCATAACCAGGGCGCCTTACCAACGGATGAAGCCAGCATTCAGGAAAATGAACTCACCTACTTCATCGCCATGATTGAAAGTCTGGACTTTGAGCTTGGGCGAATTAAAAATAATTTGTCAGAAGAAGATTGGGAAAATACCGTGGTGATTGTCATTGGCGATAACGGCACCAAGTCAAGTCTCATTCGTCAGCCGTACAACAATAATCAGAGTAAGGGTACGGTATTCCAAGGAGGAATTAATACTCCAATGGTCGTCGCCGGACCAGAAATTGCGCGTGTTAATGAAAGAGAAACAGCTCTGGTAAATGGAACCGATTTGTATTCCACGATTCTGCAAATTTGTGGCGGCAGTTCAGAATCGTTTGAGGACAGCAGAAGTTTCACCCCACTTTTTTCGAGTACAGGAATGGAGATAAGAAATTGTGCATATGCAGACGCAGGAATCGACGATGATACTGGTTTTGAGGGTTTCGCTATTCGCGACGAGCAATACAAATACGCATTTAGCCAAAACAGTGGACAAGAGTTCTTTTTTGATTTACTCGATGATCCTTTCGAGGATAACAATATTATAAACTCATTAACTGCCCCGCAGCAAAATGCATTCGACGAACTGTTAAACAAACAACTGAGTCTAACAGTCGGGATTGAAGATGTTCCTGCTTCACTTTCCTTGTACACTTATCCCAATCCAATTAGCGAATTGCTTTTTGTTGAATCGAAATTCGAAGAAGAAAGAGAATTCCTAATTGTCGATTTTCAAGGAAAGGTAATAAAGAAAGGAAGGCTCATCCCAGGTAAAAACGAGATTGACTTGAGGGGTCTTACTTCAGGAAACTATATTCTAAGCGTTCCTGGGTATGCGAGTAGATTAATAAAGTTGTAGTGTACAATTAGAAGCTCCAGTCTCTATTCCAAGTATCTAAAATATCTACAGAGAATTTCCAAGCGGCATCTGATCTGGTAACATTTGAGTCACCTACTACGCCATAGATTCCTAAACGCAAACGCCTACGCGGACCTATACGAAAAGCGCGCTCTATTCCGGCAAAAGCCTCTAGGTGACTAAACGAACTCTCTTGAACCCACAGCCCGCTAAAACCAGCTACGGCCCGAATACGGGTTTTCTTAACTAAGGGTATGTTGTTAACCAGTGCGCCATTGAAGTGGTGGATGTGATGTAATTCTAATGCCCAATCGGTTGCAAAGAGCGTTCTATCTAAGAGTTGGAAAGCAGACAAGGGCTCGGCCAACCAATATTCGTTGGATTGCACAAAACGCTTAAAGTCGATAAAGCGCAAATCTTTTTGGCCAACGAACTTACCCAAAGACGCATTATACCTTGAACTGCCGAAGATGCCAATGGTAATATCCTGCTCGATACCGAACTCTATGTAATCAAAATCTATATCGCTTGAAAAAAGCCCGTTAAAACCTTTCTCATATGAAACCGAAAATGTAGGCCAAGCACTTCCCAAGACGATCTTTCTGTTCGGCTCAGTCATATATCGTTGTCGAGGAGTGTAAGAAAGTCTAAGCTGACCTATGGTCGCTTGATAAGTTTCGAAAGGTACAACCGGCTCTTCTTCCTCTTGCAGAAATTCTAAAAAAGCAGGGAAATTGTAATCCTCCAACGACTCCCTGTTATGCACCGCTAATCCAGTCGAGATATACAAACCATTTATCAACTCCGTGCGATGTCTTAGCCTCACCGCAGTATTCAAAAAGAAATTTGAGGGGTTCAGCAAATTGAGAATAGCGAATGTTGGATTTATTATCCGAAAATCTCTACTCGCCCCTATTCGCACACTAGATTGACGCATTGGATTATAGGTCCAAAAACCATCATAACTGTAGTTGGTATCTCTTTGTTCAAAGGCTGTTCTCACGTTGATGGAATGTCTCATAAACTGACCATTGTCAAAACGGCGCGAGTAAGAAACAAATGGCCCCAAGCGAAAACCGCTTACGTTATCAAATGAAATAAGAGCTGGCAAACTACTTAAGTATAAGTTCTCTTTTCTCTTGTGGTTACGGAAACCAACCCCATAATAGACTACATCAAGAAACTTAACCTTATTATAATCAGCTTGTATAGAGTCTTTGTATTCGTCACTGTTGTGAACCGCTTCTATACTGTCCATTGTATACACTAGTTTCCGTTTAGCTTCATCTAGACTATCGGTACGCACCTGTTCCCAATAAATTGAATCTCGTTCAAAAGCTTCGGCGGTCGTTCGGCTCAACTCCAGACCAAAGAAGTCTTCGGGGTGCTCATAATTATTTATGAACGCGCTGCACCTTACCAGCGTTTCTCCGACATACTTTTGCTTAGCATTTCGCTTGGTTTCATAGGAAAACACCTGCGATTCTAAGTAGTAAGTTCCTTCATCGTCTTGACCAAAACTTTGTAGTATTGAAAGCTTATCCAGTAGCTTTAAATTACCCTTAGGTATTTCGAAATCAATGGAAAGTATTCTGTAACTCTCCTCGTGAATCACCACGATACCAGACAAAGTAGAAGAGCCTTTTTTACGTGGGGTACATTTAATGGTATAGATTTCCTTACCATTTTCAACTTGCGTTTTCAGCAGTTTGTATTTGTAGGAAACAATCGAGGTACGACTCAAAGGTGAAATCAAGGGAGCCTCCACCAAGTCAGGCATTGTCACCAAATTTTTATAAAAGTCAATCGGATCATCCGCGAGGTTTGGAACCAATAAACCCCGCTCGTTGCCATAGGCCCTGTAACCATTGCGGATTTGTTTGTATTGCTTCGGATAGGCGTAGTAAAGGTCGAGGTCAATTTCAACCATAGAGAAACCGCTTAACTTTTCCTCCTCTTTTCGCTTACGCTCTTTTTCCTTATCCGTTTCAGAATCAAACTCAAAACTTTCCTCTAGGCTTTCAACTTTTTCTTGTTCTGCGCGAAGCTGAGCTCTGCTTTTTCCCTCAAGCGTTTCCACTGCTCTTAAGTAGTAGGTTCCTTTAGAACTTTGAATACTCGACTGGTTTTGCTTCCGATAGTCTATAGCCTTTTGAATAATAGCGAAAGCAGGATCGCGTCTGCCAGCTTTAACCACTATTTGATCTAGTTGCGTATTGTTGGCCGTTAGAACCACGTTGAACTCCAAATGATCTTGATCTAGGTAAAGCGGCAAGACTCTATCTTCAAATCCAATTGAAGAAAAAACCGCGTCATAGGTACCTGGTTCTATGGCCAAGAAAAAACGACCATCTATATCCGCAGCAGTTCCAGTAGCAAGTTGTTTTATAAAAACATTGGCAAAAGGTATGGTCTCACCCTCTTCGTCTAGGACTTGACCGCCTATAGACTGCGCAAATACAGAGCAGCTAAAAGTGCTCAGCAAGAAGAAAACCAAGGTTTTGCAGATGTTCATTTTTATCAGCGCAGGCAAAAGAGCTCCTTTAGGAAGAGACTAAGTAAGTTAAAAACAGTTGCCTTTTTTATTATAACGTAAACTTAAGGCCAAAGGTTACATTTGTTCTTAGAAAATTTCCCCAGACCATAAACCAACAAATCAAATACTACCTCGGAAGTCTAATGGCTCTGCCCTTGCTTCCCATAATGTACTTCCAAGGCAAAGACCTAAAGGAAAATGCCATGCGACTGCCCGCAGCTAAAGAAAGCAGCGGCCGCGTTGACATTGGCTCGGACCAAACGTTAAAAGTGCTTCTTATGGGAGAAAGCACCATGGCCGGTGTCGGGGTCGAATTTCATAAAGACGGTTTTGCAGGATCATTTGCGCGCGAGCTTTCTTCACTCAGCCAGTCCAATGTGGACTGGCAAGTATTTGCCCAAAGCGGTTTTAACCTTAAACAACTTATCAAACATGTGCTTCCAAAAGTTCCAATAAGCGACTTTGACCTCATTGTTATAGCTATGGGAGCCAACGATGCCTTTCAACTTAACAGCCCCAAAACCTGGAGAAAAAACATTGAAAAACTGATAGACCGATGTCAAGAAAAATTCCCCAATACACCCATTGGCTTTTGCAATATGCCACCTATTAAACTATTTCCAGCATTTCCAGCTACGCTAAGATTAACTGTAGGAAACTTGGTAGAACTATTTGGGAAAGAGCTTATTCAAATTTGCACAGAAAAAAACAAGGTCTACTTTGACTCCCAAACTATCGACCTAAACGATTGGCTGCACCAACTAGACGGAGATCAAAACACCGATAGTTTTTTCAGCGATGGAATTCATCCCAATAAACTGACCTATAAAATTTGGGGAGAGGAATTTGCGAAATTTGTAGTCCAACAAATAGAACTAAAACCATAATGGCGTTGAACATCGTCCTAATAGAACCAGAAATACCTAACAATACCGGTAACATCGGCAGGTTGGCCTTGGCTACTCGCTCCAAACTACACTTAGTAAAACCATATGGTTTTGAAATCAGCGACAAGAGACTCAAACGTGCAGGACTAGACTATTGGCAACACTTAGCGATACGAGAATATCCAAGCAGCGAAAAGTTCTTTGAAACCCACGAAGATAAACCAATGGTCTTTTTAAGCAGCCACGGCCAGCAGTCGTATTACGACATCAATTATGTCGATGAAATCTTTTTAGTTTTTGGCAAAGAGTCGGTTGGTCTGACAGACGAGATCAAGGAAAAATACGCAGCGCAACTTTTCAAGATTCCCTTGTATAGTGAGCACATACGAAGCCTCAACTTGGCAAACGCAGTCAGCGTAGTGGTCTACGAAGGGCTGCGTCAATTATCGGTTTAGGATTTATTCTACTGGAGTAAACCTTCCCTTAAAAGGCAGGGAACAGTTTCGCGTCTTTCTCGATATCCTACCCTTCTTTGCATGAGAGGCATTCAGTTTGGTTTTGAACCAAAAATTTGAACTACGAATTTCATAGTTTCAATTTGGGCGTGCCCTGAACATTTCTTTCTTCCGCAAGCGGAAAAGAAATGTTCAGGTCGGGCTTTTCCGTGGCTCCGCTTCGCTCCGGTCCCTTTCTTAATGGAGCAAAGCAAGATCTTCTACCGCTAAGGCGGTAAGTTCTAGCTACTCCATTAAAAGCGACTACTCCCCTTCGGTCGCACCACTCCAATCCCTCACGCATAAGCACTAAATTTATGAACAGGAGTTCAATTTATCTAAAACAATTCAAATCATTTGCTAAAAATGGCGGATATTGGCTACACAAAATATGATCACCCAATTAGCGTTTTAAGTTTATGCGTTTCGCGTACATCCTAATATTTCTCTCCGCCCTTTTCCTTTGCACCGAAAGCAATGCACAAAACCGAATTGCAGTAGGTATAAAAGCAGGAGGCATTCTCAGTTTGGGTCAAACCATAAACCAGGTTCAAGAAGGAACAGGATCTGGAACAGTTAACTGGAGTTCGGCCTACGGATATACAGGAGGACTGGTCCTTATAATTCCAGTTCAGAAAGTAGACTACTTAAAAATTGGATTTCAATACGACAAATATTACAATCAGTCTTTTAGCATCCTAGATTCGAACATTGGACCAAATTACTTCACGGAACCATCAGACTATTCCGCCTATCGTATTCCAATTACTTACCACAAACAATTTGAAGCATCGGCCACAAGTTCTCGTAAACGAATTTCATTTTTTCTGGGAGGAAATTTCAAATTCCTAAATATCCCAAAAGTCAGTCCCAACAACTCCGTGCCTGACAATAACGAAACGCTGGTTTTCGTCAATCGCACAATAGACCCAGGCATAATTGTTGGCGCTGGACTCATTAATGGATTTAAAAAAAGTGGAGCCCTTCATTTTGAATTGGCGTTACAATTCCATCCAATCAAAAACCTAAATGCAGTCTCAAATGTCGCTGGTGTAGCTGCTGGGCCAGATGAATTCAACGACCATAGCCTTTCGCTAACAACGACTTACTTCTTTACCAAGAACAAAGGCAAAAGAAGCAAAGGAGATCCATCACGTTGTCCTAAGCTCTAGGCAACGATAAGATCAAATATGCATCAATAAAAATTCGCGCGTACAACCGCGCTGTATAAGATTTAAGCTAGACTTTCTAAAAAGTCCACCTTACCACTATCCAAGTTGTAGTAAGCAGGAACCATTTTAACATCTCCGCTAGCAACTGCGTTACCGATTATATCGGAACGACGAACCAAATCATTAACGGTAATTTGAGCGTTCTTTTTTACTACTTCATTCACTTCCGCACCTGCGCCAGAAGCACTGATCGCTGGCGTAATGTGAGCTAATAAGTGGTTTATGTTATGTCCGTTATCACCGCCTGCAATAGCTGCAGTTACCGCGCCACAACTTTGATGACCCATTACCACGATAACTTTAGTACCGCAATGTGCAACCGCGTACTCAATACTTCCAATAGTTGAAGTATTGGCTACGTTTCCTGCAACACGCAGTACAAACAATTCACCTAAACCGGTATCAAAAGCTAGTTCTGGCACTACTCTACTATCTGCACAACTCAAAACGATGGCGTAAGGAGCTTGCCCACCAGTTAAGCCTCCTCTACGGACACTATCCTGCAATTTACCATCAAGCTTATCTTCTACAAATCTTGCGTTTCCGCTTTTAAGTCTATCTAATACTTCAGTATGATTCATTTCAATTTTTTTGCCGAATATAAGGTGATTTCCGAATTTTAGGAATTGTAATTCGTACAATTCGAACGTAATTAATTATTTACGATATCCAAGCTTATTTCATACATTAGATAAACACAAAACTTCTAAAAATAGATCTATGGAGAACGAACATGGAATGGTTACGAAACCTAAGAATTGGATGGTAGAGTCCATCCTTGCTACTCTTTTATGCTGCATGCCATTTGGTATAGTAGGTATAATTAACGCCGCAAAAGTTAATTCATTATACGAAGCGGGTGATGTTGCTGGAGCTGAAAAAGCTTCCAAAGACGCCGCAAAATGGGTAAAAATTGCAGTAGGAATAGGTCTTGCAGTAATTGTCGCTTACATTATTTTCGTTGTTCTCTTCGTGGGTACTGGAGTGGCTAGCAGCATGTAGGAAAAATCGCGAGCAAATTTTTACTTATCTCAAATGGTTTTTGGGAGCTGCGTTTATACTAGCCTTGATCATTGTCTACTACAATTTCAATCCATCGTACGCAGGCTTCTTTCCCCAATGCCCTTTTTGGAAGGCGACGGGTTTCTTATGTCCTGGCTGTGGGTCGCAGAGAGCTATTCACTCTTTGCTCAATATGGATTTGTTGAACGCCCTTAGTTTCAACCCCTTGCTAGTAATTAGCTTACCCTTAATCATTTTGGGCTTCGCTTTGGACTTGTTTAAAGAAAAAAGTGAATTCTTGAAAAAAACACACCGCATAGCGATGGGACAGACAAGTGTCTACTCTATGGTGGCGGTTATTATCGTTTTTTGGATAGTCAGAAATCTGTAAAACGTTAAACCAAATCGTTCAACAAATCTTCGTCGACCAAGTAAGGCATGGTCACTTTTAGATTTGGCGTACGCTCCATTTCTCGCTTGGCTGCAAACATAGCCTCTTTGTTACGCGCCCAGCTCCTGCGCGCTATGCCATTATTGACATCGTAGAAAAGCATTTTTTCTAATCGCCCTTGAGCCTCTGCACTTCCGTCGAGCAACATACCGAAACCGCCGTTCATTACTTCGCCCCAGCCTACTCCACCGCCGTTGTGTATGGAAACCCAAGTAGCACCGCGGAAACTATCGCCAATAACATTGTGTATGGCCATGTCGGCTGTGAATTTACTACCGTCGTAAATGTTGCTGGTTTCGCGATAAGGAGAATCCGTCCCGCTCACGTCGTGATGATCTCGTCCCAAAACAACTGGCGCGCTTAAGTCCCCACTGGCAATGGCTTCGTTAAAAGCAGTCGCTATCTCGATACGACCTTGCGCATCCGCGTATAGTATGCGTGCCTGCGAACCAACCACGAGCTTGTTTTCCATAGCATCTTCAATCCAGGTAATATTGTCTTGCATTTGCTGCTGAATTTCACTCGGAGCATTACTCATTATTTTCTTGAGCACTTTAGCCGCAATGGCATCCGTTTTTTTCAAGTCTTCTTCATCGCCAGAAGTGCAAACCCAACGGAATGGTCCGAAACCATAATCGAAGCACATTGGTCCGAGTATATCTTGTACATACGACGGATAAATAAAGTCTACTCCATTATCGGCCATAATATCAGCACCAGCTCGACTTGCTTCTAGTAAAAAGGCATTGCCATAATCGAAGAAGTAAGTTCCGCGCCCGACGTGCTTGTTAATGGCAGCGGCTTGTCGTTTTAAAGATTCCTGCACTTTCGCTTTAAAGGTCGCCGGGTCGCTAGCTAAAAGCTCATTCGAAGCTTCATAAGAAAGTCCGACAGGATAGTAACCTCCCGACCAAGGATTGT
>CAZZIZ010000005.1:33013-36468 GCA_964654535.1 uncultured Chitinophagales bacterium
TTCGAAGCTTCATAAGAAAGTCCGACAGGATAGTAACCTCCCGACCAAGGATTGTGCAAAGAGGTTTGGTCTGAGCCAACGTGCACAAATATATCGTCTGTGTAAAAAGCTTCCCATACCTCTACGATGTTACCACAATATGCTATCGAAACCACTTCTTTTTTGCTCTGCGCTTCTTTGACTCGCGTGACCAAAGCATCTAGATCTTCTATCAATTCGTCTACCCAACCTTGTTCGTGTCTTTTCTTGGCAGCACTTACGTTTACTTCAGCGCAGACCGTTATACAACCGGCTATGTTTCCCGCTTTTGGCTGCGCTCCGCTCATTCCTCCCAGACCGGCCGTTAAAAATATTTTACCTGCAGGGCTGTCGCCCTTTTCGAGTTTCATTCGGAAGGCGTTCATTACAGTTATCGTTGTACCATGCACAATGCCTTGCGGGCCTATGTACATGTACGAACCTGCCGTCATTTGCCCGTATTGTGTAACTCCCAGAGCGTTGTACTTTTCCCAATCATCAGGTTTGGAATAATTGGGTATCATCATACCGTTGGTTACTACTACCCGCGGCGCTTCCTTTGAAGAAGGAAACAAACCCATCGGGTGGCCTGAATACATATGCAGTGTTTGCTCGTCGGTCATTTCGGCGAGATACTGCATAGTCAATAAGTACTGCGCCCAGTTTTGAAACACGGCTCCGTTACCGCCATAAGTAATAAGTTCTTGAGGATGCTGCGCTACTCGAGGGTCTAAATTGTTTTGAATCATCAGCATAATAGCCGCTGCTTGCTGACTCTTCGCTGGATAAGCTGAAATAGGTCTTGCGTAGATATCGTAATCGGGTTTGAAGCGATGCATATAAATACGTCCGTATTCTTTTAGTTCTTGAGCAAACTCCGCGGCTAGTTCTTTATGCCATTCTTTAGGAAAGTATCGCAAGGCATTGCGAATGGCTAAGCGCGTTTCTTCTTTGCTTAAAATTTGTTTCCGCTTGGGTGCACTGTTTACATTTTCGGGATAGTCACCCTTTTCGGGTAGCTCGCTAGGAATGCCTTGTAAAATGCTTTGCTTAATATCAAGATCCATTTCAATCATCGTAGCTAAGGTCTTCATTGTTTTTGATAAGAGCAAAAGAGGCCCAGAATAAAAAGCATTATATGCCAAATAAATTACCCAGTTAATAAGTTGCTAGCATTTTTTCAATATCTTTTGATTCTCTTAATCACTTATAAAGAAATAACATGACAGAAGAAACTTCAACACACAACACTGGAGGAAGCGGAATGCCACCTGTAGCAGACAACAAAAAAGTCCTAGCCGGTGTATTGGCCATTATACTTGGATCTCTTGGAATCCACAAATTTGTGTTGGGCTACACCAAAGAGGGAGTTATTCAACTTGTAATTGGTGTAGTCACTTGTGGTCTTGGCGGTGTTATCGGCTTAATCGAGGGTATTATTTACCTAACAAAATCTGATGACGAGTTTTTTCAAACTTACCAAGCAGGAAAAAAAGGCTGGTTCTAAAGGCTAGTGGTATTTTATGTGTGAGGGATAGAAGGGTAGCCCGGCAGAGCCATCAAGTAGCACAGATTCTTCAAGCAAAAATTCCATATTTCTACGTTAAAAATGCTCGCCATAGCTACGGCTATATCTGCGTTTTTTTCCTTGAACTATGCAATTTTTGCTTCTGAACTATCCGCACGACTTAATAACTCTGCCGGTCTGTCTGAGCTCCTGTTGCTGATGAACCATAAACCTTAGCTCCTTAGAGCTAGAAGGTTTATGCGTGAAAGAAGCAGAACAGAGCGAGCCCTGAAAGCCCGACCCTTTTGACAAGATCGCTTGCTTTCCGCTTTGCGGAAGAAGCTTGCGAGATTGTCAAAGAAGGGGCACACCCAAAACACTTAACTAAAATATTTCGTAATCCTCAAGAACTCCGAATGCATCGGGGTCTTCTCCGAGCGCCTGTAACTCAACGCGTACTTCACCGTCATCGTTAAGTTCAACCAACAAGTAATGGTCAAGCAGGCCCGAACCCATACCACTCATGTAATAGTGCAAGTTTTCATCTCTATGAAAAGCCAATTTGGTACTCGGTGCATTTGCGCCAAAGTCGCCAGAAAATAAATGAACCTCGCTACCCGACTCTTTAAGCCGCGGCTCAATATCGGCGAAGTAATTTGTGCTGCCCTCATAGTTTGCAAATGAGTTTGGAACGACTTGGGCAAACTGATTGTCTTCCGTCCACCAGATTGGATTGTGAACGAAAATGAAAATATTTTGAAAGTTATTGCCCTCCAACTGACTTATGAATTCTTCTAATTGTTCATCTTCGATAGACCAATCGTCGGAAACAGAATCAAGCAAGATGAATAAATTGTCTTCAAGACTGAAGCTACTGAATGTACTTCCAATTTGAGCTGCGTACACTTCGGGGTTAGCTAAATCGTGATTGCCTGGGGCGATTCGATATTCGGTTCCGGCGCTTTCCATTTCACTTTTAAATGCCGACCACTGTTCATCTATGGAATCAAAAACGACATCGCCAGTAAGAAAAATAAAATCGAGCTCTTGCTGCTGGAAGGCTTCGAATTGCTCTACAAATGGCGGATGCATACCAGGCCCCTGGTCGTTTGGACTTCCGTAGACGTGTCCAGCGACTACAAAGGACTTTGTGGGAACAAATGTTGTATTTATAGGCGTATCGTCATCGCAGGCGCTCAGAAAAATCAGACACAAAAGTGTCAGAATACGATAACTAAGTTTGTTATTGCGCTGCCTTATTCGAATCTTCACACTCAAATATATAGTTAATTGAACAAGCACTTTTGGCGATCATTTTTATTCTTAGGCTCTTTGCTGATTCTCCACAGTGCTTGTGTGCAAAGGGCGACAGATACTCCTCCGGAGGTCGAGAGCTTTTTGGTTTTCTGCGACGCCGAAACTGTAAGAGACAGAAACTTGCTCGGTACGGGCTCAGGAAATATTGAAGCACTCTTCGGTGGTGGCGCGCAACAAAGTGATAAAGCTTCTAGGAGCGGACAGTACTCGTTAAAACTCGACAGTAAACGCCCATATGGTTTCAAATACACCATTGAAGCCCTCGAAGCTGGGCAACTCGAAGCGACAGTTTGGGTAAATGCTAAAGGACCGCTTCCGGCTATTGTTCTTAGAATAAACGGACAAGATGACGTCCTTTCAAACTACTCAATAGAAAGTGATGGCGATTGGCGATTGGTTGAGTTGAATTATTCCATTCCGGTTGATTTAGTTGGAGAGCCAGCGGGTATTTTTCTTTGGAACAATTCAACTAACAGACAATACTGCGATGACTTTAGTGTAGTTGTTAAAGAGCAAACAGAAAGTATAAAACTTCCCGTTCTTGATCTTCAAATAGCAAACAAAGCTTGGAATAAGATTTTGGCAAAACGCGAAACGGCTCTAAGCAAAGGCA
>CAZZIZ010000005.1:36568-44340 GCA_964654535.1 uncultured Chitinophagales bacterium
AACAAAGCTTGGAATAAGATTTTGGCAAAACGCGAAACGGCTCTAAGCAAAGGCATACTTCAAACCAGCGGAAAAGATGAAGTCGCCGCCCAGTTAATTGTAAACGACCAAGACACTCTTATTGCCGAGACACGTTTGAAAGGAGACTGGGTCGATCACTTAGAAGGTGATAAATGGTCTTTTAGAATTAAGCTAAAAGGTGATGGTGCATTTATGGGTATGCGCAAGTTCTCGGTACAAGATCCAAAAGTAAGAGCCTATTTAAAAGAATGGGTGTTTCACGAAATGCTGCGTCAAGAAGGTATACTTGCGGGCAAATACGATTTTGTAGAGCTAAAAATTAATGGCGAAACGAAAGGTGTTTTTAACATTGAAGAACACTTCGCGAAAGAAATGTTGGAGTCGCAAGAAAGGCGCGAAGGTCCAATTCTGAAATTCAATGAAGATAATTGGTGGGCTTCTCTGCTAGCCAACGACTTGCAGCACGCTCCGAAGCAACAAATAATAGATTACAACAGCGCCGAGATAGAAGCCTTTGGTATGAAACGTACGCTAAGGGATTCGCTATTGAAAGAGTCCTTTTTAGAAGGACGCAATAAACTGGCCCAAGCTCAACAAGGCAAAGGAGACATAGAAAATATTTTTGATCTGGACAAAATGGCTCGCTTCGTGGCCATTACTGATATCTGCGGTGCTCATCACGGTTTTGTTTGGCACAACTTCCGCTTCTACTTCAATCCGATAACCCGACTCTTAGAACCTATAGGTTTTGATGGTTTTGGCGGTTTGCACGAAAGCACTGCTCCGCTACTCACTTTATCGGAAGCGCTAACAAAGACACCTATTCCAAACGATACCCACGAAATAAAATCGCTTTTGAGTAGAGATAGAATATTTGTCGAGAAATATATTGACTACCTCAAGCAGTATAGCCACAAAGCATTCATCAAGAATTTCATCGATGAAAAGAGTGAAGCGTATCACGACTTAACTCGTGTATTGAGAAATGACGTTCCAAACTTCCACGCTGATTGGGCTTTTTTAAATAATCAGGCGCAGGAGATACGCCAGGCGCTGGCCATTGGGGAGAAAGAGAGCTTAAAAGTTTATCGCTCGGACAGGGGTAATGAAATTGTATTACAAAACTTTCATTCGCTACCCTTAGAAATAATCGGACTCGGAAACTCAAAAACCATTATCAGAAAATTCGGATCAAAGCCCGTAATTGCAGGATACCTCAGTTCCAAAAAAGCTCCAGAGATAAAGCTCCGTGCAATTGGTCCAGGCAAACACATTTATGCTAGAGTAATTGGGACGCGTGAAAAGCTTGTGGTGAAAATCAAACCCTATCCTGCTGTTTCTGCTGCGCTGCAATCTTCTGGCAGCAGTTCACCACTGCCAAAAGACATCTTTAAAGTAAAAGGTCAAGACATAGTGGTTAGTGCTGGGGAGTATGTCATAAGTGAAGACATTGTCATACCTAAGGGCCCGACAGTAATTGTTGAGGCAGGTGCTACTTTCATATTGCAAAACAATGCCAGCATTATTTCTCATAGCGCGCTATTTTTCGGAGGGAAGGCCGACAATCCTGTAGTGATTAAGGCCGCGATTGGTAGCAAAAGTGGTATCGCTATTCTCCAAGCCAACAAATCAGTTCTGTATCATACTCAATTTGAAAATCTCTCTAATCCCTCAAACGCCTTTACTGGCGGCGTCAGTTTTTTTGAAACCGAAGTAGAAATGAATCAATGTTCCATTCGCAATGCCAAGAGCGAAGATGGGCTCAACATCGTTCGCTCGCATGTAAGTATAGATGACCTGCGCATTGAAAACACCTTTTCAGATGCTTTTGATTGCGATTTTTGCACTGGTACAATAAACCAAGTCGCTATAGAAAATAGCGGCAACGATGCATTAGATTTTTCTGGCTCCAAACTAAAACTAAGCGAGCTCAATATTCAAAATGCTGGAGACAAAGGACTTAGTTGCGGCGAGGCCTCAAATATTGTAATACAAAGCGGAATAATCAACGGTGCCAAAATGGGCATTGCCGCGAAAGACAATTCCACAGTACTGGTTATGCAAATCGCAATCGACAATTCAGAAAACGGATTTGTAGCCTATCAAAAAAAGCCTGTTTACGGACCCGCAAGTATCGAGGTAAAAAATTACGCCCTGCAAAACGTAAATCAAGCCCATCTAATTGAACGCGCATCTACCCTGCAACTACAAGATCAATTTATAGAAGGTCAACAAATAGTTGAGCCAAGTTTCAAGTAGTTAAATTAGCCTGTCGATTCTCAACTAGCATAAACGTTTATTGCGGTGTATTTTTAGCACTTATCTTTATAAGCGAGAGGACTACGGTTCGCGACGCCAAAACTAAAATCATAAAAAAGATGTTCGGACTGTTTAAGAAAAAATCTAAGCTCGAAAAGCTGCAAGCAAAGTATGAGCAATTAATGAAAGAGGCTTTTGACCTATCAAAGTCCAACCGAGCGGAGAGCGATAAAAAGTACGCTGAAGCCGAAAAAATAAACGAGCAGATTCAAGAATTGGGGCAATAAAAAGCGATTATTCGCCAAAGTTACCGCGAACATCTGTCCAAAACTCCCGTATTTATTAGGTTTAGCACGGTGGTTTTAATGAAAATCATCTCAAAAAGGCTCAATCGGTGTGATTTTTTCAATAATAAAGCCCTTGTACCTGAGAAGGGGTATTTTTTAAGAATTCAGTTTTATTTAACAACCATTTAAACCAAATGTGTTTAAATAGTCTATTTTTGATGTACAATTTTTTTTTGCCCGCAAGGGCTATAATTTTTATTCATGAACATTTTTGTAGCAAAACTAAATTACGACACTCGCGAAGAGACCGTAAGATCGCTTTTCGAAGCGCATGGAGAGGTAGACTCTGTTAAAGTTATTATGGACAAATTCACTGGTCGTTCTAAAGGATTCGGCTTTGTTGAAATGCCAGATGACACTGCGGCCATGGCAGCAATTGAAGCAATCAACGACACTGAAGTTGACGGCAGAACTATTGTTGTTAAGAAGGCTAAACCAAGAGAAGACAACGGAGGTGGTTTCAACCGTGGAGGTGGAAACGACAGAAGATATTAAGATCTTGTTTTTAATGAATGCGGACTTCGGTCCGCATTTTTTTTGCCCTAAACTGAAGGTTTTGAGCTGAAGAGCTTTGCGATTTTTTGCAGACCGTTTTTTTGTGTTAGATAATTTGGGCGTGCCCCCAAATCTCTCTGTCCCGCTTGTTGGTCAGGGGACCAACAAGGGACAGAGAGATTTGGGGTCGGGCTTTCGGCCGTCGCTCTGTTCTATAAAAAACAAAAGCCGCATCTAGCTCCTAGGAGCTAAGCGGCTTTCTTGTTTTTTATAACAGGAGCTCCACAAAGGCCTCTATCCCTCACGCGGAAACCTCTGCTAAGAAATTTATTCCCTCGACAATTGAAAGTCTAATTTTGTGGCGATGGCATTAATGGTGAAAATAACGCTCAATTGCTGCTCCGTTGAGCTGTCGACTGTTCTAGTCCATGTTTCCATACCGCCATTCTGATTTGTAATAATTACGTCTTGGCCGCTTATCTCCCATGTAAACATATCAACTAATTGAAGAAGATTCCCTAAGGTGCTGAAAGAAGTATTTCTACTTCCGGTCATATCCGCATTAAAAGTAAAAGTGCCAGAACCTTCGGCATCCTCTACGGTCGAGCCAATTGTCGATTCTACAGAATCTATATTCCAAGTGCCAATAATATTCTCTTGAGTCACTGTACCAATTTCACTTAAATCAACAATCTTCCCTGAGAACAAAACATTGTTGTTTACGCGATCGCGTATGTAAAACAGAAATGGACGGTTCACGTTCATCATAGGTTGAGGATCGACAGAAGTCGTACCGACTTCTATAATGGTAACTGCCGCAGCTTCAGTACCCTCTTCATCTATTTCCAAAAACGTTTTATGAATAATGCGGCTCACAGCCAAGTCCCAGCCTTCTTGTATGTTTTCGAGAGAACCAGGAGTAAATACATCAGGCATTCCCATTTGCTCCAAGACTTCGGCCAGTTGAACGTCGTAGGCCATTTCAAATTTGGGCATCGAGAGTATAACTTCCGTTTCTTCCAACTGATCTATTGCATTTTCAAAATCTGAGTCAGAAAAAGCTTCGACAAAATCATTTACATCTCCGTTGGGAAGAACAACACTCAAACTAAAGGCATCATTGCCATAAGGAATATCAATGGCTTTGAACTCGCTATTCTCCGTGAATAAGAAATCATTCGTCTGACGCATATAGTCAACGTCAGAAAAGTCGCCGCTGAGAGATTCGAAAGGACCTGTAAAAGTCAGTTCAGAATCGAAGGTGTACTTCCAATCAGCGTTGAAGTAGATCGCATTGATTAGATAAATAACCGTAAGTGGTGGAATTTGATCAAGCGCGTTATTAATGTTTCCGCCAGTATTATCCGAAATCCAAGTATTGATTTCATCAAGAACCGCGGGATCAGAAAAATCGCGACTAAAGTAATCGCTACCCAAAAACTCTTGGGCGTAGTTCAGGAATTCCTCTTTGGCCTCAAAACCTTCCACACCCCAAATAGAATTGGCGATGTCAAGCCTGACATCACTATCGAGGCTGCCAAGTTCTTCTAGCAAGCAAAAGTAGTTTTGGTTGTGTGATTCTAGGTCAAGACCATTTAAGCGCAGTACTTCATCCATTTGCTCAGCGCCAGATCCGTTCGTCCCGTTGTACAACATAGCAAGCGCTATGGAAATACTCATTGGACTAATAAATACATTCTCTTCTAGCTCGCCTCCATTTATGCGCTGCATTATTTCGAAGGCAAAAGCACGGTTTGAATCGTATTGTGCAGAGTTATCGAAATTCTCACAAGACTTTGGTGCAGCCAAGACACCTTCGTTCATTTCTTCCTCCTCAAACATTTCTTCTTGTTCGTTGGTAACCACATCGTCGTCTCCATCACAAGCACTAAAAAGAAAACAACAGCTAAATAATAGTATTACTAAGTGTTTCATATCACTAATTTAAGTCTAAAACAATATAAGTCTAAAACGAATTTTCTTCTCTCCGAGTTGCTTAGAGAATATGGTTAAAATCTGAAGGTGCTCATACAATTTTATGACAATCGAAAACTCTAATGTGCCGTCGATTCGTCGGGCTTCCATCGCTTCAAAAAGGTGAACACTGGCACACCTATAAATTCGGATCAACAATTTTTCCAGAGAACAACACATTATTATTCACGCGATCCCGTATATAGAAAAGGAAAGGACGATTCACGTTCATAGTCGGCTCAGGGTCTATCGAGGTATTCTCTGCGATTTCTATAATTGTAACGCCAGCGGCTTCGGTTCCGACTTCGTCAATTTCCAAAAAGGTCTGGTGAATAACGCGGCTTACAAATAAGTCCCAGCCTTCTTGAATGTTCTCCAAGGAACCGCTCTTAAAAACAGCGGGCATTCCCATCTCCGCTAACACATCATTCAGGAGCAACTTAAATTCCAACTCGAACTTAGGCATAGTAAGCAAGACCTCGGTTTCTTCCATTTGATCAATTGCATCTACAAGTGCCGCCTCAGAAAAATCAGCTACAAAATCATTTATGTCTTGGTTAGGTAGAATTATGCTTAGACTAAACGCATCATTGGCATATGGAATATCAATTGCCTTGTACTGATCAGCTTCCAAAAATCGGTAGTTATTCTTTTGAAGCATAAATTCAACCTGAGAAAGGTCACCACTCAAGGTTCCGAAAGAGCCCTCGAAAGTCAATTCAGGGTCAAAAGAGTATTTCCAATCGGCATTGAAGTAAATGGCGTTAATTAAGTACATAACAACGTTGCCTGGAATCATATCGAGTGCATTTGTAATATTGCCTTCTGTTTTATTGGCTATCCAGTCGTTGATTTCGTCTAGTACTGCCGGGTCTGAAAAATCTCGACTTAAGAATTCGCTGTCGAGGAAAATGTCTGCGTAGTTGAGGAACTCTTCTTTTGCTTCAAAATCGTTTCTCGACCAAATAGAGTTGGCAATATTGAGCACCACATCGTTGTCGAGACTGGTAACTTCTTCTATTAGACAATGGTAGTTTTGGTTATGTGTTTCTAGATCCAGACCATTTAAGCGAAGCACTTGGTCCATTTGTTCTATGCCTGCACCGCTCGCACCGTTATACAACATAGCCAAAGCAATAGAAACACTCATTGGGCTAATGAAAATATTCTCCTCGGCATAAGGTCCTTCATCCGATTCACTTTCATTGACAGACTGCAATAAGTCGAATGCGAAGGCACGATTGGAATTGTATTGAACAGTGTTATCGAAGTCCGAGCAGGACTTTGGCGCAAGAAGGCCGGTGTCTGTTGGCATTGGCTCATCTATAAGACTAGTATCGTCATCTCTGTCACAAGCGCTAAATAGCAATGCAGAAAAAAGGAGCAGCATCAATAAATGTTTCATATCGCTAATTTAAGTGTTAAACGAGCGACCTGTTGTTTGGGTTGCCAAGAACATGGCCTATTTAGTCTGAATGCTGGCTTAACCAATCTATGGTTTGAGACCACAAGACCTTTTTCTTAGAACTGAAGAAGGTCATATGACCTAAGGAACTGAATCCGTAATCTGAAGGAAGCAAAGCGACAATCCTCTTTTTGGACTGCTTATGAAGGCGAGCCATATCTCTAACATTGGCTTCATTGGCTATGTCGTCATCTGGGGCATACAACCAGCAGGAAGGTGTCTTTAAAGTATGGTACAAATGATCTTGAACTTCCTTGCCAAAGGCGGTTTCTACATAACCGACTCCATTGCACCATTCGCTCCATTGGGCAGCAACAAGTTTAGGAAGCGGCTCCCCCATACCAAACCAATTCGATTTGGTGTGCCCGAATATTGCGTTGCTTACTGGAATTACAAAATTCATGAAAAAAGTCCCCTTTGTTTTGAAAGGTTGTTTCCAGTTTCGAATGCTCCCGGATGAACAGGCATAGTTGAAAATCGAACTTAGCGATTCGGCGTTCGGCATTAATCCTATGAGTTGTCCCCCAGCGCTATGTCCAACTAGGTGGTACTTAGTTTCTGGGAATAGGGATTTTAGCTTTTCCAAAACAGCGGACATATCTAGTTGCCCCCAGTTTACCAATGATGCGCCTACATTATTTAAGTCTTCCCCTCTAGACTTTCCGATTCCTCTATTATCAAAAGTTATGGTGGCGAAGCCGTTTTCTGCTAAGTGCTTGGCGAATGAAAAATAGAACTGTTGTTTAATGCCTGTGGCAGGAGCGATCATTACCGCTCCTTTTAGTTCACTGGCTTCGAATAAAGTTGCGCTCAACTTTATGCCGTCGGAACATTCTATGCTTAGTTCTTTTCTCAGGGAAATTTTTGCTCGAATTTACGGGAAAAGCTTAATTCTTGCGTGAGGGATAGGAATGATGCGACCGAATGGGAGCAGTCTCCTTTGTGAGGCTAGTAATTGCTTAGCTCGCAGAGCTAGAAGCAATTTCTTAAGCTGAACAAGAAGGAGACCGAAGCGAAGCGAAGTCATGGATAGCCCGACCCCGAACTTTGTGCGCAGCACAAGATGTGAGTGGGGCACGCCCAATGTCATTAAGTTAAGCCGTTATTCCAGCGATTCAGTAAACCGAAAAGTCATTCCGAGTCTAATTTGGCCTGCCGTTTATCTTAAAGGGCTGCCGTACTGGCCTTACTTTTTCTCCTTGCATCGCGAC
>CAZZIZ010000006.1:0-8348 GCA_964654535.1 uncultured Chitinophagales bacterium
CCCTCCTTACCTTGCAGCCGCATTGAAAAAATACTTTCGCAACAAACTCCTAGACTGGAACGAAAAATCGAACCATCGCAAAATGCCTTGGAAGGGCATTAAAAACCCTTATCGCATTTGGTTGTCGGAAATAATTTTGCAACAAACGCGGGTTGAACAAGGCACTGCCTACTACAAAAAGTTTGTGAAGGCCTTTCCGAAAATTGAGGACTTGGCTGCTGCTCCTGAAGATCAGGTGATGAAGCTTTGGGAAGGTTTGGGTTATTACTCGCGCGCCAGAAATTTGCAAGCCGCTGCTAAATATGTAGTGGAAGATTTAGGCGGTGCTTTTCCTACAGACTATGTTGGCCTATTAAAATTGAAAGGCGTCGGCCCTTACACCGCCGCGGCAATTGCTTCCTTTGCTTACAACTTGCCCGAAGCAGTGGTGGATGGAAATGTTTACCGCGTTCTTGCTCGTTTCTTCGATATGGCTGATGCTATCGATTCTACGCAAGGTAAAAAACGCTTTGCTGTTCTTGCTCAGGAATTGATTCATCCGAAACGCGCGGCAATTTACAACCAGGCCATAATGGATTTTGGCGCAACGGTTTGCACTCCGGGTGCTCCAAATTGCAGCGCTTGCCCGATGAAAAGAAAATGTTTGGCTTTAGCTAATGATTCGATTAGCGCTCGACCAGTGAAAGAAAAAAAACTTGTACGTAAGAGTAGGTACTTTTATTTTTTTCTGCCCGAGGTTGATGGCTTCGTTTACTTAGAAAAACGGGAGGCGAAAGATATATGGCAAACCTTGTATCAGCCGCCAATGCTGGAGCTTGATTCTGATTGTAGTGAAAAGGCGCTCCTAAAAAGGATGAGCTCCAATGGCTTTCATAAGAACGTGCAGATTGCTGAGATTTCGAAAGCCCATAAACAGCTATTGACGCATCAGACCATTTTCGCACGCTTCGTGCGGGTAAAGGTGATGAGTTGGGGCGCCAAACGACTGAAAACACTAATAAAAGTGCCCGTTTCTAAGTTAGACACTTATGCATATCCCCGTATCATTGATTGTTATTTCAGGGATAATCGCATATATTTAGAATAAGACAGAGAGTTAAAATACCAGACATGAGAACATTAAATAAGGTGATGCTTATAGGACGTTTGGGAAAGGATCCGGAGGTTCAGCGATTTGAAAGCGGCACAGTAAAATGCAGCTTTCCGCTTGCGACCAACGAGGTGTACACCGATCGCAATGGCAACAAAGTAGAAAACACTGATTGGCATAACATAGTTATGTGGCGCGGACTGGCTTCCGTAGCTGAAAAGTATTTACGTAAGGGCAACCTGATTTACGTAGAAGGGAAAGTGAAAACGAGAAGCTGGGAGGATCGCGAAGGAACCAAACGGTACATTACAGAAATAGAGGTGCAAGACATGAGCATGCTGAACACTAACAACAGCACGGTTCAATCGTCGGACACCACGTCCCAAACTCAGGGCGATAACACAAAAGGGGCTTCAGCAATAAGTACACCTTCTCCAAATGAGAAAGTTGTATCTGAAGACGGTCTTCCTTTTTAATAATGATGAAGATTAATTATTAACGAAAGCAACAACATTGGAAAGTAAATCCGAACCCCCAGGGGACTCGATTAGTCTTTATCACTTACAAGCTCTTCCCTTTCTCTTTATAGAAGTTCACGATTTTTTCTCGTTGGGCACTGGTGTGTTGTTACTAGTAATATTAGTACTCATTGTATGCTCTGCTTTGATGTCGGGTTCTGAGGTTGCATATTTCTCTCTTACCCATGACCAACTCGCTCAATTGGATGAGCACGGTCTTACTGAAAAGGAAAAACGTGTTTTAAAACTCGCGGAGAGCCCGGGATACTTGCTGGCCACGATTCTTATAGCCAACAACCTATTCAACATTGGGATAATTATGACTACTAATTATCTCTGTAATAAGGTATTTACGTTTAAGGAGTTTTACTTCTTGTCCGCCGAGGCCACGAACTTTATTGTTACGGTGGTTATCATCACTTTTATTTTGGTTTTGTTTGGCGAGGTCTTGCCTAAGGTCTATGCGACGAATCGTAACATGGAATTGAGCAAGTTTACTTCTGGTCCATTGACTTTTTTCAGAAATGCGTTCAACCCAATCAGCACCTTTTTGGTAAGTAGTACCAAGATTATTGAAAACAAACTACAGTCAAGCAATGCCAACACTGCTGAGTTGAACATAGAAGAAATTGACAAGGCCATTGAATTGGTTTCGGGCGACGAGGAATCGGCCAAGGATGATATTGCTATGCTGAAAGGAATTGTGAAGTTTGGTAATATCAGCGTGAAACAAATAATGAAAGCCAGGGTGGATGTAGTTGCGGTTGAAAACAACACGGGCTTTGATGAGCTTTGTCAACTGGTCATTGAATCGGGACACAGTCGTATTCCGGTTTACAAGGGCGACTTCGACGAAATCAAAGGCTTGGTTTACGCAAAAGATTTGATTGAGTACATCAATAAGCCTTCAAGCTTTGATTGGGATAGTTTAATACGTCCCGCTTACTTTGTTCCTGAATCGAAAAAAATTGATGATCTGTTAAAGGAATTTAAAAAGAAGCGGATTCATATGGCCATAGTAGTTGATGAATATGGTGGAACTTCTGGTTTGGTAACCCTAGAGGATATTCTTGAAGAAGTCGTGGGTGAAATAACCGATGAGTTTGATAAAGAGAGCGAAGTAAAGTTTGAACAGTTAGGTGATAACAGTTTTTGCTTTGAAGGGAAAACACCGCTGCGTGACATTTGCAAGATATTAGAGCTGCCTATAGAAACCTTCGAGGAAATGAGCGGTGAGTCAGATTCGCTTGCAGGTCTCATTCTTGAGGTTGAGGGAGACTTTCCTGTTAAAAATGTAGAGTTGAGACACGGAAACTTTGTTTTCACCGTTTTAGAGCAGGAAGACAACCGAATAGAAAAAGTTAAGATAGACTTACTCGAAGATGAGGCAAATGAACAGGCCATTGCTTAGACTACTAATACTCACATTCTCGATTTTCTTAATTGCTTCTTGCGGAGAAGACATCTCCACTCCGAAGCCGCGCGGGTATCCGAAAGTAGTTTATCCTGAACGCGCTTATCAGGACTACTCATCGGACGACTGTCCTTTTACTTTCCAATATCCGACTTACAGCAAAATTCAAAAAGAAGAAAAATTTTTCGACTCTCCGGTCGAAAACGCCTGTTGGATGGACCTAAAGCTCGAACCATTTAATGGAAGCATACACATGAGCTTTAAGGAGATTGGTCCTAAGAATACCCTACCGCATTTGATAGAGGATATGCATAAACTGACCGCCAAACATGTTGTAAAAGCGGACTTTATTGAAGACTATACCATTAAGACTGACAATCAAGTAGGTGGAATGCTTTTCGAGGTTGGAGGTGATGCCGCCTCGGCAATACAGTTTTTTCTTACTGACTCTACAACTCATTTTTTACGCGGGGCCTTGTATTTTGAATCAACACCTAACGCCGATTCCTTGGCTCCTATTCTAGATTTTGTCCGCGACGATCTAAATCATATGATCGACACCTTTGAGTGGAAAGAAATCTGAACGAGCTATTTCATTTGATTATCTTTGAATCCTTTATTATAATAAATATGAGAGCACTCCTGTCCACTATATTGATTTGTTGTTTTACGCTTGTTGGCTTTGCGCAAGAAGATGATAAGATGACGGATGTTGCCAAAGAGCTAAGCACTTCGAGAGATCGACTAATTTTAGAACTGAATTACACTGGTCTGGCCAATGCGCCCGAAGCTTTAGACGTGAGATGGTTCAGCCGTGGTCTAAACTTTTACTATACCTATGACTTTCCGATAGGAGACAGTAAGCGCTTCTCTTTCGCTCCTGGTATTGGCTTAAGTTTTCATAACTACTATACGAACTCGAGCATAGAAACCGATTCGGTAGGGGCAGTAGCTAACTTCAGTTTCTTCCAACCCATTTCGGATGACATAGACTTTTCGAAAAACAAGTTCAACACTAACTCGATTGAAATTCCGATAGAGTTAAGATTTCGCACTCTGCCAGATAACAGCGGTCGCTCATTTAAACTGGGCATCGGTTTCAGAGGAGCTCGCTTACTAAGTTCCAAAACTAAATATCGCGGCCCGGCGATAGTCGATGGCGTTTCAAGAACTGTGAAGGTTAAAGATTTGCAATTACTCAACATGCCCGACTTTCGCTATGGGCCAAGTTTCCGTATTGGTTACGGAGAGTTTAGTCTTGTCGGGTACTTCGCGCTAAACAGCATATTCGAACCGAATTTTGGGTCGGACATACGAGCCTTTTCAATTGGAATAAGTTTCAACAGCTTCTAGTTCAAGCTCGCCAAAAAATCAGGCTTACAACATTGGCCTAAAGCAGAACCAACACCAGCATCTGGATAAAGTACCCGAGGAAATACCCTTGATATACTTCGCGTGGCGTATGCGCATTGAGATAAAGACGTGCTGTTCCAACCAAACCCGCTATCACAATTATCGCAAATAGAATCACGTACATGCTATAAACTGCAAATGTCGAACTATACATGACCACTGCTACCAATGCACCCATTCCAATGGTATGCAAACTTATCTTTTTTGAAAAGGCAGTAACCACGTAGGCTAGGATTATGGCAATTGAAGCGGCCAACAAGACCTTCGCTATATCCGGATGAAACTCTGACTTATTGATTGCGAGGTATGCCGAAAAGAAGAAGAAGGTCATTATCATTAAAGGTAGCAAGCGCTCCCCTCTCTCGTGCAATTGCATACTTTTCACCAAGCCAAGTCGTCGCATAAACAGCATAGCTATCATAGGTAAAACAACGGTGTACATCAAGAGATATATAGCAACGTAGCCGCCTACATTGGTCGTTAAATCGTGATAGCGAAATGGGTTGGTAGCCATAAGATACACCACTGAATACAGGGGTATCAATATGGGATGAAATAGGTATGAAAGGCTGTGACTAAGTACTCGCATTATTGCGAGATAAACTTACAACTCCTTTCGCAAGCGAGCAACAGGTATGCTCAACTGCTCTCTATACTTTGCAACTGTACGACGTGCAATGTTATAACCCTTATCAACCAAAGCCTTTGTAAGCTTCTGATCGGACAATGGTCTTCGCTTGTCTTCATCTGCAATTAGGTCTTTCAAAATTTTCTTTACCTCTCTGGTACTTACCTCTTCACCACTATCGGTTTGTAGCGACTCAGAGAAGAAAGATTTCAGTTGGAAGGTTCCAAACTCAGTTTGGACATATTTCGAATTGGCAACACGCGATATGGTCGAAATATCTAGACTAGTCGCTTCTGCAATGTCCTTCAAAATCATAGGACGCAACTTCGTTTCGTCCCCGGTCTGAAAGTACTCGTATTGATACTGCATAATGGTTCTCATCGTATTAAGCATAGTCTGCTGACGTTGCTTAATAGCATCGATGAACCACTTGGCCGCATCTATTTTTTGCTTGATAAAAAGAACAGCTTCTTTTTGCTTTTTATTTTTCTTGGTTCCCTTGTTGTAATCGCGAAGCATATCAACGTAGCTATCGCTAATTTTTAAATCGGGAGCGTTCTTAGAATTCAGGGTCAATTTCAAATTACCCTCATCATTGGTGATGATGAAATCTGGAATTACGTAGTTCTCAACTTTTGTAGAACTTGAAAATCCAGAACCTGGTTTTGGGTTTAGTTTACGGATTTCATCGATTGCCTCTTTCAGTTGCATTTCGTTTAAACCCAACTGACGACCTAATTTTTCATAGTGCTTTTTGGTAAACTCCTCAAAGTGGTTCTCCAATATATCTTCAGCAACCTCTTGGCTTACTGTATGATCTGCTCTTAAGTTTTTCTTTGTGATCTGCAGCATTAAACATTCCTGCAGGCCCCTCGCACCTACGCCTCCAGGCTCAAAGGTTTGAATAACCATTAGAACATCCTCCACCTCGTGCACATTCGACTCAACATTTTGAGAAAAAGATAAATCATCTACGATGGCATCGAGCTCACGACGCAAGTAGCCATCGTCATCAATGCTTCCAATGAGCTGACGCGCTATTTTCTTTTCTCTTACTGATAAATTGACCATTCCCAGCTGTTCCTCCAAAAAATCGTGGAAGGTGGTTTCAACCGCTATTGGTAAGGTTTTATTATCGTCTGGATCGCGATAGTTGTTCGAAGAAAGGTTATAAGAACCTACTTCGTAGTCATCGTCGCTTATGTAGTCTTCTATATTAAAATCGTCGGCTGCCGCTTCTGGCTCTTCCTCTTCTTTTCCGTCGTTGAGAAAATCGTCTTCCTCATCTTTTCCTTCATCTAATGCTGGGTTGATTTCCAGCTCTTCTTTTACACGCTGTTCGAGCGAAGCAGTTGGAACTTGCAACAACTTCATTAATTGAATTTGCTGCGGTGAAAGTTTCTGTAACTGCTTTTGTCCGAGATTTTGTTTTAACATATTCTAGTGCTTCTTTGGAAATTAATCAGGGGGAAATAATTAGTTTATTAATAGGGGATACCTCATTTGTCAATCAACTTGCGTGCCAAATTTATGTTTTATTTCCTTTGCCCGCTACAAGTACCTGTAAATGAGGGAGAAAAAAAATAAAAAAAAAGCCGCAAAACGAGTTGCGGCTTAGTATTTTATCCCCTATGAGGCCTGAAAATATGGACTAAAATTCGGCTGTCCCTGGGGTCCTTGGATAAGGTATTACGTCCCTAATATTGCCCATTCCAGTAACAAACTGCACAAGACGCTCAAATCCTAGTCCGAAGCCGCTGTGAATGCAAGTTCCGAACTTACGCGTATCTAGGTACCACCACAATTCATGCTCCGGAATATCCAAAGCGGCCATTTTCTCTTTCAAAACTTCCAATCGCTCTTCTCTTTGAGAGCCGCCTACTATTTCACCTATACCAGGGAAAAGCACATCCATCGCACGTACAGTTTTGCCGTCCTCATTTAACCGCATATAAAAAGCCTTAATCTTTGCAGGATAGTCGTACAATATCACCGGGCACTTAAAGTGCTTCTCAACCAAGAAACGCTCGTGCTCACTTTGCAGGTCCGCGCCCCACTCGTCTATTAAATACTTGAACTTTTTCTTTTTATTCGGCTTTGAGCTGCGCAATATATCTATTGCCTCGGTATATGTAACTCGCTTGAAATCGCTATCCAGTATAAACTTCAGCTTGTCGCGCAATAACATTTCAGCACGTTCCGCCTGTGGTTTTTGCTTGTCTTCTTGCACCAAACGGTTTTCCAAGAACTCTAAATCATCTTCACAGTTATCCAACGCGTATTGCACCACGTACTTAATGAAATCTTCGGCCAAATCCATATTTCCATCCAAATCGCAAAAAGCCACTTCGGGTTCAATCATCCAGAACTCAGCTAGGTGTCGAGAGGTATTAGAATTTTCCGCACGGAATGTAGGTCCAAAGGTGTACACCTGACCTAAGCCCATTGCAAAGGTTTCCGCCTCTAACTGACCCGAAACGGTCAAGTTAGTTTCGCGAGCAAAAAAGTCTTTTGAGTAATCAACCTTGCCGTTTTCATCCTTAGGTGCCTCGCCTGGTTCAAACGTAGTTACGCGAAACATTTCTCCTGCCCCTTCGGCGTCAGAGCCAGTAACCACGGGGGTGTTCACGTAATAGAAATCACGCTTTTGAAAGAACTCATGTACCGCAAAAGCCAGTTTGCTTCGCAAACGAAACACTGCTCCAAAGGTGTTGGTACGCACACGCAAATGCGCCTGTTCACGCAGTTTTTCCAAACTGTGACGTTTCGGAGAAAGTATGGTTAGTTTCAATTCTTCCGGATTAGCATCCCCCTGAACAAAAACGCTACTCACTTTGATTTCAACGCGTTGCCCCTTGCCTTCACTTTCTACCAGGGTTCCACTTACTTCTAAAGCGGCGCCAGTATTAATACGGCTTACGATCGCAGAGTCGATAACTCCATCTTCAAGAACACACTGAATGTTATGTAGCGTAGATCCATCATTTAACGCTATAAACCGATCATTACGAAATGACCGCACCCAACCCTTTACCAGAATCTCTTTCGGAAGATCTTTACTCTTTAACACATCAACAACCTTAGTATGCTTCATCTATTTTGAAATAATTGTTCGTGCGCAAAGATAGTTTTTTCAGCATTTCAATTTTGGCTAAGACCGGACTGCCATGAAGCGTATTACTCGATTCCGTGCAATAAATTATCTAGAACCCACAAATGCTTTTCCTACTCTTTGGCACAATTTTGGACTTTTAAACAACATGCGCCCCCTGATGAACGGGGAGA
>CAZZIZ010000006.1:8448-32267 GCA_964654535.1 uncultured Chitinophagales bacterium
CTTTGGCACAATTTTGGACTTTTAAACAACATGCGCCCCCTGATGAACGGGGAGACAATAAATTTTTTTAGTTATGAAGAGTTTCTTCGAACCGAGGCAATTAAGCCAAGGTATTTTAGTTTTATTTCTGCTTCAAGCAGTAATGTTCAATGTTGAAGCCCAAACAGGGTGCCATTCCCTAGACTGGGAGACAGACGGAGATGGCAACCCTTTAAATGAAGGGCAATTAGTTGATGCCACTACTTTCGCAAGTATTGGTTTGAGCGTTACAACAGGTGGTCCCGACCCAATTCTGTTGTTTAACAGTAACGATCCAACTGGAGGAGATGTAGATTTGGCATCGCCTAGTCAGCACTGCCCCACTTGTACAGGTAACTGTCCTGGTATTTCAAATAATGGCGGAGGACAAACCAATTGTACGCCCCTAGGATTCATACTCATTACCGAAGAAGACTTCGTAGATGCCAATGGCGACGGATTTGATGATGACCCAGATGATACAGAACCAGGATTTTTCGTTTTTTGTTTCGATGCACCGGTAACGATCTCTGCAGTAAACTTTATTGATGATTCAGTAGGATTTGCTCACTTCGATTATGCGGATGGAACGTCTCAGACCATCACCCTAACCGGTGGTTTGGACAACGATGCCTTTCAAGTTGTTTTCGGCGAGTCAAACGTTGATTGTATGGAAATAGAATTAACACAAAGTGGTGGTATCTCATTACTAGATTTTTGTTACGACGTCCCGAATCCTGTTTGTGATTTGGTAGCGCCTGTTTTAGGAGCCGATCAATCAATCTGTGCTGGAACCGACCCTACCACTGTTCCAATTGACGTTCCTGCATCGGGAACTGCAGGTACTATTGAGTACCAATGGCAACAATCTAACGTAGGATGCGTTGGTGGTTTCTTCGATATTCCAGGAGCAACAGGATCAACTTACGATCCTCCTCCAATTAATACTGATTTGGCTTACAGAGTTGTTACCACTATAAACCTTCCAAGTGAAGTTTGTATTGAAGAAAGTAACTGTATTCAATTTACTATTCAACCAAATGCTTCGGTTAACATTATTGACCCAGGGCCAGTTTGTATAAACGATGGTCTTGCGACTATCCTAGCAAACCCTTCAGGTGGAACTTTCTCAGGCGCAAACATAACCTCAGCTGGTGTTTTCAACCCCGTAGCTGCTGGAATTGGAACACATACCATTTCTTACACCTTTAGTGGAGGAGGCGGATGCTCAGGTAGTGACACTATGGATCTAATAGTAGTGCCATCTGTAAACCTCAGCACAACGGTTAACTCAAATGCTTGTGCGGGTCTTAACGATGGTTCTGTAACGGCCAACCCTTCCGGGGGAACACCAGGATATACTTATGCTTGGAACGATCCTATGATGCAAACTACAGCAACCATTTCAAACTTAGCGCCAGGAACCTATACGGTTATCGTTACAGATTCCAATGGATGTATGGCTACTAGTCAAGCAGTTATTGTCGGCGGCGGTTCAGATTGTGCTAACATAAACGTAACCCAGAACTAAGAAGTCAAACGCTTTAAAATATTTGCTGTTCAGTTTCAGAACAGTTTAGAATGCCTCTCAGTTTTGGGAGGCATTTTTTTGTGACAACCATTAGTTTGTATTGGGCGTGCCCCCAAATCTCTCTGTCCAGCTTGATGGTCGGAGGCCAACAAGCCGGACAGAGAGGTTTGGGGTCGGGCTTTCGGCCCTCGCTCTGTTCTGCAAAAATCAAAGAGTCCGTCTAGCTCTTAAGGAGCTAAGGTCTCTTCTTGATTTTAGCAACAGGAGCTCAAACAAAGGCCTCTATCCCTCACGCGTAAACCTCTATCTTTCGCACATAAAAGACAGCGGTGCCATTCTTAAGATATAGAGCCAAATACTACCACGAACAAAATGACAAAATCCAATTGGGCTTTTTTTGGGCGGCCGACTATCTACAAAAACACGGTAACCTGGAAAAGGAGGATAGAAAAAAACTAGAAGAGCTGATTCATTTTTTTGATCACAAACTTCCCATTCCAGAATACTATCAGGACGAGAAAAATCGCCAGCTCTCAAAATCAGCCACTTCTTGGTTTAAGGACAGCGCCAAAGAGTTTATCAAACGAATGAACGAGCTCGCGAGAATTCTAGAGCATTACAATGTAGACGTAGAACGAATAAACGTTAAAGAGCTTCCGGGTAAGAAAATATATGAGGACGATTATCAGGTAACGATCATTCCTTTTAGAGAATCACGAAAAAGTGTAAGCTAAAGTTAAGCGCAAGCTTTAACCAGGTAAGCTAATTTCTATGCACAAGCAACTGTGTTTTTTGTCCATTGAAATCAACGACATATAAGCCGTTTAAAATACTGCTCGGAATTCTTACAACACTTAAACCAGTATCTACTTCTTTTTGCAGTACTACTCTACCCATCAAATCGAAAAGCAAAAGTTGCCCCCGTCTATCGGATCGTAAGAAAAGTCTGTCTTGTGCAGGATTGGGATAAATATCAAATTCATTTTCCAATACTTCTTCAAGACCAACAACTAAAGAGCCCCCTCCAGGGCTTGTTAAATTTGGATCGACAATCCAACTGCTTGCGAAGTGGTTATCAATAGAAGCCTCTGTTAATTGTAAAGAAAAGCCCAATCCGTCTGCACTTTCTGGCCAAGGTAGAGAGTCGTTGTATCGTACATAATCGACTACAACACCATCTGCATCTCTTAACTCAACTCCTTCACCGTCGTTATCAAGTCCACCGCTCGTCCATTGAAAAACCTGAACTCCCGAACTAGCAAATGACGTTGCGTCCAGAGCTACAATAACATATTCTCCAGGAGCAATTGCGGATCCTTCTGGAAACACAAACTCAACGCCTTCACTGAAATAATATCCTTCTAAACTTTTCTCTTTATTGTATTGGTTATAGAGTTCTATAAACTCATAGCTCGAACCTTCAGCGGGATTATAGTGCAACTCGCTAATTACGAGTTCTGCTTCACTGAAGTATTGCGCACCACTTCCTAAGGCGGGATAAGCTTCCTGGGTAAAATCAAACAGTGCGGGTGAAGCAAATTGCGGGTCGTCAAAAATTTGACCTGCTATATCCTCAGTATCTGAAAGCACGTTTTGCAAATTGATAGTAGACAGACTATCAAACGAAAGTGAATTCTCATAGCTATTTGAAAGCAAAGTCTGATTCAAGTTAATAATCGCACCACCAAGGCCGTGGCGACTTTCTGCAGCTTGCACTGCAGTTTGGTTGGCATATAACGTGGTCGTAGTTACTTCTAGTGAACTTAAACCGTCGGCACTCAACCCTTCTTCACATGAAACTATGGTGCTATTGCCAATGTTCGCCGTCGAAGCACCTCGCAACAAAACACCACTCTCGCGACTTCGATTAACAAATAGATTTTCAATATTAAGCTCTTCGCTTTTCCCAGTAATTACAATACCATCACTACCTTTTCCTGAGAACCCGCTTACTGAACAATTACTGTTTACACTATTGACTACTTGGTCATATAAAATCGCCTGGCTATTACTGACCGCATTGCCCTTAAAAGAACAATTATCGATAATGGACTCCGCCATTTTAATGTGCACCAAAGGCCCAATGGCAGATGCACTGAAAAAACTATTGCGCAAGTCAAGACTACCGCCTTCAACGTAAATAGCGTTGCGAAAAACATTTTTGACTTGCATATTTTCTATTACAACATCAGTATTGTGCGCTGAGATTGCTGCCAATTCTCTAAAGTGATCTATTCCCCTGCTCGCATTTTCTATTTTAACATGATTCAATAGGATTTCACCAACGGCATTGTCTATGAATATGTTGCCCCAATGATTCTGTGCAGCTTCGTGGTTGGCGCGAAAAACTACTTCTTGACTTGAAGTTCCGTTTACAACTAATGAGCCTTCAACGACGATTCCACTATTTTCGCTACACAATATCTCGACTCCCGGTTGAATTAAAAGAGCCCCGCTAGGACTTACACGCATTTTGTCATTTAACAAATAGGGAGAGCAGTCTAGACTAAGCACAAAAGGCTCATCAACTATTCTTGGCAGTACACAATTGCTTTCCTTCGTAAAAACTGGATAGTAAGCGTCATGCTCACTACTAGAAATATCCAGCACATTGATCGCCGGAATTAATTCTTGCAACTCTCTTTTTTCGAAAACTAACCACTCCAAATCGAAAGCCAAATCTTCGCTTACATTTTCCATTTGGTGAACCTCAACTGCAATAGTATGCTGACCAGGTATCAAAAGCTCCTTCGGCAATTCCCATTGATAGTAGTTTGACTCGCCCGCACTTAGTATTTCCGATCCCGTCAGGGTACTTCCGTCGTGAGGAACGCGTGCCATAGACTTTCTAGCTAACTCCTGTCCATCTAGGTAAATTATGATCCCATCGTCGAAACGCGATCTCAGGATTGTTTCAAAAGCTTGACTCTGATTCTCATCAATCTCGAATTGATGTCTAAAGTAGGCCGTCGCTGGAAAATAATCGCCATCTAGCTCAATATCTGTATTGAGGTTTCCACTGTTATAACCTAAGGGAGCTTCTCCTAGAGACCAAGAACTATCATCGAAATCGCTATTGATCCATCCTGCCTGAGCTACTTCATCCAAAGGGTGATAGTAACTCCACTCGGACTCTCTGTCAATTAGTTTCCGCACTCTAAGCGGCCTCCACCCATCGAATGAATAACCAGGCTTTGTATTAACTCCTAGTACAAAGGGCGAGTCAGAAAATATTTGACTTACAAGTGTGCTTTTGGCAAAAGGAACATCATTGCAAGTTATTTGGCCTTCGTTTAAATCAGTTGCTAAATAAATTTCTCTCAGCGGTCCTAAATCAAAATGATTTTTGATGTCCTTCATTAAGAAGTGCGGTCTCGTATTTAGGCTTATCTCCCGCACATTGATTTTAGTCAACCACTCCTTTACACTGGGAATAGCTTCTCCATATACCGAAGATGTTCCCTCCCAGCGTTCGATGTGATAAGGAATTTCCTTCTCAATTTCTTTTTCAAAAGTTTTAATCAAATCGCTAATGCGGTTGGGGTGCAGTGCAGTACTAAACAAAGTGTTGGCGCGATGAATATAGTAATCGCGATAAGTGTTGTTCTCCAAAAGCTTCTGCAATGGAAGCACTGCGAAGTAGGGGTTGTTATCGGGATTGGTGTACTCGTCCATACCATAGCCACCCAAGGCCGTAAGTCCACGATCTAAGTCGACTATAAACCAGCGCCACTTTCCATCTTCTGTTCCAGGGTGCCACAACTTTATATTGTGATTCCAGCTCGCATTGTGCACGAACATTTCGAGCAGCATGTAATCGGTAAAATTTCCGATATCTACTTGGGCTATTACCTCTTGGTAATTCGCTTCAATACTCAGGTCTTTTTCAAGTGATTCATAGAGCTGGAAATAGCGCTCGTTGCTTCCCGATGATACGACTCCATCGTTTTCTATAACGTCGACCTTGCTTCGATCGAAGCCATAGTTTTCTTGGGCATAGAATTCATCGGCACGGGTACGAACATTGTGGATACCCATATATTCCCCATTGAAGAAAACGCTAGCAGGTCTATAATGCAATATATCGAGGTCCATTTCTGGTTTTCCCATTTCCTGTCCAAAGCAATCCCGGAACAATGTATGCGACCAGTCGCGACCAGAATTTCGGAAAGTGAGCGTTTTAAATCGGTCTCTATCGTGATCGTAAAACATGGGATACTCTAAGATGTCTTCACCATAAAGCTTATCAAACTGAAAGCGCAACATCTTTTGCGGAATGCGCCAGTTACTTCGCCCGACTAATTTTACTCCAGCCGGTTCAGAAAACCCACGTCGTCCGTCCGCTTCAAAAAACTCCATGTTGATTTCATACCTCCACTCTGGCTTAAAGTCTTGTACATAAATTCCTGTGTCTGGGTCCCAGAACGTCCCCGGATTCGCGCTAATAGAAAAGACGGGTAAGCCTCTCTCTTCTAATCCTTCTTCGATGAAATAGGTATGCGTATTTAAAGGCCCCGGAATTAAACCAGTGATAAAAGTTCGTGCACGAACAACGGTGGTGCCGTTCACTTCAATGGGGTTCGTGTAAACATTGCTACTAATAGTTGGGTCGCTTCCGTCTGTCGTATAATGTATTGTGCCACCTCGTGAGCTTAAAGTAAGTTCTACGTCATCATTGTAAAAACCTCCTTGGTAACTAAAGTCTACCGGGTAGAATGCGAAACCGTTAAACGCCTGAGTTGTATTCGCTTCACCAGGAGTTGGTTGCGTATAAAACCTCCAAGTTCCATCAATCGTGCGCCCTTGGGATATATCTGTTTCTTGTAAATCGTATGACACCTGACTAATCAGTTCTTGATTGTCATTGTATAAGCCTATTGATTCACCGCTTTTACTCAGAGCAAAATTGCTGTGCAAACCTGTATCAAGTCCATCAGCCCAAACAATAAGAAAGCCATTTGCAGGAATGAATGTGTTGTTTGGGAAACCCCATTTCGTACTGTCGTCGAGGTTATCGCTGAGATGGTAGTTACTTATATCTACACCTTGTGATCCGGCATTGTAGAGTTCAATCCAATCTGAAAAAGCATCGTTTTCTAAGTCTTCTCCTTTTGAAGCGTTGGAGGCTAAGAACTCGTTTATGGAAATCTGAGCGAAGCTAACCGACATGAATGTGCACCACAAAAGGGAGCACGCGATTAGTTTTAGGCTTAGTCGAAGAATGAAGTTCTTCATAACATTCTTATTTTACAAAGGTGGAACTATGCTATTCGTTTTAAGTTAGGAGTAAATTTCATGTTATACAGATGTCTTGCTAAATTTCTTTAGAAGATTATTCTTGAGATAGTTTTAGCGCCTTAGCAAAAAGAGAATATTCGCTAATTCGCGTGAGGGATAGTAGAGAGACGACCAAAGGGAGTAGTCGCTTTTGTTGAAGCAGTAAAGACTTACCGCCTTAGCGGTAGAAGGATTTACTTTGCCGAAACAAGAGAGGGACCGAAGCGAAGCGGAGTCTCGGATAGCCCGGCCCTGCTTATTTTGCGCAGCAAGAAATAAGCAGGGGCACGCCCAAATAAAAAAAGGGAAGCACCCGAAGACACTCCCCTATAACCAAGTAACAATTTCTATTTTACCTTTTAGGTATAGACCCTTTCACCTTCCCGTCGTCTCACGTAAATAGTGATAACACTCAGCAAACTTAGCGCCAGGCACAGTAGTCCCCATTCCGAGGTGGTTGGAATTCCTACCGCCAAACAGTCGTCAACTACATTTATCGTAATCAATAATGGATCGGCGCAAGCCGAGGGGTCGTTGATGGTGTACACAAAGTTGAACACGCCAACCCCAGAAAAGCTCGGGTCAAATGTTCCTAAAGCGGCGCTGCTAATTCCTGTTCCTGTAAACACACCTCCTGGTAAATCGACAAAGTCAATTAAGTTAAAGGCTCCAACTGCAGTACATAAATCGGTAGGTGCAGTTGAGTTGATGACAATAGTGCTTAGCACTTCTATTGTTCCAGTTGCAGAGTTTGAGCAACCAAAGTCGTCGGTATAAGTATAGGTAACTACATAGCTACCCGGTCCAGCCGCGGAAGCGTCGAAGTCGAATGAGATTCCCGAACCTGAATCTGTAAAGTACGGGCCGTCGGGTGAGATGCTAAACACACCTTCGTCGATTACACAAGTCGGGCACTGCCCTTCAATTGGGTCGAGCATAAAGTCGGTCGTCGTTCCTGCACTTCCAACAAAAGTTGTCGGACCTTCGCTTTCGCAAGTTTCAATATCAAGTGCAAGTGTAACTTGTGGGTCCGAAATATCAATCGTAGTCATAACGCTTGGTCGACAAGTTGGATCGGCAGAAACGGGTGATAGTATTGCATAGACCTCGAAACTCCCTCCGCCTGCTGCATTGATTGTAGCACCACTTAGCAGGGCTTCTGAACTCGCATTGCCTAAGGCGCTAAATGGTACGATTCCCAAACTTGCTCCACCCAGGTATGGGTCGGTTGGTGTTGAAGAGAAGTAAACGAATTCGATTCCGAAATCGGTTTCCAAGTTGAATGCTTGTCCCATTTCCGTTAGGCCAGTTGCATTCAAATCGAATGTTGAACCTTGGCAGAACGTTCCTCCACCAGAAAGTGCAGCAAAGGTTGGGCAACAAGTACAACTAACAGTAACAGATCCAGGACCACAAACTGCATTACAGCCACTGAATCCATTTATAAAAGTGAGGAAATCTGTTCCAACAGTAATACCTCCTGTTAGGTTCGCAAAGTCTACATCGTCTACATTGACGGCATAGATATCAAAAGTGCTGTTCGGCAAACCAGTGAACAAACCAGTAAAGTTGAAAGTAGCGCCACTGTTATCGGCAATCACCAGTCCACTCGCTTGATCTACTATTACATAAAGTTGTGTTGTACCCGAAGTACCACCGGAAGTAAAACTACCCGGTGCGGCTTGGGCAAATGCCACACCTGGTGGCGCAATTCCACAAGAACAAGCCGTTCCTATGTCTCCGTAGGATGCATCTCCATCTCCATCCCAACAAAGTGTTTCTACGACTTCGGTTGTATCGCTACAAACGCCGGTAAGCTCGTCACTCACTACTATGTTTATTACTGCATTTCCAACTCCTGAATGGGTATATGGCCCCAATAGAACTGTCGATGGATTTGTGATACCTGCGGTAACATTGGTTCCATCGCTTATTTGCAATGAAGGAGTTGCACCGATATCGGTTATGTCAACCAGAATAAAAAACTCGTTTTCGTCTGAGTTGGCGCCGAACTGATCTACACATTGTGCAACTGCTGTGTAAGTAAGTGATCCGCAAGCTGGCGCACTACACGCAAAGTTTGTATTCGGATATTGGCTGGCACAAGTTGCATTGTCTGCGCAACCGTCGAGTGCGTTGGCTCCACCATAAGTCCAATCGGCAGGATTGAAAATTGGGCTTGGGCTAGTATCATTTGAAACCGCCCAGCTATCTAAGTACTCCCAAACTTGTCCTGTGCCATCAGTATTAGGATCACCAAATACATCTGAGATCACTCCGTTGCAATAAAGAACAATCGCATCGTCGCCGTTAACACTTAAAACCCCATCGCTATAACATTGGGGAAATCCGAAGTAAAGGGCCAAGCCTAGATTGTCATTGGCAATCCAAATGCAATCGCCAGCAGATATAGCGTCTGCCGGAAGCGTAAATTCTGCTACACCAGAACTTCCGCTTCCGTTAGTTACAGACTCAATTCCATATAAACTTAAATCGGGGATATCTGCCGTTGCACATAGTTGCAGTGCTTTCGGCACACCTCCCGTTAAAGGTCCGTCAATAATTCCAGAGATATACAAATCTCCACCACATCCTGCGGTCATCACTGAGCAATCTGATAGCTGCAAACTCACTGGAGTTCCAGCACAAGTTGCATCATTGGCATCGACGACATTGATATCAATGCTTGCTGTAGATGTGTTGCCTGGAATTAATACCGTGATGGGTGAACTCGTGGTTGTCGCCAGTGTAACACCATTGGTAACATCTACAATATCATACGTACCACTTGCATTTAAGGGTAAAAAACTAATGGTAAACAAGAAGTCGCTACCTGCACATCCTGGTCCTGCAATCGCTACAGCAGAAATATCGCAGCCAACTGGAGCGCCTGGACAAGGCGTAGCATTTGGAATAACATTTGCGCAGGATGCGTTAGTGCTACATCCGTCTAAAGCATCCACTCCAGAATAGGTGTAATCGCCACAAACGAACACGCCATTGTTTGGTGCACTATTCGTGTTGATAGCGAATCCATCAAGATATTCCCAGCACTCTCCATTTCCATCAACGTTGATATCGCCAAACAAATCTTCAACAACTCCTGCGTTCGTAGGATCACCCGCTGGATCACAAAAAAGTTCTATTGCGTCATCACCGTTTACACTTAGCGCGTCCGTATTATAACAAGGTGCAAATCCAAAGTAGTTTGTAAACTGAGTCACTTCATTTCCAACCCAAATACATTCTCCTGCCAAAAGAGCGTCTGGAGGAAATGGAAACTCTACCCCATCGGTTCCTCCACCATTATTGGCGGAGCCAATACCATACAGACTTAGGTCGGCGATATCGGCTATTGCACAAAGTTGAACACCTTTAGGTGTTCCGCCCGCAAGTGGCCCATCGAATACGGACGAGATGTAAAGGTTTCCACATTGACCAAAGCCCATTTGCATATTGATCATAAGGGCCAATACAGTAAGTAAGGAAACTTTATATGCTGAATAGTTCATTGTTCTCTTCTTTTTCATTTTCACTTTAATGTTACTGACCATTCCAAGGGAATTGTGATCCGCCACAACCAACATTTCTGATTGTAACATTTACCAAAATAAAATTGCTACAGCCCGACAAGTCGATTACCTCGACATAGAGATTTTCCCCTAGGGCTGAATTCAAGTCTACATTCGTAGCAGGTGAAAGTATGGTTCCGGTAGTCGGTGGACCATCGTACCAGTTTATTGTAATACCCGGTGTAGGATTAACCGTGGCATTAAATAGCGTTAAGTCAACAGTACCAGCGTCGGTACTACATAGATTGATTCCTGGATCTGACACGGCAATGTCAGGGCAAGAAATTGTTAGTGGTGCTGGATCGTAGTCATCGTTGTCATTTGGATTGTCCGTACCACCGGTAGAATCATCGTCGACATCATTATCTGTTCCCGTTTCATCTAAGCCGAGGTTGTCTCCCGGAGTAGAATCCTGGTCTGTTATTGGTGCACCTAAGGCATCATTGGCAGAAAGAATCTCTGCATTATTAACCAAAGTCGCTCCGTTCATAGCAGCCGGATCAATTTGTAAAACGATATCTACTAAGACAGAACTTCCTGGAAGAATTGGTCCAGCGATGGTATGCGTCAGTGCCACATCCCAATCATTTGGTGCTGCAGCATTATCGCCTGCATTAAATATTAATCCAGCAGCAGGAATGTAATCTCCAATTACAACATCGAACACATCAAAGTCGCCTTGGTTGAAGACTTCAATCGTAAAGATTACATTTTGACCCGCGAAATATGGTCCCGGTGTGCTTAGCGTTTTCGTTAATGCTAGATCGAAGAATCCGCAACCACAATCCGTATTAAAGTTGGCAGGAGCACTGGTCAGGAAACAAAGTCCAGCAAAAGCACCAGCATTTCCTGTAACATCCGATATGTTAGCACCAGCTAATGCAGATGTAAAGGCTGCTAAGTCTATATCGTCCACGTTTGCAGCAGTAACATCATAAGAAGTATTCGCGGCTAAACCGGAGAACAAACCAGTATTGTTTGAAGCAAGTATCGCACCTGTCGCATCTGAAAGAATATATACGTTGGTGTAATCTGTAGTATTAAAAGTTCCAGGTTGACTTGAAGCCAAAATAGTAAGTGGCGCAAATGGGTCGGTACAATCACAAGTCGTTGCTGGTCCACAAAGTGTTTCTAATACATCTACGGTACTCAAACATGTTGCATCTGCTTGAGCAGAAGCGGTAACCATTTGTGTTCCAAGTCCCGACCCCGAATGGGTAAATGGTCCGAAGCTCAGGGTGGAGCCAGCATAAGTCTGAGTTACGCCGTTGATTTCTACATCGTAAGTATTATTGCCACTTACATCAACTTCTACAAAGTACTCATTGAGGTCGGTCGATCCTGCGCATGAGGACACTGCTGTAATAACCGGCAAGTCGCAAACGAAACAGCCGCAATCAACATTGAAATTAGCCGGCGCACTTGTCGAATAACAAAGTCCTGTCAAGCCACCTGTCATATTAAGTACGTCAGAAAGTGTTGCCGTGCTTATTGCTGCGTTAAAAACAGCCAAGTCAGCGTCATCAACATTTGCTGCAGTTACATCGTAACTGGTCAGCTGAGCCAATGCGCTAAACAGTCCAGTATTGTTTGAAGCAATTACTAAACCATTCGCATCGGTCAAGACGTAGACATTGGTGTAGCCATTGCTATTGAAGGTTCCCGGTTGAGATGACGCGAGAATGCTTAATGGCGTTGGAGCCAAGGTACAATCACAAGTCGTCGCCGGTCCGCATAGCGTTTCTAATACATTTTCTGTTGCAGTACAATTAGCATTGGACTGGCTGGCTACGCTTACTGCAGTGGTTCCCAGTCCATTTCCACTATGTGCAATTGGACCAAAGGTTAAAGTTGCTCCAGAATAAACTTGAGTTACACCCGCTACAGTGACATCGTAAGTATCACTACCCGTAACATCTACATCAATAAAGTACTCGTTAAGAATCGTTGAACCTGTACAAGAAGCAACTGCATTAATTGTGGGCACGTCCGAATAAGTAACTGCATAAACAAGATCTTGTGTACAACCATTCCCATCTTGAATGGTAAGGGTATTCATACCGGTGGTCGTAACATTGATACTTTGCGTAGTCTCTCCTGTATCCCACAAATACGTGAATCCTGCAGGTGCGGTGAAGGTTGTTATATCACCTGAACATGCGAATAAAGGCATCGGAGCAAGCTCTGTTGGGTTATCGTTAACAGTTACATCGTAATCTAATATCTGCACGCAACCGTTAGCGTCTGAAAGCGTTACTGAATAAATTGCAGTGGAACTAACGTCTAAAGTTTGCAGCGTTGAAGCATCACTCCATAAATAGGTGAAACCGCTAGGCGCTGTTAGAGTAACTGGCGTTGCATCTGCACAAACAACTATTGGTGCTGGTGCTGGCTCGTTTGGCAGTGGATTAACGGTTACATCGTAATCCAATACTTGTTCGCAGCCATTGGCGTCTGTTAGTGTTACAGAATAAATAGCAGTCGAGCTAACGTCTAAAGTTTGCATCGTTGATGCATCACTCCACAGATAAGCAAAGCCAGTTGGTGCAGTTAAGGTAATTGGTGTAGCATCTGCACAAACCACTATTGGTGCTGGTGCTGGCTCGTTTGGTAATGGATTTACAGTTACATCGTAATCCAAAACTTGCTCACAACCATTGGCATCCGAAAGCGTTACTGAATAAATAGCAGTCGAACTAACCTCTAACGTTTGAAGCGTTGAAGCATCACTCCATAAATAAGTGAAACCGCCAGGCGCAGTTAAAGTTACTGGCGTTGCATCTGCACAAACAACTATTGGTGCTGGTGCAGGCTCGTTTGGTAATGGGTTTACCGTCACGTCGATAGCAATTGACGGATTACAAGCCATATCTATTAAGGTCGGATCAGGAGCAAGGTATGCAACCACCGTATAATCTCCAGGAGCTAAACTCGCTCCCATACCCATAAGCATAGCTGTACCAGCTACAGGTGTAACTGCAGCACCACCATTAAACAAAGACGGAGCAGTAACATATGGATCAGTAGTAACTCCTGCTCCAGCATAGTAGCCGAAAAGAACGTTAAAGTTTGTGTTCCCATTTCCTGCCATATCAAACAAAGTACCTGTAGCAGTAAGATCGAAGGTCTCACCAGCACAGACTGGCCCACTTGAACTAGCGGTATCAATTGTTGGACAAACAAAGCAGCCGCAATCGACATTAAATAATGCCGGAGTGGAATTTGTTGTATAACACAGACCCGTAAAAGGCCCGGTCATTCCGCTAAGATCAAAAGAACTTGCTCCACTGTTAAGTGCGGCAATGAATGCGGCCATATCGAGGTCATCCACATTAGCGGCAATTACTTCGTAAGGAGTATTGCTTGCTAATCCAGAGAACAAACCAGTATTGTTCCAAGCGAGAATAACACCCGTTGCAGTGGACTGATCAACTAGGACGTAATAGTTCGTGTAAGCGTTAGTGTTAAAAGTACCTGGCTGAGAAGCAGCTAAAATCGTAAGTGGAGTTGGATCCAAAGTACAATCGCAAGTAGTTGGAGGACCACATAACGTTTCCAAAACATTAATGCTGCTCATACACATTGGATCATTGGCGTTTTCAACGTCTAGCGTTACGGAACCGAGCCCAGAACCAGAATGAATATAAGGGCCGAAAGTAAGTGGACTACCTGTATACAAAATGGTAATTGATCCGTCAGAAACTAAATACTCTCCATTCGCATCGCTTCCAGAAACGGAAGAAACCTCAACGAAGTATTCGTTTAAATCGGATGAACCCGTACACACTGAATTAGCAGTAATCACTGGACCAGTAAAAAGATTGTAGGTAACATTTGCACTAAACCCACACCCATTTGCATCGGTTACGTCGTAGGTAAAGACATTATTACCCGCAGTAGCTGCGACATTCGTTGGGTTTCCAATAACACCGCTAGCATTACTCCAAGTTCCACCTGTATCTCCAATCTGCATTTCCAATGCGGTAAGATCAATAGCACCAGCATCGACATCACATATGTCAAAGACCAAATCAACATTTACTGGAGTTTGGATTACGTTGTAAGTAATTATCGCAATGTCTGAACAGAAATTTGGATCTGTAAAGGTGTAAGTAAAAACAAAAGGATTGGTGCCTGAAATAAATACGCTCATAGGATTTGCAACCAATACTCCTCCAGAATCGGCGAATGTTCCGCCAGTTCCTCCTATTGAGGCTTCCAAAGAGGCAAGGTCTATTGTTGCTTCCAATCCTCCACCAGGAACATCTTCACATACCAAAAGGTTCATATCGGTCAATACTGGGAGAGGATTGACCGTTACCATATAAGATAGAAGCTGAGAGCAGCCATTTGCGTCTGTAATGGTTAAATCAAAAGTCCCACTTGTACTTGCACTGAAAGTTTGATTATTGGTATTGTCAGACCAGAGATAAGTAAATCCAGCCGGACCAGTTAAAATAACAGGCGAAGCATCTTGGCAAACCACAACTGGCGCAGGTGCCGGTTCATTCGGAAGCGGATTAACTGTTACATCATAATCCAAAATTTGCATACAACCATTTGTGTCGGTGAGCGCCACCGAGACTATTCCCGAAGTGCTTACGTCCAATGTTTGTGCCGTCGTTCCGATTACATCGCTCCATACGTATGTAAAACCTGCAGGAGCAGTTAAGGTAACAGGAGTTGCATCCTGACAAACTACTATTGGTGCAGGAGCTGGCTCCATTGGAACCGCATTAACCGTAATATCATAAATTAAATCTTGGGTACATCCATTTCCATCCGAGATGGTCAATGAATACATACCCGTTACACTCACCTGAACAGTCGGTCCCGTAGTGCCATCGAACCAGAGGTTCGTAAAGCCAACAGGAGCAGTAAGTGTTACAGGGGCAGCATCCTGACAAACCACAACTGGAGCAGGAGCTGGTTCCATTGGGACTGGATTAACTGTGACATCGTAAATCAAATCTTGGGTGCATCCATTTCCATCAGAGATTGTCAAAGCGTACATGCCAGTCACACTAACCTGTACTGTTGGACCAGTTGAACCATCGAACCAGAGATTCGTAAAACCTACTGGAGCAGTTAGGGTAACAGGAGTCGCATCCTGACAAACTACTATAGGTGAAGGAGCGGGTTCCATTGGAACTGGATTGACTGTGACATCATAAATCAGGTCTTGCGCACATCCATTTCCATCAGTAATGGTCAATGTGTACATTCCTGTCACACTAACCTGTACCGTCGGGCCGGTTGTTCCATCAAACCAGAGATTCGTAAAGCCTACCGGGGCAGTTAAAGTTTGAGGTCCTGCATCAGAACAAACCACTAATGGTGTAGTGGTTTCATTTGGAAGAGGGTTTACAATCAATTCATAAACCAAGTCTTGCTCACAACCTTCAGCATTTGTTATGGTTAGTGTAAAGGATCCAGCAGAACTAGTTGTAAAAGATTGCATTGTTGAACCATCACTCCACAAGTACGTAAATCCAGCTGGGCCGGTAAAGGTCTGCGGAAGAGCGTCTGCACAAACAGTTAGTGGACTTGGTGCAGGTTCATCAGGAAGACAGGCCACAACAAAGTTCGCCGGAGTAGAGATTGTATAACAAAGTCCCATAAAAGCTCCGTCCGGAATAAATGCGCTAATCGCAGTTCCTGTTATTAAGCCAGCTTCTAATGCTGCCTGATCTGCAACGTCCACGTTAATTGCGTAGACGTCATATGTATCGTCTGCTAGAGCTGAAAATTGACCAGTATTATTCCAAACAATAATGTTACCCGAAGTATCAACTAAAACATAAATCTGAGTATGCGTAATCGTATTAAAAGTACCTGGCTCCGAAATGGATAATATTTCCCCTCCAATTGATGAGTCAGCGGTACAATCACAAGTAACCCCTGAAGGACCACAAAGTGTTTCTAAAACCTCTACGGAAACTGGACAGGAAAGTCCAATGTTATTATCTACTGAGACGATTTGGACAGCAGTTCCCGTTCCACTATGTGAGAATGGTCCGAAGGTTAAGCTTGTTCCAGTAAAAACCTGAGTCGCTCCGCCACCAACACTTACAGTGTATTGTGCAGCAGGGTCGCCGCCGGTTACGCTTGTTACTTCAACGAAATATTCAATTAAGTCAGTTGAGTTTGTACAAGTGGCACTCGCCACGACTTCGATAAGTGGGTCAACAGTATAACTAAGCACTCCTGTCGAAGTACATCCATTGGCATCTGTGAATGTGTATGTAAAGGGACCTGTCGTAGGGTCTGCAGAAGTCGGATCGCCAATCGCGGCACCAGCTCCATTTACCCAAGCGCCTCCAGTTTGTCCCATCGGCTCTAACATTGTGAGATCAACCGAAGTAACGTCTCCACATACTGCTTGATCGAGTAAAGTAATTACAGGTAGCGCATCAATATTATAAGTTACGTCATCAGAACCAACACAACCATTAGCATCTGTAAATGTATATGTGAACGGACCCATTATAGGGTCGGCCGCAGTGGCATTTGCAACTGCAAGTCCTCCACTAGACCATGCACCGCCCATTTGTCCCAAAGGTTCTAAAACGGTTAAGTCAACACTTGTAACATCTGCGCAAATAGTTTGGTCCGCGATAGTTATAACTGGTAATGGGTTAATTGTGTATGCAACGTTACCTGAACCAGTGCAACCGTTCGCATCTGTAAAAGTATAAGTAAAAGGTCCGTTCGTAGGATCGGCAGCAGTTGGGCTAGCAACTGCAGCTCCTCCAGCTGACCAAAGACCACCCATCTGTCCCATTGTTTCTAGGGCGGTTAAGTCGACACTTGTAACATCTGCACAGATAGTTTGACCTGCAATGCTTACAACAGGAAGAGGGTTGATCGTGTAGGCCACATCATCACTTGCAAAACATCCGTTTGTATCTGTAAACGTATAAGTAAAAGGTCCAGTACTAGGATCTGCCATAGTAGGAGAAGCGACAGCTGTTCCTCCGGCTCCACCAGTCGTCCAGGCACCTCCCGTTTGACCCATTGGTTCTAAGGCAGTTAAATCAACACTCGTAATATCGGCGCAGATAACTTGATCAGCGATATCTACAACCGGATTAGGGTTTACAACAACACTTACTAGTGTAGTAGCGAAACAAGTTGTTGCCAATTCATAACGCACATAAATATCTTGACTCACACTAATCGTCGTTCCTAATAATGGAGCAGCATTATTGTCGGCATCTGCTTGAGTTGAGTGGTAAGTAAATGTCCCACCTGTAGGTGCTTCACCATACATTAATGCTGAAACGTCGACAGTTTGTCCTTCACAAATTGGGTCAGGCTGAGTTACACTCAAGGTAGGATTTGGATTAACCACAACTGTCACCATTTGAGAACTCATACAACCATTGGCATCGGTCAGTGTTACAGTGTAGCTGCCACTATTTGCTACAGTCGCCGCTGCGATTGTAAAGTTCTGTGTAGTTGCAACGCTTGCACCACCGAAGGACCAATCCCAAGTAAATGGAGCCGTTCCTACTGTTGGAGTGTTAGCCATTAATAATAAATCCTCACCATCACAAACTGGTGAGTTCGTCATAGCTGTAAATGTCGGTATTGTAAAAACTTCTATAGTCAAGCATGTAAACGGTCTACAAGTAGCATCACCTGTTGGTGTAGAATCTAGAATTGCGCAAACTTGATGTACTCCTGCTGCCAAGGTCGCTCCCAAGCCAGGGGCGGAGGCGTTTTGACTCGGGTCTGTTCCTGTAAGAGAAGCAAAAGGTACCGTTGCCAAACTTGTTCCTCCAGTATAAGGGTCTGTTCCAGTAAATGTCGAACCAGCACCAAATGTAACAAAGTCAATTCCAAAATCTGTTTCTGTGTTGATGGCCATAGCCATATTCGCTATACCATTTGCAGCAACATCGAATGTACCTCCTTGGCATATTGAAGCCGGCGCCGCAATTCCCGTAATCAATGGACAAACGTAGTTTGAACAAGTTACTGGTACAATGACATCTACATCGATGGTACACATTGTGTCGGGACTAGGGGCCGTATTATCTACTATGGTCAATGTAACTGTAGTACCTGCCAATGCTCCAATAACTACATTACCTGAAGTATACTGCGTCCCATACACACCACTTTCCGTAGCTGACAAACCTAAGGCAGTTCCATCGAAAGTGAAATTCGTGAATATTGGATCTCCTTGAACAAGGTCTAGTGTAAAGTTAAAAGTGTCGTCGCTTGGATCTGAAGGCGTTCCAGCGTCCGAACATGCAGAAGGTGTCAATGTAGCCATAGTAATAGCACAACTCGGACAAGGGCCAGTTGCATCTAAAATTATTTCAACAGTAGATTCACAACCGTCTACATCTGTATACAATGCCCAAACTGATGTGGTCGCCGTAATACCAGAAACGGTGGTACTGGGCAATTGTGCAGTAGCTAATGCAGCTGCTGGAATTGTTGCCGGATCTACAGAATAAAAAACAAAATCTGTTGCATTGTAATTTGGAGTCAAATCAATTAAGGTATCATCAGTTAAGTCAACATCTATCGAACCATCGCCGCAAACTGCAGCCGGTTGAACAACCGTAACCGGAGCCGTAACAAAGGAAGTTAGCACCTGAGGGTTCGAAACAACAACAGCATCGCAACCGAAATCATCTGCTGCCAATGTTATATCGTAAGTTCCCGGGCAAGCATTCATCAAGACAAATGGAAAGCTAACCGAACCCAAAGATTGTGTTGCTCCATTAAATGTATAATCTATATCATAACTGTTTCCCATTGCAAGCGGTGAAGGAGCTGCAAAATCAAATGTTACCGTTCCGTCGCAAGGCACGCACGTTGTCGGAGCGCTGGAACCCGTTATAGTAATTGTTTCTTGAGGGCGAATGTTTACACAAGCCTCATCTGTATCAACGGTTCCCATGCACATCGCTCCAGCTTCATCCGTTACTGATACTAGGCTAACTTTAATCTCTCCCATAGTCGGGCCCATAATGGTAATTGGATCACCAGAAGCAAATCCAGCTATTGTCTGAGTTGTTGTTCCTCCATCGGCTGTGTATACCAAAGTGTAAGGTCCCGTTCCACCAGCAATATTTACAATTACATCTGCGGTACTAGATGCCGCTTCACAAACATCAAGCGCAACTGCTATTAAATCTGCATCAGGGCAGTCTACAACAAAAGTGCTTGTTGCTCCGACATAGTTAAAATCGGCTCCTGTACAATTCGGATCGATTGGAGAAATGACCGGTTCTACTAAGAAAGGTCCGCAATCAGCATCGGTTAATGTGTAGGTGAAACAAGGCGGTGCTACGGTGCCTACGTTTGACATACCAATAGTAGTATCGGTACCCGCGCCAGCATTACTTGAGAACACCCATCCACCAGTTACATCTGGATCCCTAGAAATTGACTCACCATTAGCACCTCCGTTACCAATCGTCTCATCTGCCTGAGTAGTTACAGAAGCAGGGTTTGTACATCCGGCAACTGTAGGCACAGTTTCAGTACCTCCTGGACTATTTCCCGAAGAAGGAAATTCCCAGTCAACACCATCTAAGAAAGCTCCGGTATCGTCGAACAAGTTGATGAACTCTCCACCATTAGTTAATACCATATCCGTATCTCCACCAATACAACCACAAGTATCTAAATCAACATCGACATCTGCAGCATTGCCATCTATAGTACTAGAATTCCCAACCACCAAGAAGCCATCAGCAGGGATTGTAGTTCCCGGAGGAAAGACCACAACAAAATCACCATCAGTGAAAATATAACAGCCAACGTTTAAACCCGGTGTTCCGGCGAATTCCACGAACTCACCTCCAGATCCATCATTATTAACAGGATCATAACCGACTTCATTAATCACTGGTCCACCAGATGGTACTGCCGAAGCAGGAATAGTTACGCAACCCAATTGGCCAGCTGTAGCCACTGGAATTCCAGTCATATTATCAATTGGGTCAACCACATCTCCATACCAGCAAATTTCTCCGCCGGCAGGAAAGTCTGTTCCATTTAGACAAAGATCAACTGTTGAACCCGGACAGAAAGATCCGTCCGCAGTAGTTCCAGTATTGTCCAAGGCAGACGGGCAAACCGGTGGTGCCAAACAATTCAAATCCACCATCATTGAAACAGAAGATGAACAACCAGAGCCGTCGGTCACATTTATTTGAATAGAAGTCGTAGCCGCGCCTGTTCCAAGAGAAAAGGTACTGGCAGCTGATGCCGGGCCTTGAGAAACTCCATCCAAAACCAATTCGTACAGATTATTCGACCCTCCAGTTATAAAATCAGCGGCATTAACGGTTCCTGCGTTGGCGTCACCTGCGTCACAATCGATTACCGCATCAGTAAGAACCAATGGTTCAACCAACTCAACTGTCATCTCAATTGATTCGTAACACTCATTACCAAAGCTCGATGAAGAACCACAGCAGTTTGAAAAATCATCCCAGACCATTTCGAAGGTGAACATACCTGGAGTATTAATAGTCTGAGTATATGTCATAGAAGTTGTCGCACCAGCCACGGCAAAGGTTTGCCAAGCTTGTTGTCCACCAGCGATAGGGTCATCGACTAATGATCCCAATTGCAAATTGTCTACTCCTGATAAAATATCCGTGTTATCAGATACTCTTTGATAGTTATAAACCTCAACCGTAAAGGTCACATCTCCTGGTGCGCACAATACACTATTGTCAACAAAAAATGCAAAAGAAGGAACGTCGTTGGCAAATCCTGGATTGGGATGATCTGTGTAAGACCATTCGCCAGCACTTGGCGTACACGCACTATTGTTATATCCGCTTGGCGTAAAGTTCTCCATGGTTGTCGTCCCTACCCCAGTTGGATTTCCATTTCCATCTACTGGTTGATCCGTATATGATCCATCTGCATGAGATGGCGAACCGTTCGCTCCACCCTGTGAAGTTCCAGGGTCTAGTCGGATGTAAGAAGAGTTACATCCTTTAAATGTTGGACTAGCTGGTATTACATAAACGGCATCTGTTATTTGCGGCATCGTATAACAAACCAAATCAGCGCCACAATCTCCAGGGGGGATCCACGCTACACCCGAACTGTTTTGTCCATCACAACGACCTCCGACTAAAGAAGATAGATCGTCATTTATAATGCCATTCCCATCATTGTCTCCCAATGTATATGGACCCAACTGAGTGGCACAATTATCTGAATTACCAACAGCACCTGGGGCACCCCAAGCCACTGCGTCGTGAACCGTTCCATCTGGCTGAAACAAAACGACTTGATCGCCGTCCCCGCTTCCAGTATTATCTAATGTAAAACCAGTTGCAGCCGGCGCATAAAAATTAGCGTTGGCAGCATCGCAAACATCAAAATCTATTTCAGCAATAAAACCCGGGTTAAAATCGCCTTCGGTTCCATCTGCAATTAGTCCATTTGAGGCACCATTGATTCCGACTCCACAATTTGAATTTGCATCTGAAGCGCAAGCAATTAGAAACGCACCATCGGCAGGAATTGTAGTTCCAGTTGGCAGGACTACGGCCCACTCTGAATTGGAAACCACCATACAACCGATATCGGTTCCTGGTGCTCCAGCAATCTCTACTATTCCGTCATTGCAACCATCAGACTGTCCAGCGTCTCCGGACACTTCGCTGATAACAACATTGGAATACATACCGTTGCAAGCAACTCCTGGTCCTGGACATTGCGCCAACAAGCTGTCGCTTAAAACAAAGCAAAGCAAGAGGCAGCAACAGCTGTAGATTATATTATTTAGTGTTCTTATTTTCATTTACCCTATTTGGATTGTCAGGAAAAAAAATCGAAATTTTCTTACTGTCCGTTCCAAGGATAGGTTCCGACGTTTGGTGAACAATTCGCTGGCAAAGCACAAGAGTTAACTGGCCCCGATGCGGCAGCACTGGCAGCCGTACAAGCAGCATCAACTGAATCAGTTGCAGTAAATGAAACGGTAGTAGCACCGTCCGCAGGATAAGGCCCCATAACCACTGCGGTTCCAGAAGCGGTAGCTGCAGAAGTCGCAGTACCATCTGATAAAGTGTACATCGCACTTCCATTAGTAACAGTTGCTGTTACGGTAACCGTAAACGTATCGTCTGCAGGATCATTTGGTGTTCCACCATCGTTACAGACAGAAACTACTTCACTATCTATAGTCACCGCACACATTGCTGCGGCCATACCTACGCAAGTGGCGCAATCAGTATAAACGTCATTCATTGTGTTTGGATCCATGTCGTCGCAAGTATCTCCAATAGAGAAACAAGAACCATCGTCTGCGGTTGCAGTCGGATCGAAGTTACAAGCCGCAGCATCGGTACATCCGTTCACCACGACCATACCACAAGTGGTCAAGTCGTTAGCAGCACCAGCATCTGCTGTACAGCTATCCATATAGACTCCAGCACCATCGCACATAATTGACTGCGTGTCCAAAGTGGTTCCGTTATTTTCGGAAACACCTACATCAGTTCCCATTACTCCAGCAAATGGACCGTCGGTTGCCATAAAAGCTCCTTCATATGTAATGAACTCATATTGTGTTCCGTCAATACAACTTGTCGCGATACCATCGTTTCCATTTTGCATTGAAACGTTCCAAACGTAATAGTCCAAAGTTCCGTCGGTACTAACAAAGTCACTCGCAGCTAATACAGTACTTCCATAAGAAGCACCACCGTTTCCGTTATAGAGATCAACTTGAATTTGAGTAGGATCAGCACCAGCAGGCAAAGCAATTTCTACAAACTCATTAATATCTGTTCCTATGTTGTCGTAGTGAAATTCATTAATTTTTGCAGAAGCAGGACAAGCAGAAGGTGCCGAACAATCTAATGTAGAGAGCGTAAAGATTGTGCTCACGCAAGTACCATCGGCAGCGTCTCTAATTTCTGCATCGAATCCAGACGTACTTGTAGAACCAACAATAGTTCCTTGTATAGGCGACCCCGTTCCTGAAGCCAAAACAAATCCAGTTGCTACGTCTACAACATCGTAATTACCAGAACCCCCAGAAGCCGTAAATGTTACATCGTACACGTAATCTGCACCCACACAACTTCCAGTAGCAGAAACACCAGTTATTGAACAAGCAGCTGGAGCACAAGCCGAAACAACTGGTGTTCCAACTGCAGGACAGGTATCCGCGCTTAAAGAAATATTTGACAAATCAATTTGACTAGCGGAACCACCTGCACCATCTGCCGTGTATTGAATAGCTATATAAACTGCTGCACTAGTACCTGCACCGAAACTATAAGTCGCAGCGGTAGCATCATCGTCACCAGCAGTTAAAGCTGTACCTACAGATGTCCACGCATTTGAAGCGTCACTTGGGCAACCTGAGTAAGCTTCTGTAAATTGAAAGTCTAATTGCGAATCTACCCCACCATTAAAAC